>JAMPEA010000010.1 GCA_023665365.1 Bacillota bacterium
TTATCTTTATGCCGCTCCCAAAATCGGCTTCCATTTTGCAAAGGACAGCGAAAAAAACGAGTATGCCGTGACGGGATACTATTATGAGGACGCTTCCGACACGCTTACAATCCCCTCCACCTACAACGACCTGCCCGTAGCGACAATCGCCGAAATGGAAATTCCTAACGAAACGGAAACTATAACAATCCCCAGCAGTATCACAAATCTTGCAGGGCTTGTCTTCGAAATCCAAAATGCCGAAAACCTCGCTACTATAAACTATGAGGGCACAAAAGCGCAGTGGCAAGAACTTGGCATAAGCAATAATGCCCTTGCGAATATAGAGATTAACTGCTCCGACGGCGCATTGTCCGATACTTACAAATTGCCCGAGGATATTACGTTAGACGAGTTAGTCGAAATGATACTTGATAGAACAATCACAAGTTTTAGCCTTGATAGCATAGATGATGATAATAGCACAATGTATACATACACCTTTGATGAAAATATGTTCTATACATATAATCACGTAGAAACAGATGATTTTGTCGAAACTGTTTATAACTACATATTTGAAGAAGACGGCTGGTATTATATTCTTACGTTATTGGAGAATGAAAATGAAGTAATTATGGGCAAAACACATGATGGCGAATATAATAGCGTCTCCTATTTGTTGGAAAACATGATAAATAGTCTGTTCAAAGACGATGACGCTATAATAACAAATTTTGTAAACAACGAAACATCCGTGGAGTTTGATTATCAAGCCGATTATAGAACTATGAAAATGCGCTTCTATGATTTTAATGTAACCAAAACGTGGGAGTTACCCTCCGAATTTGATAATTATCAAACTTTGGCAACCGAGAACTAAACAATCGTTATTTCGTTTATTTTTCCGTTATAAAGCCGTATCGTCGGATACGGCTTTATATTGCCGCGATATATTTCAAATCCTGTGATTGTCTAATCGCTAATTGTGTGTTAAACTTGATTTATGATACATCCGTCGATTTTCGAGCTGAAAACGCCTATATCCAAAACTGAGGCGCTTGCGTTGCATCCGATTTCGCTTGCGTTTATCGGAGACGCTGTGCAATCCTTATATTCGCGTACGCGCGTGACGGTCGGTGAAACCCGCAAAAAGACGGGCGCGCTACACAAGGAAGTCACCGAGGTAGTCAAAGCCGTGTCGCAAGCCGCCGAGGTTGACAAACTGCTCCCCCTATTCGACGAGGACGAACTCGACCTATTCCGCCGCGCGCGCAACTGCAAGATACAGACGTCGGCAAAGCACGCCGCGCCCGCGGAGTATCGCAAAGCAAGCGGATTTGAGGCGGTGCTCGGCTATTTGTATCTGACGGGAAACACCGCCCGCTTGGAGCAATTCCTCTCCTCTTGCTTCGATAACGTATAATTGTTTGCGAAGCTAAGATAAGCAAATGGGAAAAGATAGCCCCGCGCTGTAAACAAAACAGTATGGGAATTAAGGGTGGAAATGCGGTAAAATTATACAAAAATCGTCATTGCGAGGAGCAACGCAACAATTCGGAAAAGCCCTCCCCTACGGAGTCCCCGCAAAACGTCCCTGTTTTGTGGGGTAAATACGGGGTCCCCATCAAACCTCCGCGTTTGATGGGGTGAATTCGAGGGGAGGGTGTCACGCAGTGACGGGTGAGGTGTAACCTCAATACTAAGGGGGTAAAGGGCTGTTTTCCGAGTCCGCCCTATACCCCCTTATGAACCCCCTTGCCCGAAAACTCCTCAAAACCCCTTGCCCCCTTATTCTTTAAGGGGGAAAAGAGGTTTGATAGAGTGTGCGTAATACAAACACTTGTTGCGAAACTTAAAACATGACGTTCAACCCTTTAAGAGAGGTAAAAAATGTACATTTTCGGACGCAATCCCGTAAAAGAAGCGTATCGCGCCGGCAAGACCGTCGATAAGCTGTTTATGCTAAAAGGCGAGTTCGACCCGTCGCTAAACGCAATCCGTTCGCTTGCAAAAGAGGCGCGCACGGTCGTAAGCTATGCGGATAGAGCCCTGCTTGACAAGTTGGCAAGCGGAGGCAATCATCAAGGCGTGGTCGCCGCGGTGACGGACTTCGCCTATTGCGACGTGCAGGACATTATCGACGGAGCGCGCGCAAAGGGAAAATCCGTTTTGATTTTACTGCTCGACGGCATCACCGACCCGCACAACCTCGGCGCGATTATACGCAGCGCTGAGTGCTTCGGCGCGAGCGGAATAGTTATCCCAAAGCATAGGAGCGTAAGCGTAAACGACACCGTTGTAAAAGTGGCGAGCGGCGCGACGGAGTATATGCCGATTGCAAAGGTGACTAATATAAACGACGTTATTCGCAGTCTCAAAGAGCAGAATATTTGGGTGTACGCGACGGACTTCGACGGCAAAGACCCAAAGACCGTCAACCTAAGCGGAGATATTGCGATAGTCATCGGGAGCGAGGGCGACGGCATACACCGCCTCACAAAGGAGCTTTGCGACGACGTGCTTACAATCCCGCAATACGGCAAGGTGAATAGCCTCAACGCGTCGGTCGCAACGGGCGTCATTCTATACGAAGCAGTGCGCCAAGCCCCGCGCAATTAACAAAATAAGAGATAAAACAAACGAAATCGGATTTTAATTTACGTACGAGGAGTTTATTCGATATGGCGGACGAAAATATATTGATACTCAATGCGCAAAGCGGCGACGGAGAGGCGGAGGGCGAACTTGTCAAAATTCACTCCCCGCTCGTCAAAGCCATTGCCCGCTCGTACTTTTCAAGCGAAATAGATTTTGACGACCTCGTTCAAGTCGGCATGATTGGGTTGATTAACGCCATTCGCCACTACGACGTAGAAAACGGCGCGGCGAGCTTTAAAACCTACGCGTCCACCTGCATACACAACAAAATCAGAACCGCCTTGCGCAAGCATAATTCCGACCCGAAAGGCACTCCCCTTTCGCAATTTCGGGATTTGCCAAGCGAGACAGACGTCGAGACCGTCTTTGAGGAGCAGGAGTCCGAACGTCTGCTTATGTGCGAAATCTCATCTGCGCTAAACGAGTGCGAAAGGAACGTTTTAAACCTCTATCTCGGCGCGATGTCCTATCGGGAAATCTCCGAACAACTCGGCATAGAAAAGAAGAAAGTGGACAACACTATCTACTCCATCAAAAAGAAAATCAAAAAGATTTTAGAGAAAAAATAACCGATTTTTTTAGGTAGATATTTTTTGTTATTTAATAAAAATTAGTAATAATTAAAAAAAACACATTAGTTTAGAAAAGCGCGATATTTTGCGGCAGACAAGGAAAAGCCCTGTTGCCGACAAGCCAAGTGTACAATTAGTACACGACTTGTAGGCAACAGGGTTTTGACGCAGTATCAACGCAAATTATAACGTTTTACTCGCTGCGAAGGGCAATAACGGGGTCCTTCTTCGCCGCCATAATGGACGGGATAAGCCCCGAAATCACTATGATGACAACCGCGCCGACTATCAGCACCAGAGGATGCCACCAAGCAATTTTCAACAAGCCCGATATGCCGAGCGTCGCGCCGAAAATCAAGTTTATCGGGAATTGCAATATCGCGGCAAGCGCAACGCCTACCACGCCCGCAAACAGCCCGAGCAACATAGTTTCCACGTTGAAGATATTGGATATATCCCCCTTTCTCGCGCCGAGCGAGCGCAAAATGCCGATTTCGCGCGTTCTGTCCTGCACGGATATATACATAATTATCGCAATCAACAGCATAGTCACAAGCACCGCGACAAGCGCGACCGCGATGAGTATATAGGTGATTGTATTGACCATTCCGTTGAGTTCGCCCACAACGGAGTCGAGGTCGTCCGTAAAATCGACGACGCCCGTAGTCGTAGGCGCGGGATTTCCGCTTGCCGATGCGGCTTTGGACGCGGCGAGCTCGTCCTCGGCACACTTGGCGTTGAACGCTCTTATCGCAGATACGATTTTCGCTTTGCTTTCAATCGTCTTGGGATATATGTAGATATAGGAGGGCTTATCCACGGCTCGCGCGTTATTGTCGTTGATGATAGACGAGTAGGTTTGACGGTCTATCTCCTCGCCCGTACGCACGTCGGTAATCTTTGCGGCGCTCGCCTGCGCGAGAATGAGCTGTTCCTGCAAGGATAAATCCTCGACGCCCAAAAATTCCTTATCCATCTTTTTGATTATCGCCTCCGACTGCTCGATAAGCGAAACGTAGTTTTCATACGACGCTCTTTGCGCTTTGATGAATGCGGATTCGTTCGCGTCGTTTACGATATAATCGCCGAGCGCCGACGAATATCCTACGACGCCCTTAATACAGCCGTCCACGTTGCCCTTAGACCTGAGAATTCCGCTTATTCTGACCTTTATCCCGTTCTCTCTCAAAATCTGAGATTGGGCGCTTTGCTCATACGTACCGAAGCTCTCGTAGAGGCGGGTGTCCTCGTTGTACGAGTAAGCGGAACTCGTTGGGAGCACGACGAATTCCTTCCCGAGCATATCGTTAAACTTTGTGGCGTAATTGTCAAGATTTTTGGTGTCCATCGCGGCGGCGACCAAATCGGCAAGTCCCATATGATTGAGCAACACCGCGTCGAAATCGGATATTTGATTGTACTCGTCGATAACCAAAACGATTTCGTTCATATTTTTAGGCAGATGCCCCGCGATTGTCTCGTATTGCGACTCTATCATCTTATCGTCTGCGATGAGCTCGTCCCAAAAGGCGTATCTATCGATTGCCGCCATCATAGCGGTCATTCTGTCCGTGCTCGACTCGTCCCCGCCTATCATCGAAAACAGAGGCTCCAATACTCCGCTCTTGGACAGTGGATTGAGTTGCATATACGTCCCGTTCTGATTTTCCTTGAAAATATTGAGGTTTAACGAGTAATCGAATTTGACCGTGCCGAGCGACTTGTCGAAATCGTTGTCCAAATAGCGCTTAAACGTGGATATATCAAAGTCCTTTGAATCGTTGTCGAGCATGCTTTGAAACATTTTGCTGAACATTCCGTAGATATACACAATCTGCTCGTCGGTGAATTTGTCCTTTTCGGGCGCTTCGCCGTTCAAAATCTCGAAGATGGACGAGATGCTTACTGAGTCGCCCGTAAGATTGTCGTCCTGCAAAAATTCCTCAAACATAGCCATTATGCTGTTTTCGCCGGAGGAAATCGTAATAGGATATTTCGACATCGACTTTTCCTCGAAGTCGTCTATGTATATCGCAAAGCCGTTGTTGACGGCAAGTATCAACGCAAGGCTTATCACGGTTATACAGCCCGCGATGATAGTCATTATGCTTCTGCCCCGCTTGTTGATGAGGTTTTTCCAGGATAGCTTGATTGCGGTCGCAAACGACATCGAGTTTCTTTTCGCCCTGTGCTTTTTCGCCTTTGTACGTTTAGGCGCGGGTTCTTCGATGGCGTCCGCCTCGTCAACGACCTCCTCGACGGGATTGCTGTCGCTGACGATATTGCCGTCCAAAATCTTGACTATCCTATTGGAGTAGGCCTCTGCAAGCTCGTTATTGTGCGTGACCATGATGACGAGCTTATCCTTTGCTATATCCCTCAAAATCTCCATTATCTGCACGGAGGTTTCGCTGTCGATTGCGCCCGTAGGCTCGTCGGCAAGCAGTATCTCGGGCTGGTTGACAATCGCTCTTGCAATCGCCACCCTCTGCATCTGTCCGCCCGAAAGTTGATTTGGCTTTTTGTGATACTGGTCTTTAAGCCCAACTTTGTCGAGCGCCTGTTTGGCTTTTTCGGTTTTCTCACTGCCGTTAAGCCCCGAAATCGTCAGCGCAAGCTCCACGTTGTCGAGCACGTTAAGGTGGGATATGAGATTGTAACTTTGAAAGATAAATCCTATTTTGGAGTTTCTGTATTCGTCCCACTCCGCGTCCGAAAAATCGACGGTGCTAACGCCGTCAATACTTATATCTCCGTCGGTTGCGCGGTCAAGCCCGCCGATAATGTTCATAAGCGTAGTCTTGCCGCAGCCGGATTGACCCAATATCGACACAAATTCGCTCTTTCTGAAAGTGACGCTAACGCCTTTCAGCGCGCGCACCGCGTTTTCCTTATCTCCGTATATTTTGGTGACGTTTTGCAATTTAAGCATAATTCTCTCCTCTTACGTATTTAGCATAACCGAGACGCTTATTCCTGTCAACCCTGCGAAGTTTTTACGCAAACATTAAAACCGCACTTTACGTGCGGTTTTCAATATTTCGGATATATAAACTCGCTTATAGGTAAATCGGATTTTATATTTAATTAAAAATCATCTTCGTCGTCGAGCTCCTCATCGTCGTCCTCGTCAAAGCCGAGCAACGCCTCCTCGTCAAGCTCCTCGAAATCGTCAATCGGAGGTTCTTCCTCGTCCTCATCGATTTCGTCAAGCTCGTCATCCTGCATCTGCGACAGCGAAAGTTCGCTTTCGTCGTCCTCGGGAGCAATCGGCTCTTCGTCGTCGATATACTCCTCCCAGCCTTCGTCCTCCTCGCTTTTATCGAGTTCCTTCTCGGCGCGCTCTGCGCGGCAGGTTTGACAAATATCCTCGTCTGCGTCGAGATAGTTCACTTTGCATATAGGACAAATCCTCTCGCCGAGTCCCGCAATATCGTCGTCCTCGTCTTCGAGCAGGCTGAGTTTGCTTGCTTTGCCCAGTTCTACTTTGCACACTTCGCAAAGTTCTTCTTCATTAGGAATCCAGTTCAGCTCGCAACGCGGGCATCTCTTATACTTTCCCATTTCGACCTCAAAGAGATAGGTTTTTATTTTTCATATATTATATTGATAACGTGCCGTTATGTAAACTGATTTATACCTTTTTTTTGAAATTTTTTTTAAAAAGCACATTTAGTGCAATCGGTGAAAATATTTACTATATGTGGTGATTTAAAAAATAGGTGAAAATAATTGTTGAAAAGTTTTACATAATAATCTAAAATTCACTTAACAACTTAAAAATCCGCGTGTTTTCTAATCCCATGTAATTTTTTATGACATTAGTTTAGATAATAAGACAAAATCTCGCAAAATCTGCGATATTTTTCCCATCACATCGATTTTTAGCTATGTTAAACTGATTTTGTAAAAAAACAAGGAGAAAACTATGAGCAAATCCATAATCATCGCAGATGACAATCTCGCTCTTTGCGCAAGCCTCAAAGAGTACCTCGACAGCCACGACGGATACAGCGTCGTCGGCGTTGCTCCAAACGGAGTGAAAGCACTGGAATTAGTGGAATCCGCAAAACCCGACTATTTGTTGCTCGACATCGTTATGCCCGAGCTTGACGGCTTCGGCGTGCTTAGCGCGCTCGAAGGCAAAAAGCCGCAAGTGATAATGATGTCGCAACTCGCAACGGACGGCTTTGTACAAAAAGCAATGCAGTACGGCGCAAGCTACTTCCTTGCAAAGCCGTTTGACTACGACAGACTGCTCGGACTTTTAAATGAGCTCAGCGCGCCCGAACAACCCGCGCCCAAACCGACGGCAGCCTCCTCAAAACGCACGCGCTCCCTCGACGAAAAAATCGCAAATCTGTTTATATCCGTGGGCATTCCCGCGCACATCAAAGGCTATCAGTTTTTAAGAGAAGCCATAAAAATGACAATCGAAACGCCTGATATAATCAACTCCATTACAAAGCGCCTCTATCCCAGCATTGCCGAGCGCTATCAGACGTCGCCGTCCAAGGTGGAGCGCGCCATCCGTCACGCAATCGAAGTCGCTTGGAACAGAGGCAAAATCGAAAATATCAACAATATCTTCGGCATAAAAATCTACTCTCCCAACGAAAAACCCACAAACGGCGAATTTATCGCTTTGATTGCGGACAAACTGCTTTTGGAATCCGCATAAAATCTCGACCCTCTTAACCCAATAGCATACCGGAAAAGGAACGCTCGCAACGACGTTCTTTTTCCGTTTTACAGTCTAAAAATTGACACTTTTGCGATAATACACTATAATTCTATAAATCCTAAAATTACGGGCAAAAAATGGCAGTGCATTTATCCGACCACTTCACCTATAAAAAACTTTTCCGCGCGGTGATACCTTCTATTGCGATGATGATTTTCACCTCGCTGTACACCATTGTAGACGGCGTTTTCGTCTCCAATATGGTTGGGAAAGACCCGTTTGCGGGGCTCAATTTGATATATCCAATTATATCGGCGATAGGCGCGGTCGGCTTTATGCTGGGCGCGGGAGGCTCCGCGCTTGTCGCAAAAACTCTCGGCGAGGGCAATAAGGAGCGCGCAAACAAAATATTTTCTATGGTAGTATATTTCACCGCTATCGTAGGCGTAATTCTGTCGGTTGTCGGCGCGCTCGTCGTCGAACCCGTTGCAAAACTGCTCGGCGCGGACGAAACCCTATTGCCCCACTGCGTGACCTATGGCAGAATTCTGCTTGCCGCAATCGTCGCGTTTATGCTTCAAAATATGTTTCAGGCGTTTTTCATCGTCGCAGAAAAGCCTCTGCTCGGATTTTTGATTTCGGTGGGCGCAGGCGTGACGAATATGATACTCGACGCGGCGTTTATCGCGGGCGCAAAGCTCGGTATCGCGGGCGCGGCGTTTGCTACGATAGCAAGTCAAATCGTGGGCGCGCTAATCCCAATCGTATATTTTTCCGTAAAAAACAAAAGCCCGCTTAGGCTCGTCCTCACAAAATTTGAAATCAAGCCGCTCGTGCGCACCTGCACTAACGGCTCGTCAGAGTTTTTGAGCAATATCTCCATATCTATTGTAAATATGCTCTACAATATGCAACTGCTCAAATATATCGGCACCGACGGCGTTGCCGCGTACGGCGTAATTCAATATCTCGCGTTCGTATTCCTCGCGACGTTCTTCGGCTACGCGATAGGCTCTGCCCCGATTATAAGCTATCACTACGGCGCGCAAAATCACGACGAACTGAAAAATCTGCTCAAAAAAAGTCTTATAATTATGGTGGGTATCGGCGCGCTTATGACCGCGCTCTCGGAAGGCTTGGCTAAGCCTCTCAGTATGATTTTCGTAAGCTACGACAAAGCGCTCCTCGATATGACCACGTTTGGAATGCGCTTATTCGGCGTATCCTTTATCATCTCGGGGCTGAGTATATTTTTATCCTCATTCTTCACCGCGCTCAACAACGGGCTTGTGTCGGCAATCATCTCGTTTATGCGTACGCTCGTATTTCAAATCCTTGCGATAATGGTTATGCCCCTCCTTTTCGGAGTCAACGGAATTTGGACGGCAGTCATCCTCGCCGAGGGGCTTTCCCTCATCGTCAGCATAACCTGCCTTATATTAAATCGGAAAAAATATAAATACTAATTAAATCCTATCTGCATATGGTAAAGATTTAATATATGTTTCCATATATTGCCAATCTGGCTGACCGTTTTTTGCAGGCAACTTGATTTTCATCTGTTTTACTTTCCCTAACACTATTGCTCTGCCATAATTAAAAACATTTTTTAACTCATGATTAAGTACGGCTAATAGGTACATAGCATTATATTTATTTAAATGTTCATTTCTTAATATTGTAACCTTATTGCCGCAAATAATTTCATTTTCATGATAAAAGAACGTAACCCCTTCTGCTCCAACGGATAAGCAATTCCCCTGTTCAATTTTATAATCATCATCCTTTTCTACATAACAATCCATACCGTTATTTAAACCGGTTCTTGTTATATATTCGACCTTATTAACTTTATCGTACCTTGAAATTTCTATTAACGCATTTTTATGATATGCTTTTGCAAGATATGGCGTAAATAATTCATTCACGCTAAATTCTTGCAAGGTTACATCTTCTTTTGGAGCATTAGTATAATCGAAATTTTTCTCGCACGTTACATATCCGTTAGCAACTTCAAATGCCAAATATTTTCTGACCGTCTCATTAAACTCGCTTTCCGCTATATCGGTATAGTCAATTTTCATGTATGCTTCGCATAGCCATTCATCGCTGTGTTTTACACATTGCAACGCGGACTTCCCATCAACAATCTTTTTAGTCTCATACAAGTTGAGCCATTCTTCCTCTATTTTATCCCATTTGTTGTAATAATCGACTCTACCCATCTTTTTTCTTTTTACAAAGCCGTCGTTTTTACAGTAGCCAAAAAACGTGGGTTTTGAGGAATCGTGCGTTTTATGCGCCTCCCAAACCATAACGCAAACATTGACACCTGTCGGATAAAATATGTCATCTGGCATACTAAAAACCGCTTTTAGCGTATGGTGTTTAAACAGCCTCTCTCTGACATCTTTGAATTTAGTTCCAATCGCGCAACTCACAGGAACGACTGCAACAGCCAAACCTCTTGGTTCAAGCACATTTAACAATCTTTCGACAAATTCCAGTTCGCACTTGTCCTTTTGCGCATACGGTGGATTTATCAATCCAAGCGATAAATGCTTGTGTTTTAGATTGCTGAATATATCTTGCGAAAAGCAATCTCCGCACAAAATATTGGATTTTCCGTCCTTGCGAATAATCATATTTGTGATTGCCAAAGTATATAAATCCGTATCGAGTTCAATTCCGTATAAACCTTGTTGTTTTATGTTTTCAATTTCTGTCGCGTTAGCTTCTTTGCACATCAGACCCATTGCCGTAACCAAGAATGAACCGGAGCCACAACAAATATCAATCACTTTACTTTGTTTATTTATTTCACCGAGCTTGCACATAAAGTGTGTCAGATGTTTGGGAGTCAGAACGATACCCAAACCTTTGCCGTCTGTCGCACTGTATTTTATAAATTCGTGATAAAATACACTCAATGCGTCTTCTGAATATTCATAATGATTCATCATCGGCAAAATGCGTATTTCAAGCTGTTTAATAAACCACGCTAACGACCCCGTTTCGCCCAAAGGAATCGTCTTTATTTTTTCATTGCTCTTAATTCTGCTAAACGAACTTTTAATAGCTTCGATTTTCCCCTTTTTTATATCGCTTTTATCGAGTGTATCTCCGATTGAACTTATCATCAGCGTCAACAAGCTATTAAATGAGTTTATGCTGTTCCAATCTCTCCTAAAATCGTCGTTCTGCAAGGCAATCAAAATTCCTGCTATGAAAATGGGCTTATCTTTTTCGGAAATTTTAATTTGTCTTAATTTTTCGTGCATTATTTGTGCAAGTTCACGAATTTTTTGTAATGAAAATTCTCTTGCCAATTTCTTTCCTGTAACCAAATTTAAATAATTCAATGGTTCAAGAATAGTATCGTTCGCCTTTTCCAATTCCAATGGATTATTTTCACATTTTTTCCAATAAAAGGTATTTACTTTGAGATTTTCTTTTGAAGTTCCGCTTACTGCTATTGCTATTACATTATAAATGTCTTTAAAATGCTTTGCGTAAAACAACACTCCATCCACAGAATATTTTTGCGGCATATCTAAATTTCGACTTTTATGATCTTTTAAATTTCTTTTGCATTCAACAAGCAAAATAGTATTTTTATCATCATTGAATGTAATAATGTACTCGGGCTTCGCCTTTCCCAAACCGACGGTTAGCATATCGTCAAGTTTGCAAACGCTCGGTTTACCGCCCATTTTTCGTAGGCATTTCTCTATCTCTCCATAATTTCCCGTTTCGCCTTGCGGAAATACATAACCGAAATCATTTTTGCCTAAATGTACACCCATTTCCTCCAACACGAGATTTTCCGAATATCTTTCGTTTGACATATTTCTCTCCTATCTATTTAACCGCCACAGGATAATACAATTACTTCTTTTATCAATATTAAAAATGAAATATATTTCATCTCTATTTTTAGTTTAACATAGGCACAACAAATCAACAAATGTTTTATCAAAATTTATATAATATTGATTCGGCGGTTTTATATTTTAATAAAAACGTTTGACAAACTCGCGTGTGGGTGATATTATCTTAAAGCATTCATATGGGGGTGTAGCTCAGTTGGTAGAGCGCCTGATTTGCATTCAGGAGGTCCTCGGTTCGAATCCGTGCATCTCCACCATAGGTGTAAGGTTGCCCGTTCGCTATTGAACGAATCCGTGCATCTTCACCAACACCATATAGTTGCGTAGCTCAGTCGGTTAGAGCACCACCCTGATAAGGTGGGGGTCGGTGGTTCGAGTCCACTCGCAACTACCAAACAAGACGCGAAAGCGTCTTGTTTTGCTGTTTTCACTTGGCAATATCGTTGATAATCGCTTGGATATGCGCGAGCTGATTGTCGTCGAGACCGGTGATTTCGAGATATTTTTTTTCGTCCAGACCCAAGAGGCAATCCGTGGACACTCTGAAAAGCCCCGCGATTTTTATAAGCATTTCGACGGACGGAACAACGTTGTCGTTTTCCCAATTAGATACGCACTGCTTTGACACGCCCAATTTTTTTGCCATTTCCACCTGACTGAGCGCGTTTGCGACGCGGAATTTTTTTATATTTTCATTTAGCATAGCCTATACTCCGAATAAACTTTACGATACTATTGTAAAAAATTTATTGACAGAATAAAAATACAAAAGTATACTAATAATTGACTTTTGACAAGCGCAGTTGTTTTTATACGGAGGATAAAATGCATATTGCCATCGTTATAGATTGCTATTATGACACGGGCAACGGGACGTCTGTATCGGCGCGGAATCTCGTGCGGGAGCTTATGAAGCGAGGCGTAGAAGCGACCGTACTTTGCACGCGCGCCGAGTGCGGCGAGCAGGTCGGAGGCGAAAGAATAGTGGAATTCGAGGCGAAAAAAATTCCGCTGTATCAAAAGGTCATCGAGTCGCAACACGTACTGCTTGCCGAGCCGAACGACGGGAGAATATGCAACGCGCTCAAAGGCGTAGACGCGGTGCATATATTTATGCCGTTTTTTCTCGGGACGAGGACGGCGCACATAGCAAAGGCGTTATCCATTCCCGTGCTGGGGTGCTATCATCTGTCTGCGCAAAACATAACGTACAACGCGCATATGAAGTATCTGCCTTTTGCGACCGCGCTCACCTACGACGTGTTAAAGAGGGTGCATTACAAGCGCAATATCATACGCGACATATACTGCCCTTCCCGCCGCATCGCGCAAACGCTTTTGACGCACGGCTACAAGCAGAGTCTGCACGTAATAAGCAACGGCTACGACCCGAACTTCAAAAAGCAGACCGCCTGCTATGAAAACGAAAGCGGAAAGATAATAATAAATTGCGTAGGACGTTTGACGAGAGAAAAGCGGCAGGATTTGATAATCAAAGCCGTGGCGAAAAGCAAGCACAAAGGCGATATATCCTTATATCTTGCGGGAGACGGCGCAAAGAAAAACCGATATATCCGCCTCGCAAAGCGCCTCGGAGTGGATTTGCATATTGTATATCTCAATCGTGAGGAGCTTGTAAAACTGCACAACAACAGCTATCTATATATACAGGCGAGCGACGTGGAGACCGAGGGCATCGCCTGCCTCGAAGCCATAGCCTGCGGAGCTGTGCCCATAATCAGCGACGCGCGTATGTGCGCGACAAAACAGTTCGCGCTCGACAAAAACAGCCTATTCAAACACGGAAGCGCAAAATGTCTCGCCGACAAGATAGACTACTGGATTTCACATAAAATCGAACGCAATAAAAAATCCTACGAATACGCCGAGCTTGCAAAGAAATATTCGCTCGACCGACACGTAGAAAGCCTGATAAGCGTATACGAATATATGATTGCGCGCAACGGCGATAACCGCTACGTCGTGCAGGATTTCAACAGGTATCTGAAATTCGAGTTCGCCTGCAACGACGAAAAGAAAAACCTAACTCCCACCCGCGCAACCATACGCAACCTGTCCGCAATGATGAGAAAGTGTTTAAAATCATAAAAAGTCCTTTACGCTGTAAAGTCCGCGGGGTTTATCCGCGATGAAGCGGATTGCATGGAGCGCGCCCGTTGCAAACAGGGCGCGGCTGTGCGCTTCGTGTTTTAGCGTTATGCTTTGATAGCCCGTGCTTAGGCGCACCTCGTGTATGCCTACGACTCCGCCTATGCGCAGAGAACTTATGCCTATTTCGCCCTTTTCGCGCTGACCCGCGCGCCGCCCTATGACTATTTTGCCCTCTCCGTTCCTTGCTTTCAAGATTGCGTCCGCTATCATGAGCGCAGTGCCGCTCGGGACATCGGCTTTTTCTGCGTGGTGAGTTTCTACAATCTCGACGTCCGCATAAGGAAAAATCTCCGCCACCTTTGCCACGAGCGTGATAAACAGAGTTACGCCCAGCGACATATTTCCGCAAAAGAAAATAGGGATTTGCTCCGCCGCCCGTTCGATATACTCCCTTTCCTCTCGGGATTGCCCCGTAGTGGCAATGACAAGCGGGATTTTCCGCGCGACTGCATTATCTACGAGCTCCTTAGTCAAGCTGTGGTGCGAAAAATCCATAATCACGTCCGCCTGCTCTGCGATGTCGGATATGGACGCGTAGCACTTAAAGCCCGCCTCCGCGGAATTTTTATCCACTCCCGCAACGATTTCCAAATCCCTGCTGTTTTCGATTTCGCGGGCGATTTCTCTGCCCATACGCCCGTTTGCTCCGCACAAAACCACTCTCACACAAAAAGTGTATGCGCCCTCGCCGCGCTTTAATATAAATAACCCGCAAAATAAACGACGCTCTTTTAAGAACGCCGTTTATCGTTTATACTTGCAGAGATTTATCAGAAAAACTTTGTTTACTTTCACTTTTGCATTTTTCATAATTATTCTCCTTTATTTAATTATTTTCGTTTGATTTCCATACTAAAATTTGATTGGAATCATAATATTTAAAACTTACACCGCCAATTTGCTTTTGTGTCAGTGCAGTACTATATCCGGAATAGTTATCGTATACAAATACTGCTACTAATCCGTCATAGGTTCCAAAATAGTTTGTTATTTTCACTCCGTCGGCAACGGCTTCCTCCGTTCCGCTTTCATGCAAATTTTCAGCTCTATCTTCCTTTATTGCGAGTTCTGTTTCGGGACTTAGTGTTTCGGGATTTTTGGGTGTAGGTTTAAATCCTTTTCTCTGTCCACCTCCCGACCAATAATAGGCTATATTGCGCAAATCGCCTTTGCTAAGCCAACCGTTGTCGTATGCCTGTTGCAAGGTGTAAAATTCTCCTGCTTCGGGTTCTCCGTTGCGCGGATTGCGAAAATCGTCATCGTTATTACACGCGCAAAGTATGCCTACACTCATAATAAGCGCCAACCCAAAACAAATTATTTTGATTAGTTTTTTCTTCATCAATTTACCTCCTATATAAACTATATCAATTTAACTGACACTTTTTCCCCAAGCCCCTGCTTATATTTTAGTCAATAAGTCATAGGTTAAAATAACCTTTATTTATAAAACTAAGTTGGATATGGGGATACTCGTCCCCGTCTGAATGCAGTTCTTCCATGGATACGAGATTTATAAACTGTCCGTCTTTCTTAATTGCAGGGACATAGTTATCGTTGCAAAGAAGAATATATCGTTTTTCATCTTCAACGTGTGCGGCTTTAAAATGGCTGTACTCGTTTACAACGAAATCGCCGCTTGCATTTATCTCATAATAGTATTGATGCTGTAAACTGTTTTCTTTGTAATGCCACCCTCCATCGGGATAAGGCAAATTCCTTACATAATTGCCGTCTTCGTCCTCGACGACGCCCTGCCACCAAATGCGATACCTTGACCATGGCTCGCCCTCGCATCTGGTGTACATTCCCGCAACGTCAAAGTGCCGCGAAGTGATTTTGGAATATGATTTGTTAAGCCTTACGTACACAAAGCCGACAGGTTTGAGTTCAATCAAAAAATATCTTAATTCTTCGTTACTGTCATATATTGGATAAAGCTCATATCCCGTATATTCGCTCAACTCTGAAAAATAGCGTTGCTCGACCAAAGCCGAAATGCGCTCTATATGTTCGTCTAACGTATAATCATCCGCTGAGCCTTTATCCAAATATGAGTACACGGCATAAGATACAAGCAGCGCAACAATAATTGCAACCAAGACAACGGAAATTATCAAAATAATCTTTCTGCGTTTTGACATCGGATTTTTTATTTTCTCCATAATGCTCCCTGCTTTCCCCAAGCCCCTGCTTATATTTTAATTCCGCATAAGTTTTAAGTCAATAGGTTACGAATTTCAAGCCTCAACCCACGAAATTTTGACGTTTGACTCCTCGTTTTTTTATTTTGCATATATTTTTATTTGATGCCCATAGTTATAAAATTTGACCCCGCCGATAGAACATTCTTCCTCAATATTCAAATCGACGTTAATATAATCATCGACAATCGTTACAGCAACAAGATTATTGTATGTGCCATAATATCTTCTTATATGAATTCCGTCTATTTCACCGTCTGAAATCAATTCTTGTAAGTTTAATAAATATGCTTGCTTTATATTGGTTTCAACTTCATTCGACAATGTATTTGGATTTAGCGGAAGCGGCTTATAGTTGCCAAACATCTTTGTATCACGCTCAAATTCGGCGTGATAGTAAGATATGGATTTCAGTTGATTTTTGCTAAGCCAGCCGTTGTCGTATGCTTGTTGTAGGGTATAAAACGCTCCCGCCTCGGGCTCGCCGTTGCGCGGATTGCGAAAATCGTCATCGTTATTACACGCGCAAAGTATGCCTACACTCATAATAAGCGCCAACCCCAAACAAATTATTTTGATTATTTTTTTCTTCATCAATTTACCCCTTAATAAACTATATCAATTTAACTATCGCTTTTTCCCAAGCCCCTGCTTATATTTTAATTCCGCATAACATCGAAGTCAATAAGGTAGTCTTTCAAAGCTCGCCTTGATTTGTTTTTAATTTTACTTCGCTATATATAAACAATTTAAGTGGCATTTTTGTCCCATTATTTTCAAAAAAGTTGAGATTTTTTTATGAAATTTAAAAAGCCGTTCCATTTCGGAACGGCTTTCGGATTAACCTTTTTCGTGTTTTACGTTGTAATCTTCATAGTAGTTTTTCTGCACGCAATCAAAGTCGCCGTCGGGCTCGACCGTGATGACCGTACAGCCGCGTTGCAGGTGCTCCTTGTAGATGCCGGGATAGGCGAGATAGTCGATGCTCATGCCGTAAGTCAAGCGTACTGTGCCCGATTTTGTCTCGCCGTTTTCCTCCCACGATTTGGTGTATTCGACGGAGAAGTTGTTGTAGTGGTCGTGTCCGCTGAACGTGCCCTGCAAGCCGTTTTGTACGCCCTGCTCGAAGAAATCGTCTTGATGCAATCCGCAGAAAACGCCGTAGGTCCTTTGTCCGTTCTTTTTCTTGTCGGACTCGCCCATCTTGCCATAGTAGTATTTGACGGTAGTGCCGTTGCGCTCAATTACGTCGCCCTTGGAGAGGTCTTTTCTGTTACTATTGATGACCTGCGACCAAGCCTCTCGATACTCTACGAGCGGAATGTGGAAGAACGCGAGATTTTTAACTTCGTCGGAGCAATTTGGGTCTATCTGCTTATTTGCTTGAACGAGCTTTTGCATTTCGGCGACGTACCAATCCACTTGGCTTTGATGAATATTGTCGTATTTCCACGCCGCGCCGAAGTAGTCGCCCTCTATGTAGCTGTGGCTGTCGAGTGTGACGAGCGCCTGCGTAACTATACCTTGTGTGTTTTTGACCTTTATAATCGTATTGCCGTAGCCGAGGTCGTCCTCTTTGAGTTTGAGCGCGGGGTCGTCGGCTTCGCCGCGTTGGAAGAGGCAATGCGCGAGGTTGCCCTTTTGGATTTCCTCCTCATAATAATTGCAAATGTCGTCGCGCGTATACATGCTGTACGCCTCCGTGTCGTGGTTGCCGAACGCAAACGTCCAGTATACGCCGAGCGACTCCATCATATTGGCGAAAATCTTCGTCGCGCCGAGGTTGTTGAACGAGCCGGACGCATACGGCACGGGGAAGGCAATATCGCCCGTGACAATCACGAGGTCGGGTTTTTCTGCGCGTATCATCGTTGCGACGGCGTTCATCGCCCACATATCCTTTTCCTTGGAGAAACTGCCGCCGCCGATATGTACGTCGGTGAGTTGCAAAACTTTGAAATCGTTGTCGGTGACAAACGTCCAATATTCGTCGTCATCTTGATAGAGATTTACTCCCACCGTTCCTTTTTCGCCCTTAATAAACTGCTCGCCGTCGCCATACTCCACAGCGGTGTAGTTTTTCGCCTGAGCGATAAGCGCTTTTACGACTATCGGATTGGCAATCGCAACGCCGCTTATGAAAATCCCCAGCGCCAATATCACCGCGCAGACTGAAATCAATGCGGTTATTCTGCGCTTTTTCTTTTGCGCGCGGGTCAGAGGCTTTTTCTTCTTTTTGCCGTTTTTGGCGTGTTCTTCCTCATCGTCGTCATCATCGTCGTCCACATCGTTATTGTAGTCGATAGCTTTCGGCTTGTCGTCCCCGTCGGATTTTTCGCTTTGCTCTTCCGCCGCGACGTTCTCTTCCGCCGCGTTAAGCTCAACGTCCTGCTCGGGAGTCGTATCCGTAACGGCGTTCTCCTCCCCCGAGACGGCAGTCGTCTCCTCGACTTCTACGTCATTGATATTGTCGCTCATAGCGTCCCCCTTGATAGTGTTTATTGTATATATTATATCTTATATAACGAATTTAGTCTATACCCAAATTCACTTTGCTTGATTTTGCGAAATATCCTTGTTTTCCTCGGCGCTTTCGATTTGAGGCTTTTTGCGCGGCGAGCGTTTTTTTCTCTCCTTCTCGACGGATAAATCCTCATCGCTAAGCGGGACGAGCCATATCTCCGCGCCGCATTGCGCAAGTATAGCGTCGCGGATTTCGCGCTCGGCTTGCTTGACGCTATCGAGCGTAACTCCCTTTTCAAATACGACTTCCGCCGTGCCCGCCTTTGCGCCGAACCCGTAGTCGTGCAAAGTGATATTGCCTATGCGCTTTATACGAGCGTCCGCTTTGAGCTCGCTTTTGATAATATCGTATTCCTCTTTGCTTCCGTCGCCCTTGACGACGCTCTTGATATTGTCCGCAATCATCTTGACGGCGAATACAAGCACCGCAACGCTTATCACTATGCCGAAAATCGCGTCCGCGGCGTAGTCCACCTCGCTCGTGACGGCAAACGCCACAAGCGACGCGCCCGTTATGCCTATATCCAAACAGCAATCCAGCGCGATTGCCGCAATCGCCTTGGACTTTATCTTTTTGTTTTTGACGTGATAAAACACCGCAAGCGCAATCTTTATGGGAATGGCTATGGAGATGAGCACGCAGTTCTGCCAGCCGAACCACACGGGCTCGGGCATAGCAAGGCGGTTTAGCGAGCGCATAAAGAACAGCCCTCCTATCACCGCCGAAGCCACCGCGACTACGAAGCCCGCAAGATACTCGCTGCGCCCGTATCCGAACGGCGCGTCCTCGCTGCGCGGAATATACAGCGCGACAAACGCAAACAGCGTAATTATACTCGTGAGCACGTCGAAAATGCTGTTCGTCGCGTCGAGCATAATCGTAAGGCTGTTCGAGGTCATTCCCACGTACAGCTTGACCGCCACGAGCGTGACATTTGCGACTATGCCTATGACGAGCATAATTATGGATTGTTTTATGCGCGATTTGAGTTGCCCTTCCAAAAACATTCCGCCCTCGTTTGCCGCGTAAGTTTGCGCGTCCGATTGAAATCTATCGACAACTGAAATTATAACACGGCGGGAATTTGTTTTCAATGTATATTTAATATTGTTTTAATCGTTTAAAAATAGTATAATCGTAGACGAAAAGGAGATTATCCTAATGAGAATTTTACTTATCGAGGACGAAAAGGAATTGGCGCGGGCGCTTGCAAAAATGCTCGCCAAGGACGGCTACGACGTGGACAGCGTACACGACGGCGCCGACGGGCTGAGTTTTGCCTCGTCCGGCATGTACGATTTGATACTGCTCGACGTGATAATGCCCAAGATGAACGGCTTTGAGGTGTTGAGCGAAATTCGCCGCAGAAAGCTCGACACCCCCGTGATAATGCTGACGGCGCTCGCAGACGAAAGCAACAAGATACAGGGGCTTGACAACGGCGCGGACGACTACGTGTCAAAGCCGTTTTCCTTCAACGAGCTGTCGGCGAGGATACGCGCGGTGCTGAGACGGAGAGGCAAACTTGTGAGCGACAACAAGTTGGAGTACGGCGGCGCGTCCCTCGATTTGACTACGTACGAGCTTAGCACGCAGTCGGGCAAGATAAGTCTGACCGCAAAGGAGTTCGAGCTGTTGAGATTTTTGTTTGAGTATCCCAAATTCGTCGCGTCGAAAGAGGACCTCATTCTCAAAGCCTGGGGCTTTAACAGCGAGTTCGAGTCGAACAATCTCGAAGTCTATATGTCCTTTTTGCGAAAGAAATTGACGCACCTAAACGCCTCGTTTACAATCGAAGCGGTGCGCGGGGTGGGCTATAAACTCGCGCCCAAAATGTAACTTCCTTGCCTGTTTTCAAGACGCCGATATTTGCATAACACGCGGTTTATCTGTCAAAATCGGCGCATAAACCGCTGATTTTGCGAAATCCGATGATATATACATGGACCTTATAAAACGTCAACGCATAAAATTTACGGTTGTTACGACCGCGCTCGGCGCGGTGCTTTTGCTTATTCTGCTGGGCGGCTTTTTTATAATGACGTACGTATCGGACAAAGTGTCGATGACGACCGCGCTTGATAAGGCGCTGAACGCTCCAAACAGCTACAACGCCGCCGCGCCGCAGGCTTTGAGATGCTTTTTCGTCTACTCGGACGACAGCGGAGTCGTCAAAGTCAAGGGAGATTTGACATACTATGGAGACGACAAGGACAAAATCGCAAAAAAGGCATGCGGCGAGTTGCAAGGCACGTTTAAAGTCGGTAAATATCATTTTATCTGCGCAAGCAAGGAGCTTGAAAACGGCACGCTGACAGCCGTGATAGACAGGACGGAGCATAGCTCGCTGCTTTTAAACACGGGGCTTCAAATAGCGATGCTCTATTGCCTATCGGTCATACTGATTGCATTGCTCGCGTTTTTGGCGTCGGCGAGACTGCTGTATCCCGTTTCGGAATCCTTCAAAAAACAGCGCGACCTCGTGGCGAACGCCTCGCACGAGCTGAAAACTCCCTTGACGGTCATTTCCACCAACCTAAGCGTAATAAAATCCGAGCCGAATACGTCCGTTGCCGACAACGCGCATTGGATAGAATCCATAGACGCGCAGATAACGCGCATGCAGGATTTGATACAAAATATGTTGGAGCTTTCAAAGATGGAGCAGGTGGAAATCCCCAAAGAGGAGCTGAATTTCAGTATGCTTTTAGAGGGCGCTTGCCTCACGTTCGAGCCGATTTGCTTTGAGAAAAACGTAAATCTAACCGCTACGATTGCGCCCGACGTAACGGTGAAAGGCGACAAGAACGCGCTTGAAAGACTTATCGTGATACTGCTTGACAACGCAATTAAGTATTGCTACGAAAACGGAAAAGTAGGAGTCAAGTTGAGCGCCGACCCAAAGCGAGTCCGCCTAAGCGTGATGAACACGGGCGAAGCCATAAGTAAGGAGGAAGCCCTGCACGTTTTCGACAGATTTTATCGCACGGACGGCGCGCGCAAAAACGAGGACGGACGCAGTTTCGGATTGGGGCTTTCCATTGCGGAGGCGACCGTCAAGGCGCACGGAGGCACTATATCCTGCCACGGAGTGGAGGATAAAGGCACGGTGTTCACAGTTCTGTTGCCGGCAATCAAAGAGAAGAAAAAGAAGTGATTAGATTTCCAGTTTTAGATATTCGGGCTTTAACCAACCCTTTTTACGCATAATTTCGCTTGCTAAAACGCATACGACGGCGGGAATGACAAACATACAAAGCGCAATGCCGAGCCCGACTTTCCAGCCCGCGATTTCGGCGGAATTTTTGACGGTTTCGACAACTCCTACAAGCCCCGACGTGCCCATTCCTCCGCCTGCCGCGCCGCACTTTAAGGTGAACACACAGGTGGATAGCGGTCCTGCGATAACGCTTGCGATGATAGGCGGAATGATGATTTGCGGGTGACGCATAAGATTTGGGATTTGAAGCATGCTCGTCCCAAGCCCTTGCGCGACGAGCCCGCCCCACTTGTTTTCGCGGAAACTCTCGACTGCAAAGCCGACCATTTGACAGGCACAGCCGACCGTAGCCGCTCCGCCTGCGAGCATAATAGCGTCGAATGTGGCAAAATCGACAGTCCCCGCGCCGTAGCCCGTGATGATAGGCGTTGCGATAGCCACCCAAATTGCGGCGGACGACGTTGGCAGAGTGAGCAGTATGCCCATAACCACTGCGACCAAAATGCCCATAGCCTCGGGCGTGACCATAGTAGCAAGCGCTACGCCCTTGCCGATGACGTTGACAAACTGGATAAATGGCCAAGCTACGTACAGCGAAAGCATGGATACAAGCATCATCGCAAGCGGAACTATGACTATATCGACCTTAGTTTTGCCGCAGATGAGATTGCCGATTTCGACGGCTATAACCGATACGACGTACGCGCCTATCGGGTTGCCGGGAACGCCCGCGGAGAGCGCGAAAGTGCCCGCGATGATTTTATCCGCAAACGCGCCCGCCATACCTGCGACCGCCGCGGTGAACAGCACCAGTTTTTTGGAATGGAGCGCGTGCGCGATACCTATGCCGATGCCCGCGCCCATGAGCGATTTTGCGATATTTGCAACCGCCGTCACAAACTTGCCCACGGATATGCCCGCGCTTGTGCCTGCCTGCCCTATCCAATCGCCGAACATAGCGAGGATAGTGCCTGCAATCAAGGTGCAAAAAAGCCCCTGCGCCATGCCCGTAAACGCGTCTATAAAATAGCGCTTGCAGAGTTTTTTTGTGATTGCAAGCGCCTTTTTGCCCTTGGAGTCGGGCTTTTTGTAATAGCTTAGAATGCCTTTTTTGGTTTCGATTTCCGCGTCGAGTTGCTCGCGCCCGTCAATCGAGACGTTTTCGTCGTTTTCGTTTTGCTGTAAAATGTCTTTTTCGTTTTCCATAGTTATCGCGCGCTTTTACTTGCCGACGGCGGCGTGGATTTCCATATCGGAGTTGTTGGTTTTTATTTTTTGTTCCTCACCCGCGTCCTGCGAAACGGGAGTATCTTTCATAAGTTTTATCATCGTGCCGACCGTGACGGAAAAGATTTTTTCAAGGTCATTGAGGTCAAGCTCGTGCTCGTCGGGCTTGTGCGCCAAAAGCATAGCGGAAGCGTCGCCGTTGAGCGCGAAAGCGTCCGGCATATATCCGTGCACCGACGCGAGACGTTGCGAAATTTTGTCGGTGGGCAAGACGCTTATATCTATTTTCTGCTCGTGCGCGCTTGACCTTATCGCCGAAACGAGAGGGGTGGAGTAGCGGATTTTGCGCACCGCGTTCATATCCGCGATTTTTAGGTCGCCGCCCTCAATATCCCCGATGCAAAATACGTGCGCGCCTTTAAACTCTGGATGGGCTTTGACAAACGCCTCCGAGCCGCCGTGCGCGGAATTTTCGCCGCCGAAAGACGCGTAGACTATGCGCACGTCGTCGTCGAGGAGTTGAGGCTGTTCGACAAAATAGGCGTAAGTCGCCATAGCTATCGAGGTGGCAACGCCGTTATTTTGCTTTGCGTGGCGCTCGAAAGGAGAAAATCTGAGCAGAGTAACCGCTATGCCGAGCACCCCTATGACTCCGGGGATAACGCTAAGCACGGTGATTTTTGCCGAAGTATCCGCGCCGATAGCCATCTTGACGATACAGGCGAGCACGAACACTATTGCGGTGAGCGGCACGAAAACGTGCGCGAGCTTGCTGACAAGGTTATAGTCTTTAAGCGAATTGCCGAGCGTCGCGTCGTGGTTGTCGGCGACGATAAAGATGCGCTCCTTTTTGAGCTTGTCCTTGTTTTTGGAAAATTCGCTGACGACGTTATAGGAGATTTTTTGAGAATACAGCCCTCTCAACCTGCGCTTGCCGACGTACATTAAAATCATAGCGATAGCGCCGACGGCGTAAACGCCGAGCGCGAGCAGAGTAAGCAGAATGCCCGCAACGCCCTTGCCCGCAAACGACACGAAATACAGCACGTAACACAAAATGTACCAAATCCCGAGGATTGGCACCGACCCCCTGCCGAGCAGGGGATACGCCTTATAGGCTTCGAGGCGAACGGTTGCGCCCGTCTCGTCGGCGAGCCTGCGGCGAATGGTGCGCGCGCAAGCGGTCTCGCTTTTACTGCCCGTAATGCGGTTGTCGTATTGTTTGAGCTCGGCGGAAAACTCGCTGACGAAATCGATGCCGTCGTGCAAGTCGTCCGCAGATACAACGCTGTTTTCGACGTCGAAAATATTCATATGGGTATTATATAACATAAAACGGGGTTTATGCAATAAAAAATATGACAATTAACCCCTCAATTTGCGCTTTTGCAAAAACTCAAAAGCCCTCTCTTTGCGAGAGGGCTTTCGTTTGACAATTAACGCGGTTGATTATTCTTGGACTAATAAATCCGCTATGTCAACCCACTTTGCCTTTTCTGTGTCGTTTGCCGCCGTGTACTGCTCGTACACGTCAACGTACGTTGCGCTGTCAACAAGCGTGAACTTGCTCGATACAGAGAGGGTTGCGTTTTTGATATTGACGTTGACGCTTGCGTTGATGCCGCCCTGCAAATCTCCGTCGATTTCAATCTTCGCCGCGAGCACAGCCTTCAAGTTTTCGATGAAAATCATTTCGTCTTGCGTAAGCGTCGATGAGTCGTCCTTTGCAATGCCCGTATAATTGCTTGCGTTCAGATTGGTCGTCGTTACACCGTCGATACGAACGGCTTGCGCAAAGAGATAGACAATTCTGATCAACGGGTCTTTGCAGGCGTTGAGCGTATCTTTCAGCGTAACGGTGTCGGTGTCGTCATTGACATAGTTGTCGATTGCTTCTTCGATTGTCGTGAAGCAATCGTTTACGTCATTTACACTCGTAAGCGTATTGAGGAAGGTGTTTGCGATTGCATTTACACGGTTAGAAACCGTCCACTTATCTGTGCTGGAACCGGGAACGATAGCCTCCTTAAACGCGATGACCGTTTTAAGAATATCGTTTGTTACGATATTGAGGTGGTTATCGGGAGTGGTGACCATCCCCAAAGCGACCTCGATTGCGCCGGTGATTTTTTCAACGAGAGTACGGTTAGGCGCAGCGACTTCGTTTGCGCTTGCTTCACCCGAACCGCCGCCGAGGCTTTCTACAAGCGAACGCACTGCGTTTTGAACGATGTCCGCAATATTGAAATCGCCGAGGTCATAGTAGAAGCCTACCTTGTTCTTGTACTCATCGCCAAGTATGCTCAAATCCTTGCCGTTTACGACCTTGCCTGCAATCTTGCCGTTTGCATAGCTGATTGTGATGAGGTCGGTGGGAGCTGCCGTACCTTTGCCGAGCTTGACGGTGATATTCGCCTTAGTCTTGTTTTCGGTGATGCTGTTTGTTGTGTCTGCAATGACAGCCTTGGTGTTTACAAGGTCAACCTGACCCTTTGCATTGATGATAATCTTGCCGTTGAGGCTGGTGTGGTCATTCTCAGTCTCGCCAAGGATGGTGATGCCGCTTGCTTCGAGTTCGATAGTCTCGTCGAACGCAACCGTGTCGGAATAATTATTCTTGCCCGTTTTAAGCGCAACACCGTTGCTATTGTCGGATTTAAGCGCGTCTATGCTGAGCTCGGTGATTTTGACGGAAAGCTCGGGGAGGAGCAAGTGCGTCTCGCCGTTGGCATCGGTTATTGTTCTTTCAAATCCCGCGAGTTGCGCATAGATTGAAAAATCTTGGATTGCGCCGTTCTTCTCGGTGAATAGCAAGGAAACTTCGCCGCCGTTTGCACTGTTCCCATTGTGATAGATAAGATTTTTGAGTTCAGTACCCGTATCACCCGTCATCAATAATACAAAATCGAGAATTTGATTTAAATTCGCCTTGTGGACGTAAGCGCCGTTCACCTTTTGCTTGGTTGCGGTAAAGAATTGACCTATGGTGTCGCTTGTTATTATTTTCAAGACATTGAGGTTGCCGTTGTCAAGCAACTCGTCTAAGCTATTTATTTGAAGCACGCTGCATATTGCTTCGGCAAATTTTTCTTCTTCCAAGAAATCAATAAGGTCGGAAGGGCTCATGTTAATCAACGTCAAAACGCTGTCAACCAAAGAGTTGAGCGACCAGTTGTCGCCGAATTTAGACGTAAACATGGTGATGATTTCGTTGATTGTCTTTTCCGCGCCGCCGATTGATACCTTATAGGTAGTCAAAAAGTCCGTAAGACCTGCGCCGGCAGTGCCTTCATTGCCGAGTTCCTCTTTCCAAATGAGCGTCTCCAAATTGTGCGGGAGCTTGACATTTTTGTCGGCGAAATCCAGATACAAATTGTCGAGGTCGTTCGCAAACGCGTAGAGCGTAAGGATTTCCGTGTGATTTGCATCGGAAGGGTCGTACAGTCTGATTTTTGCGGCTGTTTTGTCTGCGGAGGTTGCCTTTCTGCCAAGAACGAGCTGAACGTCGAGACCGAGGTCGATTTTTTGATAAACCGGCGTGCCTTTCGCGCTCGAATCGATGGTGTCTACACAAACCTCCAAGCCGAGGCTCACAGACAAATCGTCATCTGCATTGATAGTCTTAGCGCCGATGGGCTTCGTTGCAGACCACAGGGCGTTAAAGTAGTCCGCAGACGACTCCTCCACCGGAGGTCCGTTGTCGTCGCCTTTGCCTTTGTTGCAGGCGACAAGCGAAAACACCAATATGATTGCCATTGCAACAATCAAAAGTGATTTCAACCAAGATTTTGATTTTTTCATAAACTCCTCCTATATAGAGTTGATGTGATTTACTTATATATATTTATAGTATATATAACAACGTTATTTATATTATATCACCAATATATACGATATGTCAACGGTCAATTAGGACAACAATCCGTCAACCGAGACGACTGCGCCGCTCATATACTCGTTTTCGGCTACGAACAGGACGGTTTTGGCAATCTCGTCGGCGCGGGCGAGACGCCCTAACGGAATAGAGTCGCGGCAGAGCGCGTCGATGCAGTCCTTGCCGTACGCCGCCATCATATCGGTATCCACCGCCCCCGGCGCAACCGCGTTGACTCGCACTCCCATAGGCGCGACCTCTTTTGCGAGCGCCTTTGTAAACCCGATGACCGCCGCTTTTGCCGAGGAGTAGGCAACCTCGTTGCTTGCGCCTACTATCCCCCACACGGACGATACGTTGACTATGCTCCCTTTCATATCGCTAAGCATATCGGGAAGCGCCGCTTTCGTCATATTGAAAACGCCGTCCGCGTTGACCGCGAAGCAGTTTTTCCAATCCTCGTAGGACAAATCTATAAGCAATCCGTCGCAGGAAACGCCCGCGTTGTTGACGAGTATATCAATCCTGCCGAAGCGCTTTTTGACGGCTTCGACAGCCTCGGTCGCGGACTGTTTGTCGCGCACGTCGCACTTGACGGCAAAAACCCCGTGCGCGCTAAGTTCGCGCACTATTGACAGCGCGCGCGCCTCGGAATCGAGATAGGTGAACGCGACGTTCATCTTCCCCGCCGCCTCGCGCACGATAGCTTCGCCTATCCCGCGACTGCCGCCTGTAACAAGAATTGTTTTGCTCATATTGCCTCTTTGAGTATTTTATGTATATTCCAATCGCGCCCGCAAGGGCGTAGGGGTCCCCGCAAAACGTCCCCGTTTTGTGGGGTTTATCGGGGTCCCCGTCAAACCTCCGCGTTTGATGGGGTTAATCACCAAGCAAAAGATTTTGCGAAACGAAGCAGGAGTTTACAACGGCAACTACGATTGATAGCAAAAAATCTTTTGCGCGGTAGTGAGAATAAAATCAAACGACCACAAAGAAATCGCCTACAACGTAGGCGATTTTGGGTGGTCTGTGCCGATTTTATTCTTCTTCGCTTTCCTCATCTCTCTCAAAGCCGATATAGGTACTGCCAATGAGGTTGCCGTCCTCGTCCTCGGCGGTCTTGTCGAACGTCTTGACGTTTATCGTGTGCATATAGTTGGAGTCGTCCGTCGCAAAGAAATAGAAATCGTCGTCGATGAAATCGAGTTTGAGCCAATCCACCTTTATGCCCTCGGATATTACGATACTCGCGGTCGCGTTTTTCTCCTTATAGGAAATCTTTTGCAGCGAGCTTGCCGTGGACGTATCGGTGAAATACACTATGCCTTCCTCTTGGTCCACGAGCGCGATATTCTTGGAAGCGTTGAACACTTCGACGGCTTCCTCGCCGGGTTTAAACCAGTAGTAGCCGCTGTTCACGTTGACGATTGCGCCCTCCTGATAGCCTAAGGGTATCAGCGTGGTCGCGCCGCTTTCTTCAATCTTGATTTCGCTCTCGACAATGGCGGTCGCGCTGTCGGCAAGCGTCACATTGGCGCAGAAAAGCCCGTCGGTTTCGTCGTCTTCGATATGGTGTGTTTTGGTGTAATAAATCGTTTCGGTGATTTGGTCGTCGGCGGGTTTCTCTACGTAGATGCCGCGCAAGTTGTACTTAAACACGTTTTGCGGTTGCGCCTCGGGGATTTTTTTGTCGTCCTCGTCCTTTTCGGTCACAAAGGTGTCCTCGGTGGCGATGAGGCGTTTGCCGCTCCCGTCAATCTTTACGGAGTAAAGCTCGTTGTAGTTTTTGTAGCTGTTTGCGCCCGTCACGTCCTGCGTATAGTAAATCCTCTCGCTGTTCATATCCCAAGCGACCGAGGAGACGTTCGTTGCAAACTCGCCGTTTTTCGCGCCGCTCGCGTTGTCGATATTCTTGTCGGTTTTCATGCCCGAGAAGTCGATATAGCTTAACGTGCTCGACTTGTAGTACCAAATTCTCGACTTTGTAAACAGATATTCCGAATCGCGCGAGTCGATTTTGCCGAGACGTTGAGTAATCGAGCCGTTTATCTTGGTGCGCATAAAGTCGGTATCCGTCGTGGACGCAGTGCCGTTTTTGTCGCGGTCGTTGTTGGGCGTTGCGTAATAAATCCACTCGTCGTAGATTGCAAAGCCGCCCTTTGCGGACGAATTGTAAATGATTTTGGGCACGACTACCTTTGTCGTTGAGTTGACGACGTTGCCGTCCTCGTCAAGCTCCGAGCGAACGATGCTCTGCTTGACGGGCGCGCCCCACTCGTTGCCGCTTCCGCCGGTGCCGTCATATCCGTTGATGTAGTAGAGATACTTGCCCTGCTTGACGGCGTAACCGCCATTGGACTCGACCTCGGCTGACGAATCGCCGCCGCCGATTGCGCTCCACTTGTAGGGATTGCACGCCACAAGCCCCACCGCCATAACGACGACGAGCACAAGTGCGGATACTACACCGATAACTTTCTTTTTCATACGATACCTTCTTTTTGTTTTTGCATCTATATAGGGCAGATATAAATTATAACCCAATCTGCGCAATATATCAACTCTTTCGTTTTATTCCCCGAGCAAGCTCTTTAACGCGCCTATTCTATTCGCAAAAAGTGGGGATTGACTTCCCGCACGGGGTCCCCGCAAAACGTCCCTGTTTTGTGGGGTATTTTTTTGCCCCTTATGAGTTTGCGCTCAAAGCAAAACTCATTGCAAAGCAATGATTTTGCGTCCCGCAGGGTTGACGTTTGGCGCAACTAAACATTCGGCGCAATTCTTATATGCACTTCATCCAACTGCTTCTGCGTCACCGCGGACGGCGCGCCCATAAGTACGTCGCGAGCGTTCCTGTCCATCGGGAACGTGATGATTTCCCTTATGCTCTGCTCGCCGCGGAGCAGCATCACAATCCTGTCTACGCCCGGCGCTATGCCCGCGTGCGGCGGCGCTCCGAACTTGAACGCGTTGTACAGCGCGGAAAACTTTTCCTCTATCACGTCCTTGCCGTAGCCGACGATTTCAAATGCGCGCTCCATAATGGCGGGCTCGTGATTGCGCACCGCGCCCGAGCTTAACTCCACGCCGTTGACTACGCTGTCGTACTGATAGGCGAGTATGTCGATAGGATTTTGACTGTTGAGCGCGTCAAGCCCGCCCTGCGGCATCGAAAACGGATTGTGACAAAAGCCGAGATTGCCGTCGTCGTCATACTCGTACATGGGGAAGTCCACAATCCAGCAGAAGCGGAACGCGTCCTTTTCGATGAGGTCAAGCCCTACGCCGAGCTCCGTGCGCACGTAACCCGCCTGTTTTTCTACGCCCTTTTCCTCGGCGAGGATTGCTACGAACGAACCCGCCGCAAGCCCTAATCTATCTTTGAGCGCGTCCTTGACGTCTACGACGAATTTGGATATTCCGCCGACAAGCTCGCCGTTTTCGTCGAGTTTAAACCAATACATATTGCTCGCGCCGTTTTGCTTTGCTCTCTCTGCGAGCGCGTCAATCCACTTCCTCGTCTCGTTGAAGTTTGCGACGGCGATAGCCTTTATAGTTTTGCCTTTCTCGAAGAACGGCGCTTTTTCGCAGAGAATATCCGTCACGTCCTTGACGAGAAGCGGATTGCGCAAATCCGGCTTGTCCGTGCCGTAGTCGCGCATAGCGTCGCGGTAGGCAATCCTTCTAAACGGACCTTCGTCCACCTTGTATCCCTTTGGCGAAAACTCCTTAAACACGCCGCTGAGCACCTGCTCCATGACGGCGAAAACGTCCTCTTGGGTGGCGAAGCACATCTCGGTATCCAGCTGATAGAATTCGCCGGGGCTTCTGTCCGCGCGCGCGTCCTCGTCGCGGAAGCAGGGCGCAATCTGAAAATACTTGTCGAAGCCCGACGTCATCAGCAACTGCTTATACTGTTGCGGCGCTTGCGGAAGCGCGTAAAAATGTCCGGGATACAGCCTCGACGGCACGATATAATCCCTCGCGCCCTCGGGGGAACTCGACGTGAGTATAGGCGTTGTAATCTCCAAAAATCCAAGCTCGGTCATCTTGTTTCTAAGCCAGCTTACGACCTTGGAGCGGAACACGATTTTATCCTTGACCTCGGGATTGCGCAGGTCGAGGAAGCGGTATTTAAGCCTAACGTCCTCGCGCGATTGCGTGGACGTGGCAACCTCGAAAGGAAGCTGTTCGTAACACCTGCCGAGCACCTCGATTTTGTCCGGGTCAATCTCGATAAGCCCCGTAGGCATATCGGGATTGGGCGCACTGCGCAGTACGACCGTGCCCTCCACCGACACCGTGCTCTCGCGCGGAATGGAACGGATTTGCTCCTTTTTAGCCTCGTCGCTGACTACGCACTGCGTATAGCCGTAAAAGTCGCGCAGGACAAAGAAAATCACCGCGCCCAAGTCGCGTATACTGCTAAGCCAGCCGCAAAGTTTGACCTTTTCCCCGACGTCGCCGTCGCGCAGTTCGTTACAGTTGTGTGTTCTAAGTTCCATATCTATCCCCTGCCGAATACCCCTATAATGTGATTTCGTCGTGTACCTTAAATAGAATTGCCCACCCCTTCCGACTTCGCGGTTTGCGAGGCAATCCCGCTCGTTCGCGGGCATATAAACAACACCTGCCCGCTCACTTGTACTATTTCTGGCACTTGGCACTCCCTTCCTCCGCGCCCTGCGCGTCGCGCTCTATCAAGCCAACGTTATTCTAAGTCCCGCAACGGGTGTATGTCGCCCGCGCTGTAAATAAAACAGTTGGCATAATAGCGTAAGCGTCTTGCATACTGTTTTGTTTACAGTGCGGGATTATCTTTTCTCACTCGTTTATTCTAAACTTCGTTGCGGATTTGAGTTAGAGTAAATATATTCCTCGTTCCTCAAATAGGGCGCGGGTGTCGTCCGACCAAAGCCCGACCTGCACCTCGCCGATATGCGCCTTTTGCAACAGTAGCATACAAAGCCGCGATTGTCCTATGCCTCCGCCTATCGTGAGCGGAAGCTCGCCGTCTATCACCTGCTTATGATACTCGTAGGCAAGCCTGTCCTGCGCGCCCGCCGCTTCGAGCTGTGCTTTGAGACTTGCGCCGTCCACCCTTATGCCCATCGACGAAATTTCTATTGCGTCGTCAAGCACCTCGTCGTAAAAGATTATATCGCCGTTGAGCGACCAATCGTCGTAGTCGGGAGCGCGTCCATCATGCGGCTTGCCGTCGCTGAGCGCGCCGCCGATATTCATCAAAAACACCGTGCCGTGTTCCCTTGCAAGCGCGCGTTCTCTCTCTCTCGGAGGAAGCTCGGGGTATCTTTCAAGCGCCTGCTCCGCCGTGACAAAAGTCACGTTCCGCTTTAAAACGAGGTCTATACACGGAAACTGTATCTTCGTTTGGTCGAGCGTATCGACAATCGCGCCAACTATGCGCGTCACCACCATTTTGAGGAAATCCGCGTTGCGCTGTTCCTTTGCGATGACCATCTCCCAGTCCCACTGATCCACGTAGACGCTGTGCAGATTGTCGCATTTATCGTCCGCGCGAATGGCGTTCATATCGGTATATATGCCCTCTCCGCTTCTAAATCCGTAGCGTTTTAACGCAAGCCTTTTCCACTTGGCGAGGGAGTGTACGATTTCCGCCTGTTCGCCGTCAAGCGCGGGCACGTCGAATTTGACGGGACGCTCCACGCCGTTGAGGTCGTCGTTGATGCCGATGCCGCTTTTCACGAACAGCGGCGCGGACACCCTCTCGAAGCCGAAGTTTTTGACAAGATTGCGCTGAAACGCGTCCTTGACAAACTTGATTGCCTTTTCAGTCTCGCGCGTGGTCATCTTCGGCTTGTAATTGTTAGGAACATAATTCATCGGATATGCTTCCGTCCTCTGCGTTAAATTAAATTTCCCACCCCTTCCGACTTCGCGGTTTGCAAGGCAATCCCGCTCGTTCGCTCCCACTACAAACAATCCACTGGATTGTTTGCTTAACGCGTCGCGCCCTTTGGACTTTCCATTTCATTTTTTATAGCGCGCACGTTTCGGGGTCCCCATAAAATGTCCCTATTTTATGGGGTTTATCGGGGTCCCCGTCAAACCTCCGTGTTTGATGGGGTCTATCGGGGTCCCCGCAAAACGTCCCTGTTTTGTGGGGTGAACTTACATTAAGTCGCCTGCTGTGCGCGAGTACAGCTGTACGTCGCGTATGTTGCCGATGCCCGTCACGTACATCATAATGCGTTCGAGCCCAAGTCCGAAGCCGCTGTGCGGAACGCTCCCGTACTTGCGCAAATCGAGGTATCCCGTGTAGTCGTCGAGGTTCATATTCCTCTCGACCATGGCGGCTTTGAGTTTGTCGTAATCCGCCTCGCGTTCGCTGCAACCGATGATTTCGCCCACGCCCGGAACGAGCAAATCCGTTGCGGCGACGGTCAAACCGTCGTCGTTTTGTTTCATGTAAAACGACTTGATTTTCTTTGGATAGTTGGTGACGAAAACGGGCTTATTAAAGACCTTTTCCGTGATATATCTCTCGTGCTCGGATTGCAAGTCAAGCCCCCAAGCGACCGGATATTGGAATTTTTCGCCGCTGTTTTCGAGGATTTTGATTGCCTCGCCGTAGTCGAGCACGACAAAATCGCTGTCAACGACCTTTTTCAGCTTTTCGCGCAGACCCTCCTCGAAAGCCTTTTCAAAGAAAGCGAGCTCCTCGGGACACTCGTCGAGGACGGCTTTTATGATATACTTTATCATGCTCTGCGCAATCTCGATAATATCGGGGAGTTTTGCAAACGCGACCTCGGGCTCGACCTGCCAAAACTCGGCGGCGTGCCTCGGCGTATTGCTGTTTTCTGCGCGGAAGGTAGGACCGAAAGTATAAATTTTGCCCATCGCCATCGCCGCGACCTCGCCTTCGAGCTGACCGCTGACCGTAAGCCCCGCCTTGCGCTTGAAGAAGTCGTTTGCGATATACTCCGCCTCGTCTTTGAGCGTCTTTGCGTCGCCGTAGCCGTTTGTAGTCACGCGGAAAATCTCGCCCGCGCCCTCGCAGTCGCTGCCCGTGATGATGGGAGTGTGGATATAACAAAATCCGTTTTCTTGAAAGAAGCGGTGTATCGCAAAGCTGAGCTTCGAGCGCACCCTCAGCATGGCGTTAAACGTATTCGTGCGCACGCGCAGTTGGGGTATCGTGCGTAGAAACTCCATCGAATGATATTTTTTTTGAAGCGGATAATCCTGCGGGCAGTCGCCGAGAAGCTCGATTTTCACGGCGTTGATTTCGTACTCGCCCTCTTTCATAGCCTTGACGACCACGCCGTCCACGGACACGGACGCGCCGTTTTTCATCACGCTCAAAAGCTCGCCGTCTTGGAAGTTCGCCTTGTCGATGACGATTTGCAAGTGTTTTAGCGCAGTGCCGTCGTTGATATTCAAAAACGCCATATTTTTGCTGTCGCGCGCGGTGCGCACCCAGCCCGCCACGTTTACCTGCTTGCCCTCGTAACTTTTGCCGTCCGTGATGATGCAAGAAATATCAATGTTTTTCATCGATTATCTCCAAATAACTATTTATATTTTAGTATTATAAATACAAATAAGGATTTTGTAAAGCGAATATTGCCACCCTCGCTTGTTTTTAAGCGGGAATTTGTCTATAATAACGGTATGAAAGAAATATACAACGTTATAATCATAGGCGCAGGACCTGCGGGACTTAGCGCGGGGCTGTACGGCGCAAGAGCCGGACTTAGTTGTGCAATTATAGAAAAATCCGCCGTCGGCGGACTTGCGACCACCACCGCCAACATCGAAAACTATCCGGGCGTAAAAAGCACGGACGGATTTTCGCTTTGCTACGCGATGATGGAACAGGCAAAGCAAGCAGGCGCGGAATTTGTCTTTGACGAGGCGACGGAGATTATCGGCGGCGGAGAGACGAAATTCGTTGCGCTTGCAAGCGGACAAAGGCTGACCTGCAAAAAGATAATCGTCACTGCGGGCGCGTCGCCCAAAAAGTTGAACGTAGAGGGCGAAAGCAAATTCACGGGCAAAGGCGTATCCTACTGCGCCACCTGCGACGGCGCGTTTTTCAAAGGCAAGACAGTCGCGGTGATAGGCGGAGGCAACACCGCTGTCGAGGACGCGCTGTATCTCGAAAAACTTGCGAGCAAGGTCTATCTCGTGCATAGACGGGACAGCCTGCGCGCGGATAAAATCCTCGCCGACAGACTTGCCGCAAGCACGGTTACGCCCTTATGGAACAGCGTAGTCGAAAGCATAGACGGAAGCGATAAAGTAGCGCAAATCACACTTAAAGATACAAAAACCGACACTTTAAACACCGTTTCGGTTGGCGGCGTTTTTGTGGCAATCGGGCAATCGCCCAACTCGAAGATATTCAAAGGAGTAGAGTGCGACGAGTTTGGATATATCGTCACCGACGAGGATATGCGCACCAGCGTAGACGGAATTTTCTGTGCGGGAGATATAAGACGTAAATCCTTGCGACAGGTCGTCACCGCCTGCGCCGACGGCGCAATCGCCGCCTCAACGATAGCCAAGGAAATATTGTGATTTTAGGAATGATACCCCCGCTTTGCTCGCATAGCCGAGCGTCGTGTATTTTAAATTGAATGACCCCCTCTTTCCCTACGGGCTTTTCTCCCACCACTCAAACACGACGCTCCTCGTAGCTCGCTCTTTGTCTTTTTAAGTTTTCGTCGTTCGTGGGGGCGACAGTCGGCGCGCGCACGTCGAGTATCGTCCGCTCGACGCTTACAGCGCGAGGTTATACCACTCGTTCGCGGGCATATAATCAACACTTGCCCGCTCACTTGTACGCGCAGTAGAGGTGCGACGCGATTGAGCCTATGGCTAACAATCGCTACACCCCAACGGTAGAGAGATGCCACGCGATTGAGCCTTTGGCTATCAATCGCTACACCCCAACTGCGTCTGGTGCTTGGCACTCCCTTCCTCCGCGCCTTGCGCGTCGCGTTCTAAACTTCGTAACAGCCGTTCGTCGTGTAACACCCTATCAAGCCGACGTTAAAAACACCCCCTTAAAGAATAAGGGGGCGAGGGGGATATGAGGAGTTTTCGGGTAAGGGGGTTCATAAGGGGGTATAGGGCGGACTCGGAAAACAGCCCTTACCCCCTTAATAACGTGGTTATACCACACCCGACACTGTGTGTCACGCTCCCTCGATGGGAGTGACGTTCTGGATTGCTTCGCCAATAAATTAGCTCGCAAAGACGACGTGCGGTCTCCGCAGATATTTTAAAATACACGACGAAAAGTTTATGACAATATTTCGCAAGTTTTTACAAGAATATTAAAGCACGGGCGCACCGTCACTCATATAATAGTTTTATGTATTATTTCGGAACGGACGGTATCAGAGATAAAGCCGCGCGTCTTTTGGAACGCGGTTTGCCCTATTTGCTCGGAAAGGCGCTTTCGGAAAGGGGCGGAAAAATTATCGTGGCGCGCGACGTGCGCACTCACTCGGAAGACATTGAAAAACAGCTTTGCAAGGGCTTACTAACGGGCGCGTCGCAAATTTGGCTGACGGGCATTTTGCCGACCCCCGCGCTTGCGTACATAGCCGAGCGCGAGGGCGCGGACTACGCCGTGATGATAACCGCATCGCACAATCCGCCCGAGTTCAACGGACTGAAAGTATTCGGAAAAAACGGAAACAAACTTCCGCTTGCCGACGAAATCGCCCTCGATAACCGCCTGCGCGAAATTGCCATTGCCGAAAATATGATAGAAAACGGCTCAGAGTTACGCAACGAAGTTGCCCTCCTCGACAGCGAGACAGAGAACCATACAGGGCTAAGCAACGAAGTTGCCGACAATAAAAGCAAGATAGGGAACTACTCAGAGCTAAACAGCGAAGCTGCCGCGGACGGGGCGACGCTCACTGACGACGAGCTCAGCAGTGCGCTTTCAATCAAGATAAGCAAGCAAAATCATCGAATACGCATAGTGGACGGCGCGGAGTTTATCTATAAAAAGCACGTGCGGGGAATGTTCCCCCGCTTCGACGGCGTAAAGGTGCATCTCGACTGCGCGGGCGGCTGTTTTGCGAAGCTCGCAAAGAGCGTATTCGAGGAACTCGGCGCGCAAGTACAAGCCGAAAACGACGAGCGCGACGGCGAAACCGTCAACGTAAATTGCGGTTCTACTCATATCGAAGCGCTCACAAGCAAAGTGCAAAAGGACGAAATCGGCTTTGCGTTCGACGGCGACGGCGACCGCTGTATCGCGGTGGTGGACGGCAAACCCTACGACGGCGACGCGATTTTGCTTGCGCTGAGTACGCTGTATCGCATACAAGGCAAACTCCGCAAAAAATTCGTCGTCGGCACAACGCTGACAAATTCGCGCTTGCAACGCGAACTCGCATTTCAAAACACCGCCCTCGTGCGCGCCGACGTTGGCGACAAGTATGTCCTCGATATGTTGCGCGCGTCGTCCTGCTTCCTCGGCGGCGAAAAAAGCGGACATATATTGATGCTCGACCGCGCGAGCACCGGCGACGGACTCATCACCGCGCTTACGCTTTTGGAAGTCAAAAAGACAATCGGCAGTCTGCCCAAATTTATCCCCTACCCTATGCTCGAATTCAACGTGCGCGCGGAGAGACCGTCGGAGTATCTCAACAGCGACGAGTTTAAAAGTAAGGTCGCGCTTGCCGAAAAGGACTACGGCAAAAAGGGTCGCCTAATCGTCCGCCCGAGCGGCACCGAACCCTATATCCGCATAGCCTACGAGTGTTTCGCCAAGGATTGCGACTTGATTTTCGACGGGATAAAAAAGATTTTTTTATGATATTTATAAATCCGCTAAACCTAATAGATAGTCGGAAGAAACGTCAAACAACTTGCATAGCGTAATAATTTGAGAGTAGCTCAACTCATAAACACCTCTCTCATATCTCGCATAATTGGGTTGCGACATTTGTATCGCCGCACCCGCCCTTGCTTGTGTAATCCCCGCTTGCTTTCTGCAAAACGCCAATCTTTTTCCAACTTCAACTTTAATATCCATTTACATATATTCCGAAAGCCCTAAAAGATAGTCAGCCGACACGTCGAATATCTTACAAATTTCTATCATCTTTTTATAGTCAAGCTCATATCGTCCGCTTTCATACGTTTGATATTGTTGCAAAACTACACCCAATTTTTCGCTAACCTCTTTTTGAGTTAAACCGGATATAATTCTAAGCTCTCTTATTCTCTGTCCGACTTGTCTTTTTATTTCGTTATTCATAGTGATAATTGTAGTAGAAAGCACTGTAAATTCCTTGACTTGCAGTGCTTTACACTGTAATATTGCTTTGAGGTGATATTATGTCTGTCTACGAGCATTGCAAAAATTGCAAATACTTTTTACAGTTTTACACTTTGCATAATTTCCACTTTCGCCTATCGCGCGGAACGTGCGCCTGTGCAAATCTCGCCCGACACTCGTCTAAACTCTTGAAACACTGCGAATTTTGGGAGCAAAAAGAAAACACCCCCGAGCAAACGAAAAAGGACGTAATCGAAACGATATACGAAATCAACGAAAAGCTATACGAGATACTTGAAGTTTTAAACTTGGATAAAGATTAAAACCGATGAACATTGTGTACTTTAATAAAATAACGCACACTCCTATTTGCGCAGTTCGCGAGGTCTACACGTCGTCATTGCGAACACCGTGAAGCAATCCAGAACGTACAGCTTTTAGGTCTGGATTGCTTCGTTCCTCGCAATGACGAATTGATGAGTTGCACTAAATATATTAAAAGACGGGCATTTAGATGAGATGCGCGAAAGACGAGTACGCGAGCCGTCCAGTGTACTGACGTACACGACGGCGAGCGCACGCAAGTCTGACAAAGCAGGTCGCTAAATGACCGCCTTTTAAAAACGCAACGGCTCTGGGTGCTACACCCAAAGCCGCTGCTATAATAAGGGGGAAAATTATGAGCTGTTTTTTCAAAGAAAAGTTGTTTTCCTTGATTACATTCACATATTATCACTATAATATATGCAAGTCAAACGTTTTTTGTAAGTTTTTTTGCATTTTTTTTAAAAATCTTCAAAATTACCAACAAATTTGAAAATAATAATCAACAATTTTTATCAAATTTGTCAAAAATGCAAGCGCAAATTTGTAAAATTTGCACAAAAACCGACATTCTAAATATAGCGTTACATTGCCGCTTTTTAAAAACCGA
>JAMPEA010000011.1 GCA_023665365.1 Bacillota bacterium
CCTTACCTGAAAACTCCTCATATCCCCCTGCCCCCTTATTCTTTAAGGGGGAATTGGCGGTAAAATTTTATACTTATCCAATTTTTAAGTTCGTAAAATCTTGTAATTTGCGTTCAAACAAGGAAAAGCAATTTTGCGAGCACATAAAGCCTATACCCGCAATAAAACGCGTTATTGGGATGAGTGACGCGAAAGGGGCGATTTTTATCTCGCCCAATTTTGAGTGTAAAACCTTGTAATTTAGATGATAGGCGCGAATTTTATTTTTTAACAACATCTTATCAAATCGCCGCCCATACACTCGCAACAACAATCCGCACACCAAAGCGCTTGACACGCCGCGCAACAGCCGTCGGCGGTGCTTGCGGAGTTCTGCGAATAGGTGCGACCGGTCGAAGTGCCGTTGTCTTGATAAACGTTTTGCGTGCCGTCGTAGGGACGAGACCCGTCAACTTTCTTTTTTATGTTTTCGAGCGCGCGCTGATATTTGGGATTGCTCGGGTCCATTTGCAAGGCGATTTCAAGCTGTTTTTTGCTGTCGTTGAGCCAGTTTTTCTCGTAAAAGACGATGGATTGAAAATAGTGCCACTCCGCGCCTCTGAACGACACTTTGTCGAGTTCTTTTTGCGCGAGGTCGGGATTTTTGTCGCGGATAGCCTGTTTTACGTTCTCGAAAGAGGAATTGCCCTCGCCGGACACGGTGGCGTTTTCGTGGCACATTTCCATAGCGTCCTTGTAGGCTTGCTCGATTTGCTCGACCTTGCGCGCGGCGAGCGCGCCTGCCTCGCCCTCGTCGAAGATATGCTCCTTATACATATCGCGCTTGGCTTTGTACGCCTCGTAGATTTCGTTTTGGGAAGCGTTTTTGCTTATTCCCAAAATTACAAACGGGTCACTTGACATTTTTCGTCTCCTTTGAGCAGTCGCTCCATCTGCATTTTTATCCCCAGATAAACCGTGTTGCTTAGAACTCCCTCGTACAGCACGATATTCATCCTGTTGTAGCTGCCTACCATCTTATTGTAGGTCGAGTTAAGCAAAAACGCCAGCTCGTCTTTATTTTTTTCGAGATATTCGCGCTTATTTTCGCACTCGCCGTAGTTCAGTAAAAGCGGATTATATCTATGCTTTTTGCAATCCTTTTCAACGTCGTCAACCGCGTCGAGCAGATATACCATTCGCCCGAGGTTGTAGGTGAAGTCGTCTATATCGCTATCCGTCTTTACGAGCTCGCGGGTGATGTCGCGCATAAGCGACGCGAAGCAGTCTGCGACTCTGTCTATGCTGTCGCAATTTTCCTTTTCGAGCGCGTTTAGCCTCTTGAAGCTGTCCTTCATAAGCGCATCGATTTTCGGCAGTCGCTTTGCCGCCTTGCGCTTGCGAAGCGCGAGCCTCCACTTGATGAGCGCGCGCGACTTTTTGCCGTCGTGTACGTCGTCCTCGGCGTTATAGTAGACGAGCATCGCCGCAAGGTCCGCCATTTTCAAAGAAATTTCGTCGGGCACGACTATGACCTTTTTCTTGCCGTTATAGACGCACAGCTTTCTCTCGAACTTGACCTCGCTCCCCGCGAGACAGTGTATAAGCACGTTATAAAAGGTTATATCGTAGTTGGTGCAAAGCCGCGTGACCTCCGAGCCCGTCTTGTGAAGCGCTTTGCATAGCCCGCAATAAAAGGCTTGAAAGACGTTGAAGTCCTTGATATACATATTGTTTTTGTCAGGTATGACGTATCCGAACATGGGCTTCGACCTCGGGGCGGCTGCCGTCCTTATAGAATCGGCGTTTATCGTTATCGCGTATATTATATATTATCCAATTATTCGATTATATATTATTTTTCAATATAATGCCACACTTTTATTAAAACATAATTAAGACGATTTTGCAATATTTGGCTGTCAAGCACGTCTTTTGTTTATTTTGCGACCTAAAACGAAAGCAATCCGACCTTCTTTTTGACCTTTCTCAGAGTACGTTCGGCAAGCGAAGCGGCTTTTTCCGCACCCTCCTTGGCGATTTGCAGGATATAGTCCTTATCGGCGATATAGCGCAGATAGCTTTCACGAATGGGCTTAAACTTAGCCGCGACAGCCTCGCCTACGGCAATCTTGAACGTGCCGTAGCCCTGCCCCGCAAACTCGCGCTCGACGGCATCGGTCGGCTTGTTTTCAATCGCGGAATAAATCGTGATGAGGTTTGAGATGCCCGCCTTATCCTCGCTCATTCGGATTTCATTGCCGCTGTCGGTGACGGCGCGCTTGAAGCGGCGCACAATCGTAGCCTCGTCGTCTATAATCGAAATCGTGGCGTTTTGGTCGGGGTCGGACTTGGACATCTTTGCGGTTGGGTCTTGAAGGGAGCATATCTTCGCGCCAGTCGTCGGGATATATCCCTCGGGGACTTTAAACGTCTCGCCGTAGCGGTTGTTGAAGCGTATCGCAATATCGCGCGTGAGTTCGAGATGCTGTTTTTGGTCGATGCCCACGGGCACAAGGTCGGAGTTGAAAAGCAGTATATCCGCCGCCATAAGCACGGGATAATCCATAAGCCCCATATTCACGTTGTCGGCGTGCTTGGCGCTCTTGTCCTTGAACTGGGTCATTCTCGACGCTTCGCCCACGTAGGTATTGCAGTTGAGTATCCAAGCGAGCTCGGCGTGCTGACGCACTTGGGATTGAAAGTACATTATCGCTTTATCGGGGTCAAGCCCGCACGCCAAAAACTGCGCGAAAAAGTTGAGCGCGGTTTGGCGGAACTCGCTCGGCTCGCGCCTGACGGTGAGCGCGTGCAGGTCGGCGATGAAGAATATCGAATCGAAATCCGATTGCATCTTCTGCCAATTCTTGACCGCGCCCAAGTAGTTGCCGAGCGTGATTGTGCCGGTGGGCTGTATTCCGCTTAAAATAATCTTTTTGCGCTGAGCGTTTTCGTTGTCAATCGTAGCCATTTTATCCTCTCGCTATTATTTCTTTATAAAGTTTAAGATTGCGTCGCCGACTAAGCCTGCGTCGATGACGGTCGTATGTATTTCGTCCCTGTATTGAAGCCCCATAAGGCATTCGGGACAGTCGAGCGCGGTGAAAATCTGCAATTTTGCGATAGCCTTAAACGGGTCGTTTTCGCGCGTGCCGAGCGCGGACAACACGCTCAAAGCGTGCTTAAACGGGCTCGAAACGGACAAAATCACCGTTGCGGTCTCGTCCTCCGTCTCGCAGGAGTAGTCGTTATAGACGCTCGCGCCCACCGCGGTGTGCGTGTCCATAACGTAGTCGTCGAGGTCAAAGAAAGTGAATATCGCCTCTTTCACGTCGTCCTCGTCCGCCCAACCTGCCTCGAATATTCTGTCGCGCAGGACGTCGGGGTCGAACTCGAATTTCTTTTCTGCCGCAAGCCTGTCAAACAACTCGCAAACAAGCGAGCCGTCCCGCCCGCAAACCTCAAATATAAGTCTTTCGATATTGCTTGCGAAAAGCACGTCCATAGACGGCGACGAGGTTTTGAAACGCTTGCGGTCTACGTCGTACACGCCGGTATTGAAAAAGTCTGTAAGCGCGTTATTTTCGTCGCTTGCGAGGATAAACTTATTTACGGGCAGACCCATTTTATACGCGTAATATCCCGCAATAGCCTCGCTGAAATCCCCCGTTGGAATTGCGAAATCTATCCTTTCGCCAAGCTCGATTTCTCCGCCGTTTACGAGGTCGCAGTACGCCGAAACGAAATATGCGATTTTAGCGACGATACTTGCGATATTCAGATTATCCGCGGCGCAGATTTTATATCCGCAATTTTCAAGCCGCGTATTGATTTCCCTGTCGTTAAGCGCCTTTCTCGCCGCCGCCTGCACGTCGTCGAAGCCGCCATTTACGCCCGCAATATGCAGATTTCCGCCTGCGCACGCAGTCAACTGCATGCGTTGCACGGGGCTCACTCCATTGACGGGATAGAGCGCGACTACCTCGATATTTTCGGCGTTATTAAAGGCGTCGAGCGCGCCCGTATCGCCGCTTGTCGCAATGAGCGCGAGCGTCTTTTCCTCACGCCCTAATCTACGCTTTGCGCACCCTATGAGCCGCGCAAGCAACGCCGAAGCCATATCTTTTTCAGAGCAGGTCGGACCGTGCCACAGTTCGAGCATATAAAGCCCGTCCTCGATTTTCACGACGGGACATGGGTCGCTGTCGTCGAAGCGCGAATAGGCGTTATTTGCAATGTCGAGAAGCTCCTCGAAGTCGAACTCGTCGAAGTGCAGCGAGAGTATTTTTGCCACGCGCTCCTGATAGTCCATCTTCAAAAGGCTGTCCAACGTCGCCGCGTCCAAATGCGGGAAAGACGACGGAACAAAAAGTCCGCCGTCGTCCGATATACCTTTTACGATAGCCTCGCTCGCAAAAACCGCCTCTAAGGCGTTGCGAGTGCTTGTATACTTCATATCAGCCTCTATATTTCTGCATAAATTCGGGGAATTTATCCTCGTCCTCGCTCACCGTAAGCACGATTTTGACGTCCGTGCTTTGCGCGAGTTTATACATATCGTCAAAGAACTCTTTCATCTCTTTTACGGTCTTTTCCAAGATGCGGTGCGCGCCGTCCACGTAGAGAGTTTCGATATCGTGGTTGCCCGCGAGCACGCCCTTTATAAAGCCGATGAGCGCGTCGTTTGAGATAGGCGCGTCGCCGTGCTTCAAGCACTGCGCGTTGATGACGCGCACTTGATGCACAATCGAACACATATATCTATCCGTATAGGTCACAAATACTATGTCGCCCTTTGCCGAATCGACGTTGGCGTTTGCCATATCTATAATTTGTTTGGTTTTGCCGGTGCCTTTGGCGCCTGTGATAAGTTGAATCATAATCCACCTCCGTAACTATATTTTATTAAATATATGGGATTATTTCAACCCTCAATTTTATTTTTTTCGGATATTTTGCGATTTTATTTGAAAAACCGCGATTATTCGATATTTTCGAGCATTTTATTTTGGAGCGCGATTTGCAGTGCGGAAATCATCTCGTCCATTTCGCCGAGCAGAAATTTATCGAGGGAGTAGAGGGTAAGCCCTATGCGGTGGTCGGTGACTCTGCCCTGCGGAAAGTTGTAGGTGCGTATGCGCTCGCTCCTATCTCCCGTGCCCACCTGAGCGCGGCGGTTTTCGGCGTACTCCTTTTGCGCCTGCGACTGATAAAAATCGTACACCCTCGATTTGAGCACTTTAAGCGCCTTTTCCCTGTTTTTAATCTGACTGCGCTCGTCTTGGCACTCGACGACTATGCCCGTAGGCAGGTGGGTCATTCTGATTGCGCTTTCCGTCTTGTTGACGTGCTGACCGCCCGCGCCGCCCGAACGATAGGTATCCACCTTTATGTCGTTTTCGTTGAGATTTATCTCTACGTCCTGCGCCTCGGGAAGCACCGCTACGGTGACGGTCGAGGTGTGCACTCTGCCCTGCGACTCCGTCTCGGGCACGCGCTGGACTCTGTGCACGCCGCTTTCGAATTTCAGCTTGCCGTATACGCCCTTGCCCGTTATCATAAACACAAGCTCCTTCGCGCCGCCGAGCTCGGTGTAATTCATATTGACTTCTTCCACCTTCCAGCGGTTTGCGTCGGCGTAGTGGCGATACATTTTCATAAGCTCCGTGCCGAACAGCGACGCTTCGTCTCCGCCCGCGCCCGCGCGTATTTCCATAATTACGTTGTTATTTTCGTTGGGGTCTTTGGGGAGCAACGCGAGTTTGATTTCGTCTACGTCCTTATCGAGCGCCTCGCGCAGTTCGTCCGCCTCCTGCTTGGCGAGGCTTTTCATCTCGACGTCGGTCTCGGTTGCGATAATCTCGTTGCAGTCCTCCAAATCGCTTTTATGCCTTTTGAACAGCGCGTACTTTTCGACGATGGGTTGAAGGTCGGAGTGCTCCTTTGAAAACGCCCTAAACTGTTCTTGGTCCGAGATGACCTCGGGCTTGGAGAGACTCTCGCCCAGTTCGGCATATCGCGCGTCGATTTTGTCGAGTTTTAAAATCAATCCTTCGCTTATCTTCATACTTTTCTCTCGACGAGAGCAATGCGCTCGACGCCTCCCATATCCTTTATAATCCTAACGTCGTATTCGTCGAAAATATTTTTAATCTCGTCCGCTTGATTTATCCCGAATTCCAAAAGCAAAACGCCGTCCTCTTTCAAATGCGCGTCGAGACCGCTTGCGATTTTGCGGTAGAAATCAAGTCCGTCCTTTCCGCCGTCGAGCGCGATAATCGGCTCGAAATTTTTCACTCTTTCGTCGAGCGTATTTATATCTTCGCTCGGGATATACGGCGGATTTGAAATTATCACGTCGAAATCGCCCTCTATATCCTGCCACATATCGCTTTTTACAAACTCGACGTTTACGCCGACGTTGAGCGCGTTCGCCTTTGCGACTTGCAACGCGCCCTCGCTTATATCGCTTGCGACTACGCTAGCGCCGCTTATCGACGCCGCAGTCACGGCGATTGCGCCGCTTCCAGTACACAAATCGAGCACGCTAACGTCCGCATTGTTTTCAACTCGGTTTTGTCTTTCGCTTATCTCGGCAATCGCGCGCTCGCAAAGCTCCTCTGTTTCGGGGCGAGGGATAAGCACGTTTCTATTCACGGAAATTTTTATGCCGTAGAAATCCGCGTTGCCCATCGCGTACTGCAAGGGCGTGCCGTCCGCCATACGTTTTGCTATCTCAGTCGCGCTTTCGTACTGCGTTTTGGCGAGCGATTTAAGCTCGAATAGCATACTGCGCTTGACCCCCGTCGCCTCTGCGAAAATCCAATCCAAATCCGCATCGTCCGCGCCCTTTGCAATCTCGCTTACGTTGCTTCTCGCAACTTCGTAGGGCACGCTTATCTCAAACTTGCGCTCGGGCAGATTGGGGTTTTCGTCCATCTCCATAACCGTCTTAAACGCCGTGAGCGAAACCTCCAACATATCGTCGGTCGGCTCTTTGGTGGTCAGCTTTTGAAGCGCCATTCCGGGCGCGCGAAGTATGCGCACAAAGAGGCAATCGCTCTTTGCAAGCAGTTTCAAAAGCTCGTAGGACACCCCCGCTACGACGGGCAAAAACAACAGCTTGAAGCCGAGCTTTATAAGCGCGTCGAGGACTTTGTGTCCCACAAGCAAGCCGCACTTTTCAAGCATAAAGTTTATCAGCACAAATACGAGTATGCTCACCGTCACAACGAAAAATAAAAACGTAGTGCCGCAACGGCTGTGCTCGCGGCGCATAGACCTCGCGTTTTCCACAGTGAGGTCAAGCCCGTGCTCGTAGCAACTGATGACCTTGTGCTCCGCGCCGTGATACATAAACACCCTGCGCACGTCTTTCATAAGAGTGACGAGCAAAATGTAGGATATAAATATCGCTATCATTATCCCGCCCTCGATTAGACTGTACCACAGGCTTTTCAGCGAGCTTAGCGCAATAGCCGCGGCGTTGTCGCAGATGAGCCCCGCAAGGAAATTCGGCAAAAATACGAATAAGCCCACCGCAAGCGCGATGCCCAACACGACAGAGACCGCCATAAGCACGTTCATCGGATTGATTTTAAACTTTTTTGCGACCCAGTTGTCGAATTTTGTCGGTTCTGCAAAATCGCCGTACACCTCGGCGGAACGCAGGATAATCCCTGTGCCTTGAAAGAGTTGCGTGACGAGATTGACGACGCCCCTAACGAACGGCAAGCGGAAAAAGACGTTTTTCTCCTTAACGCTTTTGATATACTTGCTTTCGACGGTTATATCGCCGCTTGCGGTGCGCACGGCAGTGGCAATGGAGCGCGAGCCTTTCATCATCACGCCTTCGAGCACCGCCTGCCCTCCGATAGAGGTGCGCCTGACCGCTTTGGATTTTGTATTTTTTGCTTTCGCCATATTGTTGATTTAAAAATTTTGTTGTTTGTTTTATTTATCCGACTTAAAGAAAATGGGATATTTGGATGCAGTGCGTTTAACTTGTTAAAACGGGATATTTGCGATGATTTTGCGTTTTCTCGCAAGGTTTTGGTCGCACCCAACGTACAAAGCGTACGTGGTGCGCCAAGTTCTTGCAAAAAACACAAAAGGGCGCAAATAGCACGTTTTATTAAAAATTGTAGGCACAAGAGAATTGTGCCTACAACTTTTAGTCCAAATTGTATCTTTTTTTGAACTTGTCAACACGTCCGCCCGTATCAACCAACTTCTGCTTGCCGGTGAAATAGGGGTGGCACTTGGAGCAGATTTCGACTTTCATCTCGGGAACGTCTTTGGTAGTGCCCGTGACAAAGGTGTTTCCGCAAGCGCAAGTGACCTTGACTTCGTGGTACTCTGGATGGATACCTTCTTTCATTGCAGTACTCCTAAATCGTTTTTTTACGCCCACACGCGCCGCGTCGCGCGCATATGACATAAAGTTTCTTTATTATAAACGCAAATAGACCGCTTGTCAATTTATTTTGACTTACAGAGACATAATATTTTTAAGCAAAATATCCCGCTTATTTGCGAGGTCATCGTCGTCGAGGCGGCGAGTAGCCTTGTCGGACGCGATTTCGCCGCGCAAAGAGACCTCGACGGGACTGCCCGCAAGCACAAAAAATTCGTCGGCGACAAGCAGACATTCGTCGATTGCGTGAGTGACGAAAAGCACGGTGCGGTTTTCCCTTTCGTGCAGGGACACGAGCTGTTTTATAAGCCTTGTTTTGAGCGCGGTATCGAGCGCCTTAAAGGGTTCGTCAAGCAGCAAAACCTCGCTCGGATAAAGATACGCCCTTGCCATTGCCACGCGCTGTGCCTGTCCGCCGCTGAGCTCGGTCGGGAGCTTGTGCGCGAGGTCGGAGATTTCAAGCAGTTCGAGCATATTTTCTATTCTTTTTCTGCGCTCGGATTTATCCTTAAAAACTGCGCGTAATATCAAATCAAGGTTTTTATACACTGAAATCGCAGGGATTAACCTGTCGTTTTGAAAAATATAGCTTACGCGTCCGCCGTTTAAATCTATCCTGCCGTCGTAGGGCAAAAGCCCCGCTATCGCGTTCAAAAGCGTACTCTTCCCGACTCCGCTTCCGCCCAAAACGACGCTTATCTTGCCCTCGGGAAACTTGGCGGAAAATCCGTCGAACACGACGTTATCCCCGTATGCGATTTTGAGATTTTCTATGTTTATATCCGACATCTTAAAATCTCCCAAACCTTTTTGAGTATAGCCGCGCAAAATTCCAGCACAAAGCTGAAAACGATTGCGACGAGCGTCCAAGCGAGCAGATAACTGATTTCGGAAGTGGAATTGGCAAACTGAATTTTTCCGCCTATGCTCTGCGATACGTTTGTCAAAATCTCCGCCGCCACGACGACTTTAAGCGTCAAAGACAGCGTGGCTCTGCCCGTATCGAACAGGCAGTTCGCAATCGACGGCAGATATATAAACAAAATTTTATCGAGTCCGCGCACCTTGTACAGCTTTGCCATTTTGAGCAAATCCCTATCCACTCCCGTTATCGCGGAGTAAAACGCGGCGTACATTATGGGGAACGCAATCAAAAAGCCGACGGCTATCGACAGCGCGTCTTTTTCAGGCATAAACGCGTACAGAATGAGTATCACCGCCACCGTCGGCGCGGCGCGCAAAAAGGATACTATCGGCGATAAGACTCTGTGCAACGGGTTGAACAGTCCCGCAAGCGACGCAAACAGCAACGCCGATACGAAAGACAGCGCAAAACAGCCCAGCGTGCGCAAAATCGACCACCCTACGCTTTGCCAAAACCCGACCTCGCCGCCGAGTCTGAAAAACCTCCCGAGCACGGCGGACGGCATAGGCAACACGAGTTCGTTATTCTTCGCCTTTGCGATTATAGCCCAAAGCGCCAGCGCTATCGCCAGCGCAAGCAGAAGATAAAATATGTTTAGGGCTATGCTTTTCGCCTTTTTTTTGTCTATGCCTATATCGAATTTCGCCATATTTAAAACAGTTTGCTCCTCGCCCCGTCCCAGTCGATGACGTTGCCCTCGCTGTCGGTGCGCGCGATGATTTTAAGGAATGCGATAATCTCGTTTTTGTCGTCGTTGTCAAGCCTGTCGCAGTCAATGGCGCATCTCGGGATACTCGCGGCGGGGAAAGCAGCCTGATACAGATGCGCGCTTACAAACTCCGACACCTGCGCGGGATTATTCTCCACCCAGTCCTCGCTTTTGTCGAGCGCGTCGAAAAGCGCGTTCATAAATCTCTTATCCTTAGCGAGCGCCGCGCGCACAAACAGCCCCGCCTGCGGATAGCTGTCGGCATCGCGCACGGGAGCGACGAGCTTATACTGCGCCTGTATATCCATCTCGGCATTGAGGCTAAGCGCCGTCTTAAACTGCGTTGCGGCAGGCTCGCCTACGACCATATACTGCACGGCGTGATTGTTGAATTTCGTGCGCGCATCGGGACCGTCCGTCGCATAGTCTATCAGCACTTGATTTGCGCTCGGCTCGCCGCTGTAAATAATTTCGATGCCGTTTTGTTTCAGCACGTACTCGAACGTAAGCCCGGGGACGTTGTTTTGCCCTATGCAAGCGACCTTTTTCCCCTTTATATCCGCCATCGTAATGGCGTTTGAGCCGCTTTTATTGCCAATAAGATACAAACTGCCCTCGACCGCGACGCTTACAAGTTTGTAGTCCGCGCCTTGATATATCAGATTTGCGCCTGCGTTTATGGGCATAATTACGACGTCGGCGGACTTATTTCTCATTTCCGCCTGAATAAGCGCGGGCTTTACGACCGCGTACTCCATATCCGTGCCGTCGAGCTTTGGGTTGTCGGTCACGAGTCTGAGCATAGCGAGCGCGGGAGTGCCCTCGGGCGCGGCAAAGCGAATCACCTGTCCGTCGTATCTCTCGGAGTACTCGTTGTCGTTGCAGGCGACAAGCCCGAACGACAGAGCGCAAATCGCTGCGATTACAAACACGATAGTTAAAAGTTTTGCGATTTTTTTCATATTATACCTCTAAAATTTATTCCTAATATATGTTGCGCATTTGCGCGTTTAATTTGCGGATTATTCCACCAACTCGAAAGTAGTCAGCGCGGATTTGACGGACAAAGCCTTAAACTGCCCGAGCCGTCCCGTAAGCGCGGATATGCGCTCGCCCGTGCCCTCGACGATGAGCGCGATAGTATTCACGCCGCCGCGAGGAACGCCCATGCGTCCCACGATAATATCCGCAAAATCGCTAAGCACTCTTTGCATATCGCCCACCACCGAGCGGTCGCCCTTGACGACAATGCCCACAACTCCTATACGTTTCATAGTTACTCCTTTTGACTTTTTATAACAAGACTGCCATCGTGTAATCTAAAATATGATTGGCTCGCGCCTTGCACTCGCTGTTCTAAACTTCGTAACGGCTGTTACATTTGCGCAAAACAAAATGCGCTGTCGCGTAAGACGACAGCGCATAAAATGATAATGCACTTATATTCCTTATATATATCGTCTTACACTCCGACATTCGTCGCTTTGCTCATCGTGTCGGTTTTCACCTTCACTCCGAATTTTACGCGACCGTCATCGTTTTGGATTACGATAAAAATATACTCTTTTTAAAATGAGTTGTCAACGGATATTCAGTCGAATATCGAGGAAATCAAGCCGATAAGTCCGACCAAATCGCTCGCAAAGATTTTGTCGGAATAGATCCTCTTATAATCGTCCTCGCTAAGCGTCCCCGATACAAAACCCCATTTTGATATTTCGTCGGTCAAAGCCCCGCTCGGCGAGGTCTGCGCGTAAAAATCCGTCACGAACTGTTTTATATCTTCCGCGACCGTCTGACATACGCTCATAGCCTTTTCGTTGACGGCTTGCACCCCTTGATTTGCGTAGTAGTTAAACCATCTTGCGTTGATGTTAGTCCCGTCCCAACGGTCGTATTCGTTCGTCACGCCGAACGTGCCGAACGAGCAAGCTCCGACCGCCTGTGTCACGTCGCCCGCGGGGCGTTTGCCCAACAGATACTCGCTGTACACCTGCTTCGCGTTCTCCCAAAGGAAGGTGAAAAGCACCGTCCCGACCATCACGTTCACGTCGTCCACGCTCATTATGCCATCGTGCTTACCTGTGATTTCAATATCCGTATCGCCGTATTCGAGCCAAGTAGATAGGTTGAACGAAATGTCTATTATAAATATCGGAAGCGCCTTTTTATAGTCGTCCGTAGCCTTTTCCGCGATATTGTCGATTATGTCAAAAAGCTGTTGAGCGGTGAAATCCTCCCTTATTTGAAGCGCGATATTTGCCGCGATAATCGCGTTGTTTACGATCGACGCGTTGTCGTTCGTCTCCTCTTGCGCGACGGATTTAAACCTCGCAATCAGTTCCGCGTCGAACGCGTTGCCGACCGAGCCGAGCACGTCGCACAAAGCGGGGATAGCGTCCATAAACGGATATATATTTTTCGCATATTCCACGATTTGCGTAAACAGACTCGACGGACTGCTCGCGCTGTCGAACTTGTCTATAATCAGCCCGACCGCCCTATTCAGATTTTCAAGCGCGGCATCGTCGAGCGCGGCTTTAAGCGAGGCGGTGCTTCTGACAAGCGAGGATACGACGGTGCGGATTTCCTCATCGGATATATCCGACAGCGCGCCGTCCGAACTGAAAAGCGCGTTGAAAATGTTGTCCGAAACGGAGTCGATAGACATGTTGTACGCAAATTCGATTATTTGCGACAGCGGAGCTTTCGCCGCGGCGAAAGCGTTTAGCATCTGCGTCTTTTCCTGCAAAGACGGCACCAAGTCGCGCTTGACGGTCACGAGATTGCGCCTGCACTCGTCTATATTCAAAGACGCCGCCGCGGTTAATTGCGGCTGGACCTTTATCTCGTCAAGCCGCGTCTGCATTGCGTCCACTGCGCTCCCGCTTTGCGACACGAGCGCGCAAAGCAAGTCGTACGTCAAATTTGAAATATCCGTCGGAGTAAAGCCCGCAACGCGCATAAGCGGAATGAGCAACTCCGCGTTCCCCTCGAAGTCGGCGAGCAACTTTTGCCCGTCCTCGGACAGCACGGAGTTTTTAAGCGAAGTGAGCTTTCCCGTCTGCAAAGCGGAGTTTTTAAGCACCTCGCATATCACGTCCGCCCAGCCCGCGGCGACTATATAATCGCCTGCGTTTTCGAGGGACGCAATTTGAACGTTTTCAAGCTCGCCCGCCCAATCCTCGTCCATAGCCGCGAGTATCTCATCTTTGAGTACGGCGACGTTTTCCGCTCGCAGTTTAGCGTCCTTCTGAGCGTCGTCTTTGCCGTTGTTGCACGCAAAAAACAGGCACGCCGTCGAGACAATCAAAAGCGCGGCAAGCAACGCGGATATGAATTTTTTGAGCGTAAATTTCATAATTCTATTTCCGTCGATAGGTTTTTGCAAATCAACGCGTACTCTTTTTTATAGTATAGCCCTTTTTGAAGTTAAATGCAACGGGTACGAGCGCATATCCCGCCGCCATAACTCCGCCGACGAGCGCGACCACCCACGCCTCGTACATAAACTCGAAGTACATTCCGAACAGCCTAAGCGCGTGTATAAGGCACGCGGTCAATAGCACCGAAACCGCAAACGACAACGCGTAAGATATTATCGCAATCGCCGAGTATTCGGATATTTCCGCTTTAAACAGCGCGCGTTTTGACATACCTGCGTTGAGTAGCGCCGTCCTTCCCTTTTCGTCGGTACTGCGCCCGACCTGCGCGGCAAACACGGTTATCGCAAAGATGAATGCGGCGACGACTATCGCAAGCGTGCCTATCAAGTCGAACACGGCGTTGGAGCTTTGCATCTCCCACTTATAGGCGGTGAGCACGTCCACGACGTAGTAGTTGTTGTTTGCAAATTCAGTGCGGAGATTGCCCACAATATCGCTCGCCTTGCCGTCCGCGGTGATGAGGACGGTATCGACCGACACGTCGAACAGCTCCTGCGCGGTGCGCTCGGATATGACGATATAGTTGCCCGAAAACAGCCTGTGTTCGAGTATTCCGCCCACCGTGACCGCCTTTGTATTTCCGTCCACGGTCATATCAAGTGTATCGCCCGCCTGCACGCCGTAAAGCACGGTGAGCGCCTTGTCCAAAAACACGTAGGGCTTATCGGGGTCGGAAGCGAGGAGCAGATTTTTTACGTCCTCGCGCGGGGTGACGTATGCGAAATCTATTATGTCGAGCGCGTTTTCCGAGCCCAAAATATTCATCGTCTTATTGAAATTTTCGCCCGCAAGCTCGCCCTGTCGCCAGATGATTTTGTTTGCGGAATCCACTCCGTCAACCTGCTCGAACTGCTCTAAGTCAACGCTCGCCCGCACGTTCGTGACAAAGACCATATCCGAAAAATCCGCCACGTAGTCGCCGAAAACGCTTTTTGTCATCGCCCACGCCATAAACAGCATCATACTGACGGTCATTCCTACGCCGAGCATGACGACCGAGCGCGAAAAGCGTCTGTCACGACGGATATTTACGCTTGCGACCTTGACGCTCGGGTTTGAAATTCTATCGCCCGCCTTTGCCCCGAGCCTCATGAGAGGCGAGATACACACTCCGAGCGTGACAAGCGCCGATATTAGGCTGAAAACAGACGTTATCGCCGTTGCGGACGGCACTGCAAACTCGACGACAACGAGTATGACCGTCACCGCAATCATGACTGGACAAAGCACCTTCGCCAAGCGCGAACTCTTTTGCATGCTAAGCTGATTTTGCCTGATAGTCCCCTTAAACGAGCGCAGTATCGGGATAAGCGAGCTTATGATTGCGCTGAAAAGCCCGATTGCCGCCGCAAGAAACAGCCGCCAAACGGAAATCGAAAACAGCACGGTTGACGACAGCGTGACTTTGAGTATCCCCACAAAAATCCCCGCCGCAAGCGCCAAGCCTACGACCGCGCCCAGGCACGCGAGGAAAACGCTTTCGAGCATAAAAATCCCGACAATCTGCCTTTTTGTCGCGCCGATAACGGAATACTTGGAGATGAGCGCAATCTTTTCGCTCTCGCTCATCATATTGAGCAGTACGACGACGGCGATAGCAAGCGCAAACACCGCCGCCCCCGCAAGCACGACCGGCGCGGATAGCGAGTCCGCCTGCTCCTTTATATACGCGCCGCCCGTCCTTGCAACGAGCATTGACGAGTATTCGGGCATAGCGGATATGCGCTCGATAAGCGCGTCAACGTCCACGCCCTCGCTGGCTTTGATATAGATTTCGTTGCACACTCCGCTTGCGGAGATATTCGTCAAAAGCCGCGAAATCCCCTCGACTCTTCCCAAAAACAGGAAGGGCGCGTCGTTCAAAAAGTAGCCGCTCTTTTTAGATATGGCGCAGACGAAAAATAGTTTAGGCGAAATCTGCTCGCTTAGCGACAGACTTACGCTGTCGCCGACCGCCAGCCCGAATTTTTTTGCCGCGTCCTCTGAAATCACGATATTATCGATATTTTGGTCGAGTTGGCTTTTATCGCCCTGCTTCACGTCGATATTCTGCAAATATTCGTATCCGCCCGCCTCGAAGCCGCGCACCTGCACGTACTCGCCGTTAAGAAGCGCGTATATGGTGAGCGACGGGCAGATGTATTCCACTCCGTCGAGTTCTTCGAGCGGCTTTGCGACGCTCGTAATGCGGTCTGACAGGGAGTTTGTAGAGATAACTATATCGCTCCTGCCCGACGTAGCGGTCTGCGTAGAATATATGTATTCGTAGACGGCGAGACTGAAAGAAAGCATGGCAAAAATCATCGCCGCCGCGACGGCGATAGCAAGCACTGTCACGACCGCGCGAAGCGGCTTGGACGCTAAATTTTTGAGTGAGATTTTAAATAATTGTGCCATCTTCTACTTTGATAATTTTGGTTGCATACTTAGCGTGCGCTTCGGAGTGCGTCACCATAACCAGCGCCACGCCGCGAGTTTTATTTATATCGGCAAGCAGTTCCATAACTTGTCTGCCCCTCTCCTTGTCGAGACTGCCCGTAGGTTCGTCGAGAAAGATGACCTTTGGCTCGGTCACAAGCGCGCGTGCGATTGCGGAGCGCTGTTGCTCGCCTCCGCTGAGCTGTCGGGGATAGCTGTCGCGCCTGTCGGACAGTCCGAGATAGTTCAAAATCTCCTCGACTTTATCCTTATAGTCGCGCTCCTTCTTTTTGTCGAGCACGAGCGGAAGCGTGACGTTTTCATACACGCTGAGGTTGGGCACAAGATTGTCAAACTGATATACGAAGGAAAAATCTCTTCTTCTCATCGCGGCAATATCCTCGTCGGAAGCGGTTGCGAGGTCTTGCCCGAGCAAAACCACGCTCCCCTCGCTCGGCTTGTCGATGCCCGCAAGGATATATAGCAGAGTGGATTTTCCCGAGCCGGACTCTCCCACGATTGCCACAAACTCGCCCTCGTCAAGCTCGAAGTCAACGCCTTTTAGCACGTCGGTGACGACCTCGCCCGTCATAAACGACTTTTTTATATTTTCTGCTTTCAACACTGCCATAAAGCCTCCTGCCGCGAAAGTGCCCGCGCTGAGTTATAGTATAGTAATATCTATATAATAAACAAGTATAACACAATAAAGACTGCTGTACAAGATTAAAAATACTTTGCCGAATTGTTAAAAGGCGCTTTAAATATAGCGATAGCCGTGATATAATCTTGCTATGAAAAAATACGCGCAAGGCACAGTCGAATTTGAAATCGAAAAGGCAAAGGAAACGGGAGTAAAACCTCGTCTATTGTTGCACGCCTGTTGCGGACCTTGCCTTGCAGGTACGCTTGCAAACGTCGCGGATTTTTTTGATATAACCGTGTTCTTTTACAACCCCAACATTATGCCGAAAACGGAGTTTAACCTGCGATTAGAGGCACTTAAACAGGTTGTTTTGCATTTTGACGGGATAAAACTCATAGTGCCCGAGCAGGACGAAAGCGAATATCTGCCGCTTGTCAAGGGTATGGAAAATCTCCCCGAGGGCGGCGCAAGATGCGAAATCTGTTTTGATTTGCGGCTGAGAAAAACGGCGGAATACTTTGCTGAGCATAAGGATGATTTCGACTTTTTTACAACGACGCTCACGATAAGTCCTCTCAAAAACGCAAAGCTGATAAACGAAATCGGCGGCAAAGTTGCAAACGACCTTGACGTATCCTATCTTGCCTCCGACTTCAAAAAACGCGACGGCTATCTCAAATCCACCACCCTCTGCAAGCAGTGGAATATCTATCGCCAACATTATTGCGGCTGTGCGCTATAAAATCTGCGTATATTTATCAACAATGCTTGTACACAAGCATTGTTTCATTTTTACTTGATTTTATAGCTGCTACCGCGCAAAAATATTTTGTTATATTTTAACTCATACATTTTTATTGATATTTTTTGTGCGTCGTATTATAATATCACTGCAACACTATTTTAATAATAAAAGTCCATTACTCCTGTATGGAAATACTTTTTTTACACATTCTATCAACCGTTGGTAGAAATGTATCAAATCGCAGTCTGAATGTGTAAAAACAATGGACTAAAATAGTGTTGCAACTACGCGAGAAATGCATTCTACAATGCCGTTCTCGCAAGGGAGCGGCATTTTTTATGGAAACAAAATCAAAAACCTGTTCGTGTTTCGGACACAAAGAAGTAGAAATCACTGACGAATTAAGAGCAAAAACAAGCGTGGAAATCGACCGCGCTATTGCAAGCGGCGTGCGAATTTTCCTTTTTGGCGGTCTTAGCGATTTTGACGATTTATGCTATGACCTCGTAACCGAAAAGAAAAATTCCAACCCCGAATTGAATATTCAAAGAGTATTCTGTTTTCCTCTCGAAAGAAATATGCGCAAGCCGCCAAGCTGGTTCAGGCAAAAAGAATACGAACTGCTGAAATGCCCCGAAAAATCTTTCGACTATTGGTATAAATCCATTTATTTTCGCAATATCGCTATGATAAACGAAAGCGACTGGGTGCTTTTCTACGCAGAACCCATCGAAAAAAGCGGCGCGTATAAAGCCTATAAATACGCGAAAATAAAACATAAACATATTGTAAATTTAAAGTGATTTGGCAAAATCTAAAACCTTGATATAGAACCAAAACACGCTTCTTGTTAGATAACAATATATAAGAACTCAAAATCTTTGCCTCTAAATCAAAAAATTATGATAGACGCAAACCTAATAAATTAGCTTATCTTAATTCTGATAATAGCCTTATCGTCATTTCTTATGCCCAATTTCTTCCGACGCGCATCTTCTTTTTTGATTAAATTTTCAAGTTTACAGTTTGTGATTTTTGACACGTCACAATAACTGATAAAGTCGCTTATGCCGTCTGAAACAATATAAATTTCATCTCCCGATTCGAGATCTAAATGTGCCGGCGAGAAAAACTCCCCCGCGTTTTTATCTCCGTTGATAACACCGTATCCGTACGGATTTTTGGGCTTGTTTACATATTCAGAATATAGCCTTTTCCTGTCATTTTCAACTTTTAAGTGGTGGAACGCATATTCGGTTTGTTTTTCAGAGAAAACAATTCGTCTCCCATTTCGCACAAGTATACCCATACAATCCCCGACCGAACCATAATACAGTTTCCTTCCGCAGATAAAAGCGGCAATAGCTACGCAACCCGGCTTTTCAAAATATTTTCCGCCGCGCTTGCCGCGCGGTGTATAAATATAATCATTACGCGTGCTTAAAAACTTTTCAACACTTTCATTCGCCAAGTTGAAAGCATTTTCAAAGCTACGTTTCAGATGGTTCTCATCCTGTCCGCTTAAAATTATATCTTTAATATGTCTATGCAACGTGTCGCAAAATACTTCGCTAACCCTTCTTGAAATGCTCTTATCATCGGGTTCTTTCTTCAAAAATTTACGATACTCATCGCGTGAGCGTGAAATGCCGTCCGCTACTATATATATTTTGTTAGTATTGTCGCATATCAAATAGTCCTCATTCGGACGAACTGCAATTTCTCCGCATTGCGTCTCATACGTCTTATCCGTACTTCCGCAAAGCGCGCTTTCGCTCTCTATGTGCCTAATTACCGAGGGAAAAGTTTTAAGCAAATCTGAACGCAATCTTTCAATGTGATATACATTAAGCGCATCACGGTCACGTTGAAGCATAACAATGTAGTCGGGACATGCCGAGCATATCGTCTTAAACGTTTCTGACGTCAGATTATTTATGTATTTGTCCACGCCTCCTCGCATAATACCGATAAGCGTTTTCGACGTAATATTATTTCCGCTCAGATTGATGCAGATGATAGGCTTTTTAAGTTGCAAAATATAATTGAGTTCATCTATAACCGCAGGGCTGGCAATCGAATCTGCGCTCATATAATACAACACAACCGAGCATCCTTTGATGCGTTGGCGCACTATCTCTTTCCAGTCAACACCGAGGCGGGTTCCCTTATCGTACCAATAGTTAATACCCTTCCTTTCCATTTCAAGCAAATCACAGTAAACCGGTTTGAAATTGGCAGATGAATAGCTTATAAACGCATAATCACCATTGACATTGTCGCTCAATATCGGGAAAAAGTCTTCTTTGAGAGTTTGTGCGCTTGCCGCGGACATAATTTCATTTCTACATTTATGGTATTTTTTATCAAGGTTTGCTTCGACGTACTCCCTGACATAATCTTTTAATTGGGTATAAATATATGTACGTTTTTCTACGTCGTGAGCAGCGCGACTTTTTTCCAGTTCTATCGCCTTATCCAGTTCCGCTTCGATTATACGTCTGTCTTGAAGCTCTCTTTTTCCGTTGCCTTCTATGTAGTTTCGTCGCACGCTGGAATAAAACTTGATTTTCGCCTTTAAATAATGATATTTGGGATAGTCGCTTCCAAGTACATTGACCGCAAAGTTTATCGCTTCGTCTATATATGCCTCCGCTTTGGCAATTTCATCATCGTTAATGAAATCCGGCAATCTAATTTTATTGATTCTTGCAAAGCGCGCGCTTTCCTCATCTATCGAATTTATCTGTTTATTGACATCTGGCACCTTTGACAATTCGCCGTATAGATATTCATGCTCAATTATTGAACAAATTGCTCCCGCGCACGAAATTTTAGCGCCATAGTTTTCTCCCTGCTGAACATATGGCATCTCGTCTTTAAATTTTATAGAAATATGCTCGACTCCTTCAAGCAATTTTAAGGCAACCGCCGCCATTTTCATCTGACAATTAAAATCGCCTCGAACAGAATAATATCGAGATAGTAATTCATAAATTAACGGATATTCCGCAAAATATTTGTTATAGATACAGTTAGAAACAATCGAAAAATCCAAATTTTCAATAGCGACTAAATCACTGTTCGCGTACTTTTGTACGATGTCGTCTTTCGGCAATAAAAGTTTTTTCAAGGTTTCCGCATCAAACTCTCGATAATAGTGGTGCACTAAATAGTAAAATGCCGCGAATGCGTCATCGCGTGATATATCGAATTTAATTTTATTCTCGTACGCACAATAAGTATCCAAAATTTCCCATAATTCCTGCACAATCGTATTCCCGAATTTTTCGTGCAATTCCGTTATACAAAGCGTAAAGAGATAGTCATTACAACCTACGCGCCTTGCGATTGATTGTAAAAACTGTTTAACATTTTTCACGCGTTCACTATGTGATTTATCTTTAAAGCCAAGAGGTTTCTCATTGTCATAATGAATATCGGCTCTGATAGCTTCATACTTTTTTTGTAACATCGTTTTGTTATTATTGTCCATCTTTTGATTTTCCTTTGTAATCTAATCAAATCATACGATTATCGTCGTAAAATGTCAATACCGTTTGCTAATCTAATCCTAAAATGCAAATTAACGCAAAATATAAATCTCTAAACTCTTAATTTTATATAGTTTGCAATATTGAGCAAACTACTTTTTCAATGCCACTAAGTGAACGCTAACAGAAATAAAACCTTGCGTTTAGATAATAAAAGCCCACACGCCTAAAATTCATAAAACCATACAATTTACATTAAGACAAGGAAAAGCAATTTTGCGAACACATAATAATACCTCTACCCACAATAAAACGCGCCATTTGTATGAGTGACGCGAAAGTGCCTACACCCCTAAAATTCGTAAAACCTTGTAATTTAGATGATAGGCGAGGCAAAACCCCGTTTCAAGTCGCCTAGTGTACTAAGCGTACACGACGACGAAGAAACGGGGTTTTAACAAAGCATATCGCTAAATTACAAGGTTTTACTGTGGGTAGAGGTGGCAAGCCACATAGTGACCGTTACCATAATCCTTAAACACAGGCTCGACCTCGCTGCAAATATCCATACACCTACTGCAACGGGTGTGAAACTTGCAACCCTTGGGCGGATTGGCGGGCGACGGAATGTCGCCTTGAAGAATAATACGCTTGATTTTGGTATCGGGGTCGGGTATGGGCACTGCCGAGAAAAGCGCCTCGGTATAGGGATGCATCGGGTTGGAAAACAAATCCTTTTTGTTGCCGAACTCAACCATGTTGCCGAGGTACATTACGCCAACCTCGTCCGAGATATGCTCGACGACGGACAGGTCGTGCGAGATAAACATGTACGCAAGGTTGTCAGACTGCTGTAAATCCTTAAACAGGTTGATTACCTGCGCCTGTATGGACACGTCGAGCGCGCTGACTGGCTCGTCGCAGATGACGAGTTTCGGCTTTAACGCGAGCGCCTTTGCGATACAGATACGCTGTCTTTGTCCGCCGGAAAACTCGTGCGGGTATCTCTCGAAATAATGAGGTTGCAAGCCGCACTTCTGCATTATATCGACAATGTAATCCTTATACTCGGATTTGGGCACTATGCCGTGCGTCTTGACGGCTTCGCCGACGATTTCGCCGACGGTCATACGCGGAGAAAGCGAGGAGTACGGGTCTTGGAATATCATTTGGAAATGCGGACGCATTTTTCTAAGCGCCTCGCCTTTGAGCTTCTCGATATGCTTGCCCTCGAAGATGATTTCGCCGTCAGTGGGCGTATAAAGGCGCAAGATGGTTCTTCCGAGCGTCGTCTTGCCGCAACCCGATTCGCCGACGATACCTATCGTCTTGCCCTGCTTCAAGTTGAAAGACACTCCGTCAACGGCTTTGAGATATACGTTTTTCTTTTTGTTTATAGAGGTTTTAATCGGGAAATACTCTTTTACGTTTTTGACTTGCAAGAGGTATTCCTCGCCGTCGGACTGCGCCTGCGCGCAAGAGTTTTGCGATGGGCAACCCGAGCAAGCGCCGCCGCAATTTACAACCTCTATTTTGGGCAAAATTATACCGCTGTCTGCACAATCGGCATTTAAAGCGCCGTTTTGAGCATCTTCAACTTGCTTTTTTTGCGAAATCTCATCCGTCGCATTATCCGCAACGTTTGAGGGACTCTCGCTCAAAACCGCGGCTGTACTCTCGCCGTCGGATTTTTTGCCGAACGCATTTTTTATCTTCTTGAAAAGCGCCTCGAACCAACGTTTAATCGCTTTGAGAATATCCTTGATTTTATGCCCCGCTTTTTTCAAGCCGTTTTTCATCTTTTCAAGAATGGGCTTGATTTTTTCTTTGATAGATTGGCTCATTCTTCACGCTCCTTTTGCAAATCCGTACATCTATGGCACGCGACAAAGTGCGTCGGCGACACCTGTATCATCTCGGGATAATCGCCGTTGCACGCCTCGCAACGCATATTGCATCTGTCTTTGAAATAACAGCCGGACGGCATATTTATAGGGTTGGGCACGTTGCCGGGAATGCTGTAAAGCCTGTCCACCTCTCTGCCAACGACGGGCTTGCTCTTTTGCAAACCGATCGTGTAGGGGTGAAGCGGATTGTTGAATATCTCTCTCACAGTGCCCTTTTCGACAACCCTGCCCGCGTACATAACTACAACGTAGTCAACCATCTCGGCAATGACGCCGAGGTCGTGGGTGATGAGCATTATGCTTCCGCTGATTTTGTCCTTGACCTCGCGCAAGAGGTCGAGAATTTGCGCCTGTATCGTGACGTCGAGCGCGGTCGTCGGCTCGTCGGCGATGATGAGCTTGGGATTGCAACTGAGCGCCATAGCAATCATTACGCGCTGGCGCATACCGCCCGAAAGCTGGTGCGGATAGGATTTATATACGTGCTCGGGCATTGCGATACCGACGAGTTTAAGCATCTCGATACTGCGCTTTTTTGCGTCCTCTTTGTCCGCGCCCTCGACGTGCAACAGCGTCACCTCGTCCAACTGGTAGCCTATCGTAAATACGGGATTGAGGCTCGTCATCGGCTCTTGGAAAATCATTGCGATTTCCCTGCCGCGAATGGACGACATATCCTCAACGGGCATTTTCGTGACGTCGAAAACCTCCTCGTGCTCCTCGTATCTCTTTTTAAACTTCGGCTTGCCGTGCTTGTTGTAGGCGCGCACCATAACGGCGTTGCCGTCCTCGTCGAGCACGGGATTGCCGTTTTCGTCGAGCTTCTCGGTCATGACAGGCTCGACGTTGCGCTTTCTCATAAGCGGCTTGCCCTTTTTATTTAAGACATGCTCTTTGACATAATTGCCCTCGTCGTCCACGGCGAGCGCGGCTTCCTCGAAAACTGGATTGCCGTCGTCATCGAACTTTTGCACGAGCAGAGGCGTTCCGTCGTCGTTTAGAACTTGATTTCCGTCGCCGTCGAGCGCGGGGATAAGCACGGGCTTTTTCTCCACCTTATACACCGTGACGGGTTCGGGCGGGAGCGGAGTGCGCACCGTGGAGCGGAAACGTATGCTTCCGCTTACGATTTGTCCCATAGGACCTTGCACGAGTTGCATAAGCGAAAGACTCGTAACAGACTTTCCGCAACCGGACTCGCCGACGACTCCGACAGTCGAGCCTTGCGGAATATCGAAAGACACTCCGTTGACCGCCTTGACCACGCCGTTATCCGTAAAGAAATAGGTGTGCAGGTCGTCGAACTCGACGATATTTTTTGGGTCGCGCATTTCGGTAACGTAGTCCTCGCGCTTATAGGATTTGCGCTTTTTTTGCAAATCACGAATGGTTTTAGAGTTGTCCTTCGCAATTTGGCGGGACTCTTTGGCAGAAATATAATGAGTATTTTTCTTTTCTTCCTTGCTCATAGCCTACCTCCTTGCCTTAGGATCGAACGCGTCGCGCAAGCCGTCGCCGACGAAGTTGAAAGCGAGGACTGCGAGGACGATACAAACGCCGGGCGAAATCCAAAGATTGGGATAAAGCGTAAGCGCTTCGTTGTTTGCCGCCGCGTTAATCATATTGCCCCAAGTGGCGTACTCCGAGGGCAAGCCGATATTCAAATATCCGAGCGTCGCCTCGGTGAGGATGATACTGCCGAGCCCGAGCGTCATCGAGACGATGAGCTGAGGTATGACGTTGGGGATAAGGTGCTTAAATATTTTGCGTCCGACGGTAAGACCGCTGGCTTCGGCGCTGAGCATAAAGTCCTGCTCGCGCAAGGACAAAATCTGTCCGCGCACGAGTCGCGCGGTGCCCGCCCAGCCAAAGAGGGTCATCATAGCCATAAGTATGTACAGTCTTACGGGTCCGTATATGTCGAGTTTTTCGAGCGCGACGCCCGCAATCATGAGTAGCGGCAGAGTCGGCACGCAGTTGAAAATATCGACGATACGCATTATGACCTGATCAACCCACTTGCCGAAATAGCCCGCTATTCCGCCGAGAATGACGCCGAGGAAAGTTTCCAAAATAATGACGACAAAGCCGAGCGTAAGCGAAATTCTTCCGCCGTACATGAGGCGGGAAAAGATGTCGTAACCCTTGTCGTCCGTGCCCAAAAGGTGCTTGCCGGACGGCTTTAAGTAGTTGCTCGGATAGGAGTAAGTGACGATATAAACGGTGTTGCTGCCCTCCTCGTCGTAGTCGTAGACGGCGTGCGAGCCGCTTGCTTCGATTACGACGGGTTCTGTATATTCCTCTTTGACTACGCTTGAAGTGTCCGCCTCTTTTTCGCCCCAAATGAATGGAAGGAAGTCGAACAGCGGTCCGATAAAGGAGAAGAGGAAGAGTATTACAAGCAGTATTAGCCCCGTCATTGACAGTTTGGAGCGGAAAAACCTCTTTAAGACGAGGCGACCGGGGCTTAGTGTGCGGGTTGTAGCCGCTTCGATACTGTCGTCCTCGCTTTCGGGTTCTGCGGGATTTTGGCTTTCGTCAACCTTATTTGCGTCCTCGACTATATTCTGCGAAGTTTCGTTTTCGGCAATATCGCCTATCTCGGAGGCGTTTTGCGCTGTGTTTTCGATAGCTTCTTCCGTTTTCTGCTCGGTTGCGTTTGCATCGTTTTGGACGACGTTATCGGTGATTTCCTCGCCCGCATTGACGACGACGGTATCGGTAGGATTTTCTGAAAGAATAGGTTTTTTAAACTTGAACTTTTTCATATTTCCCTCCTATCGACCTAACTTGACGCGCGGGTCAACGACGGCGTACATCAAGTCGCTTAGCAGCGTACCTATGACCGTCAAAATAGCCATAAACATATTGTACCCCATGATAAACGGCACGTCGGCGACTATTAGCGCCTCGTACGCTTTTTGACCGATACCGGGGATACTGAACACTTGCTCGGTTATCATAGCGCCGCCGAACAGACTCGGCAGGATACCCGCAAGCAAGGTGACGAGCGGGACCATGGTATTTCTAAACGCGTGCTTGTAGATGACGGTCTTTTCGCTGAGACCCTTGGCGCGCGCGGTGCGCACGTAGTCGGCGTTTAGCGCTTCGAGAGTATTTGTACGCGTATAGCGCATGAGCGAGCCGATTGACAGAATGACGAGCACGAGCATAGGCAACACCATATGCCACAGCGTGTCGCCGAGCTTGACAATCCAAGACGCATCAACAGGCAAGGTTGCAGAAGATATGCCCTGCACGTCGAACCAACCGAGCTCGACCGCAAATACCCTTATGACGATAGCCGCAAAGAAGAACGTCGGCAGGCTGATACCCATCATGGTGAGAATAGTGACGGTGTAGTCCACCGCGCCGTATTGGTGCGTTGCCGCCTTGATGCCGAGCGGAATTGCAATGAGAAACTGCAAAATCGTAGCGATAAATGCGATTGCAAACGAAATACCCATATTTTCGAGGATGACATCGGAAACGGGTTGCTTGTGCTTAAAGGACATACCGAGGTCGCCCTGTAAGAGATTGCCGAGCCAGGTGAAGTAACCGTCGAGGATGGCGACAAACTTTTCGCCGCCGGTAGCGTTTCGATACCCAACGGTAAGTGTTACGGTATTTCCGCCGCCGAGCGAAACTATGATATTTTTACGGAATTCACTCGGTTCCATATCGTCGGATTCGACGATCGTAAACCTGCCCTCCTCCTCGGGAATGAACACGACGTCGGCTTTGATAACAGCGTCATCGGTTATTTCTTCGGGCGGAATGAGGTCGCGCGAAGTGAACGTCCCGAGTTGACAAGTTCCGTCCTGCTTTAAGAGGAGACGGGTATTGCCGTTGTCGTATGCCATAGTCGCGTTTGTGGTTTTGTCGGTACTGCCTGTATACCAATCCTTGTAAGATTTACTGCCGAATGCAACTTCGTCCTCATATGTAGTCTGCTTGGTGTTTGCAGTAAACTTCATACCCGCGTACTTACTGCCCTCGCCCACTGTTATCGTGAGGAAGGCGTCGGGCATACTTAGACCGTACAGCTCCTTGATGTGGTCAACGTCCGCCTGAGTCATCGTACCTTGTGAAAGCTGACTTTCATACTGTTGATCGACGTAGTCGGTAGGCATCATTCGTGACATGCCGTAAATGATGACTGATACGCCGAGCAGTATGACAATGGCAAGCACAAGTCGTTTTACGATGTATTTGAGTGTTTCCATATTGCTACCGCCTTATGTTTGGCTTTATCTACACACAACGTGTAAATAGTGCGTTATCTACGGCGAGCCGCCGTAGATATACGCGAGTTATTTTGTTTTAAATTCCGTTATTCCGTATAGTAGTTGATTTCCCAAATGCGAGCGAACAGTCCGCTGAACGCGCTCAACTTCTTAGGCAAAGTGCTTGGATTGAGCAAGCCGCTTTGATAGGCGAACAAATCCTTACGCTGATAGATGGGGAATTCGCAAGCGAGTTCCATAACCCAATCGAGAGCTTCCTCATAGTATGCCGCGCGAGCTTCTCTGCCCTCTTCGGTATCGGGATAAGATCTTGCATTGTCGATTGCTATGCTAAGCTTCTCAATTACGGTTGCTTCGTCACTCCAAGCCTCTGGGTTGGTGCCGCCGAGGATTTGAGCATAGCCCCAGTTTTTGACGGAGCTTGCCTGAGATTCCTTATGATAGACCTGATACATATCGGGGTCGACGCTGCTTGACCAAGCCGCCGCCCACACTGCGAGCTTACCTGCGCTGAGGTCCGAGAGCGCGGTTTGAGAGGTTACAACCTTTATATCGAAGCCGTGCGCATTGAGTATTTGCGCCGCATTGAGGAACAACGAATATGCGGGGTGATCCTTACTGCTGCCTGCGATTGTAAACTTATAGGATAACTTATATTTGCCAAAGCCTTTGAGCGAATTTTTTCTCTCATATACGCCATCGACTTTGGTATATTCACCGCCGTATTGTTCATCCAACAATCTATCTATTTCTTGACCGGTCTTATCGTACTCGTAAGAAGTTCCGCTGATGCCGATACCGCCCTCTTCACGAGTTTTAGAGGTATAGTCGGTGTCATTCCCCCACGGATACGCCCAGCTAATTGATTTTGACATAGGACGGTAGAGCTTTTGCGCAAAGCCGCCTTTATAGTAGTTTTGCAAGATGCTTGCGGTGTCGAGCGCCTTGATGATTGCGCGGCGCACGTTTACGTCTGGGATAAAGCGGGGGTTGATACCCACGTAGCCGTAGCCGTTTGTAAAGATAGCGTCGGTAACGAGACCCTTATTTTTGAGAATATCTTGGTTGTTCTGCTTGGCGCTCGGCTCGCCATAGTCGATATTGCCGGTTGTCAAGGAGTTGACGATTTGGTCGGACTCGACGACCTTATATCTCATATACTTGATTTTTGCGTTTTTGCTTTCGTCGTTGCCAAACACAGTATAAAAGTTGGGATTACGCTCGTAGTTGACAATATTGTTGTTAAAGAAAGTCTTTTCGGTTGCGTTTTGTCCGCCAAGCGCCATATAAGTGCCGCCGCCTACGGGCAAGCCAATTTTAGCCGAATCGTTGACAACCTCAGTCATAAAGTCGGAGTCGCCGAATTCCAAACCAAACTCACCTTGGAAATTTGGATCGTCTTTATCAAGCGGGTCATCGAGAGCGGCTTGAATGTAGTCCTTGTTTTCAGTGCCGTTATTCCAGCTATGAGTTGAATAGTAGTACATAGGAGCGACGGTAAAGCCGAAGTTGAGGAGCGCCTTGGGGTCTACGCCGTTTATCTTAATAGTGAGCACGTCGTACTCTACGCCGTTGAGGTTTTTCCCATTGAAAGCAACTGACTCCTTGCGGGTAGTTACGCCCGAGATGCTCTTGACCAATTTGCCGTTGTCTTTAAAGTGCGCGGTCTTGGCTTCCGCAGTAAACTTGTCGAGCACGGTGGTTGCAGTTGCCCAATATTTGGCGATAGTCTCAAATTCATAAGGGCTGGTACCTCTAACCGCAGTTGTAACTGAATTCTTTTCTGCATCATTCTTCCAAGAGATCTTGCTTTCCGACCGCTTTACGAGCTCCATAGGGAAGTCTATGCTGAATTTGCCTTGAAAAACCAATTCCACACAATAGTCGCCGATAGCCTTATCAAGCGCAATTTGATCTTCCTCTTTGGTTTGAGGGGTGATGACGTAATCGTTTCCGTTTTTGGTCGCATAGCCCTTTTTTGCGAGATAAGGACCGAGGTTATTGTTTAAAAACTCGTTGGAATGTTCAGTATTAAGTTTATAATTCCCTTCGTCATCTTTGTATAATGGGCTGTTGGGATTTCCGTGATCATCGCGTTCGAGGAACTCATTGTCACCGCCGTCGCTGTACATAAAGATTTGCCACTTCTCGGTAAAATCCCAATCTTCATAGTCCTCTTTGTTGATAGCGTTCCAGTCGCTCAAAAGTTCCTCATAAAAGGTCTTTGCAACGTAGGCGTAGTCCAAAAGCGCTTTGCTTGTATCAATGCCTGCAATAGAACTGGGTCTATCTTTGTTGTCGGTCAATGTACTGCGGAATTTGACAAATTCGATAACGTTGTCGATACGCGTGTTTGCAGTGGATACGAATTGCGAATCGAAATCGTTCGAATTGGCGGTGTCGTCTGCCAAGGGGTCTTGCTGCCTATATGCCTGCAAGCCGACTATATCCGTAGAATATATGGTTGCCGAGCCTGTGTAGACAGGGTCGAGATAGACGTAGAGGTTAAACAGTACGTCGTGTATCGTGAGGTCGGAGCCGTTTGGCCACTTGATGCCGTTTTTGATGAGAAACTCATAAGTTGTAAAGTTTTTTACAACTCCATTGACTTCTTCGGGCGCAGTTACGACCGTATAATCCTTGGTAACCGTAGGCTCGTTATCGCCCGCGACAGGCTTCCCGTCAACGTCGGTATTGAGCATCGCAATCTGCGTCATACTGATAATAGTGCTGTCGTTGCCCGACGTTGAAAAGAACGGGTTAAACACTCCGTCGGGAGCAGAAATCGCCATTGCAAACGGACGTTCTTCGGGGTCGGAAATGGTGTGCTTGTCCTTGTTGCAAGCAACCAGCGACACGCTGATTGTACATACAATCATCAGCACTGCCAGTAAAGCAACTGTACGTTTTTTATGCTTCATTGTCATTCTCCTTTGCCTTGCGGCACATTCTATAAATTAAGCGGCTGTGATTTGTACGCTTGCGCCTGAAAAATCACAATCCTGTTTACTACCTTTGTTATCGCCGATTACTCCGTCATCGCCGACATAAATCGTCTTGTCGTTATTGGATTTATATTTGAGCGTGCCCGACACGGAAACGTTTTTAATCTCCGCGCCCGCTTCTACCTTGCCCGCCAAAAGCCCTATATATGCATCTAAAAGCAGATATGACGAATTTATATCAAATTCGACCTGTACGTTTAAAAAGTTTATATCAAAAATCTTCGCCGCGCCGCTCAAACTGCCGAAAATCCCGCCGAAACTGTCGATGCCGTCGTCAGAATGTGTCTTTGCCGCCGTAATTTTGCGAGTTATATTTGAAATAGTGTGTCCGTTGCCGTTGATTTGACCTGTGTAATTTCTAAAATTCCACGGTTGCACGTTTTTAAAATCGAGGTCTTTTTGCAAATAGATATTTCTATCGGCATTTATAGCGGTTTTAAAATCAGTCTCGTTATCAATAAGTTCCCAAATGCCGTCGATAAAGTCAACGTACACGTCTACGTCGTTTTGAATTCTGAAATTCCAATCGAATTTCTCGCCCTCTAAGTTCTTATAGTAGTTGCCGAGGAACGTATGCCCCGTAAGCGTAGGAGCTTTGCTTGTAGGTTCAAGCACCAATGCGTTGGGGTTGTAGTCTATCGTATGCTCTATGTAATAGGGTTCGCCGTTGCCTATATTTCTATCTATAAAGCGGACTAGAAGTTTCTTTTTGAAATTGCCGTATAGGGTGATGTTTTCACTGACGCGCATTGTGTTGAAATTCCATTTTTGACCGAGCACAACGAAACCGTTCGCGTCTCTTAGAGGCTCGCCCGTAGTCTCGTCTACATGAGCAGGCAGATACCAGCCTTCGAGATAATAGCCGTTGACAATGCCCTCGGGAAGATCGACTTTATCATTCTTAAAGCCAGGGCGTATAGATATAAGCGAGTTTTCGCCCAGTATGCCCAAATACTGCGTATCGGTATTTCCCCTCAAAGCATTGTCCCCTGTGCCTACGTTGTACTCGAACGTGACGAGATAGTCGTAATGGTCAGGCACGTTGCCGATATTGCACGCCACGAGCACCGTAGCGAGCATAAGCAACGTAAGCACGCAGATAAACAATTTTAAAGTTGTTTTTTTGCTTTTATTCATCGTTATATCCTCTGCAACCGTTAGATTTCCTCGTCGTGGGTTGCTTGGTCGTTATAGTCAAGGCTTTCAGCCTCTTTATCCGTATGCTCCTCGACTGAGGCTTCGCCTTTATCCTGCTCCGCCTCGCAGGCGGGAGCTTCCTCTGCAAATTCGGGCTTATACTCGACCTTTTCGTCGGAGCTTTCAGCGCCATTTTCGGCATGCTCCGCGTCGCTGTCGGGGGTTTCACCGTTGTCCTCGGTTTGCTCCGCGGGCTTGTCTCCGCTATCGCTCGCCTCTGCGCTTATAGCGTCGTCCTCTGCCTGCTCCGCATTGTCGGGGATTTCAGCCGCTTTTTTCTCCGCGTCAAACTTCTCGACAGGAGCTTCCGCCTTGTCAGCCGTCGCAGTCTTTTTCTTCTTTATCAAAAGCACCGCAACCACTGCGCCCGCAATAGCCGCAACTCCGAGGAGCACGCCTACCACAATGCCCGCGATTGCTCCGCCGCCGAGCTTGCTTGCGCCCTTTTCGCCATCGTTACTATCGCCCGAGTCGCTGTTTACGTTGATATAAATATCCCTGTAAACGACTTGGTTTATAGTGGAGTCACGATACTCTATTCTGACGTACTCGGTGTCGGCTTTGATTATCGAGGGAGTAATCGTATAGTTGTCATCTTTGAGCGCGACCTCCGAGCCGTCCTCGTAGATGACCGTGATGACCATTCCCTTCGTATCGAACTTCTCGCCGACGTTGTATCTGATTTTGTCGGGCAGGCTTGAAACTTTCAGCTCTCTGATGCGGACGGGATAGCCTAAGCTCGCCTTAGCGCTACGCAGAGCGCTTTCGTAGCTCATAAGCGTATTGAGATACTCCGCCATAAGCTCGATTTGGTCGGGCAGTACGATATTATTATACGCTGCGCGCGCCGCGGCGGCAAGTTTGCCGAGCTCGCTGTCGGACTTCACCTCGTCGTAGCTCATATTTTTGATGTCGTCCTTGTTGTACGCGTTGAGCGCTTCGATAGCCTCCATCGCCTTATGCGAGGTGTTGTCGGGCATGTTGGTCGCGGTCTTATTGACGGTGGAGAAGAACGTATTCCAAATGCCGTCGTAGCCTCTGCCATTGAGCGGGACAGTCATCGTCAATCCGAAGTCCGTGACGGTTATCAATTCAGAGAAGTTGATAGCCGCAATTCCTACGAACACAGTCAATGGCTTCTTGAAGCTGGACGGCAGGTCGATTAGCGCCGCGTAGTCGGTGAAGTTGGCGTAGAAGTTTGTCCCGCCGTACTCCGAACGGTCGAAGTACAAATCCAAATACAGATAGTTATATGCAACCTGATAAGGTATCGACAACTGGAAGTTTGCCCATAGCAAATCGAGGTCTTCTTCGCTCAGATTTTGCGAAAGAAGCGTAGGCGCTTCAACGCCGTTGAACGTATAGTCTTTTATGCTTGCGCCGAAGAACGCGTAGCTCCCGATTGTGGTAAGCGTGTAAGGCAAAATAACCTTGTCAAGCCCGCTCACGTCCTCAAACGCGCGGTCGCCGATGATGACGGTGCCGTCGATGACGGTGTATGTCTTATCCTCATTTGTCTTAGCGACGGGATACTGTTCGAGCACGTAGCCGTTTTTCACCCTCGAATAAAGCACGCCGTCCTCGTCGAAGAAAGCCTCGTTGCCTGCCGCGACGTGGATTGCCGTGAGCGTCGAGATGCCGCCGAACGCGCTCGGAGTATAGCTCAACTCGCTACGCGATTTATTGAGCTGAGGATTGCCCTTTTCGTCAACGGTCGTCCAATTATATTTGTACGTGCGCGAGTTGAAGGACGCAGGCAACGTAATTTCGGTGAGCGCAGTGCCCGCGAACGCGTATGCCTCTATCTGTTTGAGTGCGCCGAGCGTCACGCTTGAAAGGTATTCGCTGCCGAAGAATGCGTTTGTGCCGATAAACTCTGCCTTGGGGAGGTTTACGCTTGTAAGCCTCGAATAAGCGAATGCAACCTCGCCTATCTCCTTGGCGTTTGAAAGGTCGGCGGTTTGAATTCCGCTAACGTAATTCTCGCTTTCGGCGTCGTTGTAGGCAAAGGCATATGACCCTATCCTTTCGACGCTTGCAAGGTCGATGACAATTCCGCCGCGATTGAAGAACGCATACGAGCCTATCGTCTTGACGGAGGCGGGCAACGTCACGCTGAACGCCGTGCTATCGGCTTTTTCCACCGCAAAGGCGTATGCGCCGATTGCCGTAGTGCCGCCTTTAAACTCCGCCGACGTAATTTCGGGGCAAGCCTCGAATACGCTTATGCCCATGCTTTCAATCGGACCGAGCGCGACGGTCGTAAGAGTGTCGATACTCGCAAACGCGTACTCGCCGATTTCTTTGATATTGACATCGCCGAGGTCTACGCTTGTGAGCTTTGTGCCCTCGAACGCGCTTTCGCCGATTATGGAGAGTTTATTGCTCGGAAGCGCCTCGATTGCGCTATTTCTAAACGCACCCGCGCCGACTTCCTCCACGTTTTGAGCAGTGAAACTCGAAAGTTTCTGGCAATCTCTAAACGCATAGTCGCCAATCTTGATGACGAGTGCGAAGTCGTCCGCCGCCGTCACGCTTGTGAGATTTAAACAGCCGTCGAAAAGTCCCTCGGGGATTTCGGTAAGTCCGCTCGGCAATACGACAGTCGTTATGGTCGTATTATCCGCAAAGGCGTATTTCCCGATTGCGTTTACGTTTGTAAGCGTAACAGTTTGGACGTTTACGCCCGCGAGCGCGCCGTCCGCGATAGCGGTGACGTTGTTCGGGATTGTGATAGTCGTCTTTGCAAAAGGCACTGCCACGAGCGTATTGCCCTCGTAGAGAACGCCGTCTGTCACAGTGTAGCTGCTGCCGTTTGAAACGAAGCTATTGAAGTTTGTACAGCCCAAAAACGGAGTATTGCGCTCAAACAGAATTTTAGTTCCGCTTGAAAGCGTAACGGTTTCGAGGTTGACGCAGTTTTTAAACGCGTCCGCGTCGATGACGACGTTGCTGTCGCTCGGCAAAGTGATATTTGCGAGCGGCGTAGCGGCAAACGTCTTTACAACGTCCAATTTATATGATTGATCTTCTTCATCGTAGACGAGCCCGTACTCCTCCGATTCGCCGAAAGCGTTCAAACCTATCGAGGTTATCGGATTGTGGAAAACGATTGTCGTTAGCTTTTCGCAACCGCTGAACATTCTTGCAGGCACGGAGCCTCCGTAGAAGTCAAAGGTTTCGAGCGAAGTACAGCCTTTAAACATATCTCTTCCGAGCGCGGTATGATTGCTCGTTTCGACCTCTGTAAGCGCGGTACAATCTTTAAACGCTCCCGTGCCTACGACGCGCAGGTTGGTGAGGTCGATACGTTCAAGCGAAGAACAGCCCTCGAACGCGCCCTCGTATATGGAAGTGATACGCGTCTCGTTCTCTATCGTCGTGAGCTTGGAGCAGTTCATAAACGCGTAGCGTCCGAGCGTAATCGTGCCCTTGAATTCGTCTCCAATCTCCTCCCTGTCGGAGTTGACAAACAAGCCGAGCGTGACCTTTTCAAGCGAAGTACAGCCTGCAAACGCCATGCCCTTGATGGACGTACACTGACCGGGGATAACGACCTCTTGCAAATTTCTGCAACCCAAGAAGGCGTTTTCGACGAGCTCGGTGAGGGAGGTAGGCAAGGTGACGGAGGTTATATCCTCTCTGCCCTTGAAGCAGTACTCGTCGATATACATTATATTGAGGTCGCTTGGGATAACCACGTCGCCCGAGCCGTACCAATCGTAAAGCGTATAGTTGATGATATTGTACTGTCTGCCAACGACGACCTTGACCGACCTTGAAACGCTCCTTCTGTCAACGGAAGTGACGGTTATCGTCGCCGACCCTCTTTCATTTGCGGTAATCGTGCCGTCCTCATCGACGGTGGCAACCCTCGGATTGCTCGTTTTCCATTCGACGGCGGGCTTTTCGCAGTACCAAGGCGTCCAGTTGAAAGTGAGTTTCACACTCTGTTCGGGGTTGAGTTCGAGCTCGGGCGTAGAAGAGCCCTCGGGGTTGAGCGACGTAGCGTGCCCGTCGCCGTTTAACGCCGCGTTAAGCTGTATGCTTTGCAAGGTAGGCGCTTTGCCCACTTGACTGCCGCGGATACTGACACTAATAATCGCGTAAGTCCTTTGGCTATCCTTAGAGGCGGCGTTGTTTTTGAGCGTAAGCGTAGTCCTTGTAGTCGTGCCGTCGCCCACCCAAATTTCGTTGCCGTTCGCCTTAACGCCGCTATTGCTGTTGCTTACTTCCCATGTAAGCGCTTTTAACGAGGCGTTTGCGGGGTCGGACACGGGTTTAAGCGTGTAGAGCGAGTTCTTCGACGTTACAAGAGTATAGGTATAATATTTCGTGCCGAGGCTATCCGTGTTTTCCTGCCCCATCTGGACGAGTTTGCTATCAGTCTCGAAAGCAATGCTGACAGGGTCATTGTAAGCGTCCTCGCCCTCGTCTTGACCTAAGAGAATTTGATAGTTGTTGGCGTTCATCGCATAGTCTTCGATTTGCAGATAGAGCTTGCCCGTTTTGACGTACTCGTCGTAAATATCGGTGATTTCAAATGACACCGTAGAGGTTTCGCCCTTTTGCCCGATGACCGCTATGGGATACTCTGTGAGACCCGTGCTGTAAAGCTCTGTAACGGGATTGCCCAGCTCGTCGTACTCGCCCGTAGGACGCTCCAAACGATAGCAAGGAATCACCGACGACACAAACTGATTGTCGCGCACCTCTACGTCCATATAGATTTTGTATTTGGTCACGCCGTGGTCGTCCCAAGGCATATAGCGGATTTTGTATCCCAACAGTTCAGGAGCTTCGTAGTCCACCGTAAAGGGGAACTCAAAGGAGTTGCGCTCGGGGTTTTCGCCGCCCGCGTAGTCGAGTTTGCCCGTCACTTTGACGGAGTAAGTCGAGTTGTTTTTAAGCCCCCACTCGTCGGGTCTTAGCTCGATTGCGATGCGCGAACCCACGTTAGAGCCGCCGTTTGCGTAGGACTTGCTCACGTTGTAGAGTTTATCGACGTATATCGTCTCGCCCGTCGCGTCGTCGGTGATGACGACGTCCATTTCGGACGCGCCTCTCAAAAGCCCCGCGTAGACCATATACAGCTCGTAAATGGTGCGGTTGCTCGGGTCGTCGAAGGTGGAAATCGCAATCTTTTCTCTCGACGGATAGACTTTCACGTCATCGTCGGCTTGATCGTAAACATAACTGCCCAGTTGCAGAATATATTTTTCGTCGTAATATTTTCCGAGCACCGAGGTAGTAGCCGCCGTTGACTTTATTCTTCTGAGCTCGTCCTCTTCCTCCTGCTCGTTTTCGGCAATCTCGTACACGTCGTAGTCGAACAGAGGCGCTTGCGTCCAGTCGCCGTAGAAAGCGAGATAGGGCAAGCCGATGGTCACTTCCGTATCGCCCGCCGCTTTCATCGAGACGAAGCCCTCGACGTACATTCCGTTTATGAAATTGTAATCGAGATAATCTCTTGCGTCGTTGTCAAGCGTGATGACGACCTTCACCGCGAGCGTTCCGTCTGCGGGGACGGTGACGTTTCCGCTATGCGGAGTGCTGCTTCCGCCGATATAGTACTTTATGTCGCACATATCGGTGAGCATATATGATTTTTCGGCGACCGTCTTGCCGTCTGACGACATAGTTTCCGTCATAACGTAGGTCACGGGTTGATAAGTCTGCGGACTGGCTTTGAGGTTGTGCATCACGAATTCAAGCGTATAAACGCCCGTTTTATTCTTGTCGTCGCCGAGTTCGATTTTTGTTCTGTCCTTGCCGTTGACGGTGATATAGCCCTCGGAGTTAATCGCGTCCGCGATGCCCGCAAGACCCGCGCCCTGCTTTCGCGGCGAATAGGGATTGCCCTCCTCGTTTCTTGCGATAGTCGCGGTGCTCATGAGCATCTGATTGACAAATGTATTCAGTTCCTTGCCCTGTAAATTTTGATATTTGTTTTTGAGATTTTGACGTAACAACGCGACCGCGCCCGACATATTCGGCGCCGCCATAGACGTGCCGCTGAGCTTGTCGTAGCCGCCGGGAACAGCCGATATAATCTCGCCGCCGTGCGCGGTGATTTCGGGTTTGAGTTCCAAGCTCGGAGTCGGTCCCCAGCTCGAAAAGTCCGACATAAACGGACCTGCCAGATACTCCGAATTTACGTACAGCTCGCCGTACACCGTGCCCAGCGCTTTTTGAGCGTCGATAAACAGTTTGCCCGCGTCCATCGTGATGGAGCAGGTCGGGATTGGGTTGTCAATATCACCAAGGGACATTCTTATCGTGCCCGCGACGTTATTATATATAACGCACGCCTGCGCGCCTGCCGCCATAGCGGCTTGCACCTTTTCGTTAAACGTGGTAGAGCCGCGCTGTACGAACGCAATAACGCCGTCGTAGTCTTGGTTTCTCAAAGTCGCGTAGCCTCTCTCGTTTGCTTCCTCGTCCGGAACTTCGATTTCGCCGCCCTGTCCGTCGTCCTCGTATTTCATATTGTTCGTCCTGACAAACTGGCTCGCAACCGAGGTGTAATCCGTGGATTTGCCCGTGCCCTTTATCGGAACGTATTTGAATTTCAAAGTAGTGCCTCTTGCGTCCTCGCCGCGCACTGTCGAAGCAATGTCGTAAAGCAACTCGACAAAATCATATTGTTGTCCGAACTCGTTGCTCGAATTGGTGATGAACGCAATCGGATTTTCGTCGCTGTTTTCGTCCGCGCTTACGTTGGCTTTTGCCGCGATATAGCTCGACAGTCTGCCGTTGATAGACGCGACGGACAGCGCCGCCGAATACGTAGATGGCGAGCCGACCGTGCCGCTGTCGGGATTGCTTGCAAGGTTGGTGCCGTTGCCGCCGCCGAAGCCCGAGCTATAATCGTTGCTCGCCGCAACCACAA
>JAMPEA010000012.1:0-3910 GCA_023665365.1 Bacillota bacterium
TCGTGCTATAAGACGCTTCAACCGTTGCGTTTTTTGTATTCAATTCGTTTTTGAGTGCAGTTTTATAAAACTTTAATTGTTCACTTTCGGCAGAGTTTTCAGCAACGCGCGCTTTAACTATCGTATCATATACGTTTGCCGCAGACTCTATTATAATGAGCTTGCCTTTTTGCGAGATAACGCCAACGTCGGCATAATCATCCTTTATACCGTTAAAAGTATCCTTTGCGTCTTGCTCGGATTTAAAAAACATAATTTGGCAACCAATATAATCGTCTGCCTCGTCCGAGTCGTCATCGTTGAACAGCGAAATCCCGACAGTTAATCTGTACGTTTGAGCGTTGCCGTCATAAAGCGAATAGGCGTTGCTATTGTTAGCCGAATAATCGCAGTTTAAATAGCAAGTGGAATATTCTTGCTTGTGCGCGCTTATGTAGCCCATTCCTCCCGAGATGGCTTGATTGAGCGCGGCGGCGTCAATGGTATCGAGGGAGAGTGTAAAATCTTTGTCATCGCTGTCATTGCCTTTGTTGCAGGCTACGAGCGCAAATATGCCGAAAATCAGCACAAGACACAAGATAATTGCGATAAGTGGTTTTTTGTGTTTCATAAAGTATTCTCCTTTATATTTTTTGATATACGAAAAAGCGGTGAACCGTTGGAACACCGCTTGTGGTTTTAATATAACAAGTGCGTTCCGCCAGTTCACCACAAACCGTCGCACTTTTTAGTAAAGTTTAGACATAATGCAGAAAACGCACCTGTTACCTAATGGTAATGCGTCTAAAATTTACTAAAAAATATTCAGTTTGTGGTGAGGTTAGTGTAACACGCAAAACCGTTAAAGTCAACAAAAGTGCGGATATAGTGTTCGCCACTGCGTATACAATTAAATTTCTTTGCCAATAATTTTGTTATCTTTTAATAGGAGTATCAATTATGGCATTTAATCCCTTTAACGAAGCGCCCGAGAAATCGGACAAACTGTTTTACGACTGGAAAAGCATCTATCCCGAGAGCTATTCCAAAAACGACACCGACGCTTTTACAAAGACGCGCATCATTTTGATGAACGGCACGGAGTACGAAGCGGTTTGGTTTTCGCATCAATTCTTCCGTCACTGCAAGGATAACGACTTGCGCAGACAGCTTGAATTCGTGCGCAAAAACGAACAGCAGCAGCAAAAGAAGATAGCGTGTCTCAAACCAAAGGACGAGTCCGTGCTTGAAACCACAATCGCATACGAACAGCTTGCGGTCGAGCTTACGGCAATTCTCGCTCAGCGCGAGCCGGATATGAACGTCAAGGCGGCGCTCGATTTCGCCTTGCTTGAAGACTTCGACCACCTTTACAGATACGCCGACCTTCTCGATATGGAAAAGGGCATACAGGCGGATAAGCTCGTCAACGGCTACACCGAAATCACGCCCGCGCGTCCGACAATAGCGCATCACCGCTATCCCTATGACGACGTGCGCAAACCCACAAACTTCAAAAAAGCCGCGCCCATCACCAAGCTAAACGTATCCATCATCACCGCGGCGGAACAGCAGACGATGAACTACTATATGAACCAGTGCGCTTTCTACGAGACCGACCTCGGCAGACGCTTATATCAGGAAATCGCAATGGTCGAGGAACAGCACGTCACGCAGTACGGCTCGCTTATGGACGTCAACGAGGGCTGGTTGGAGTGCTGGCTCAATCACGAGTACACCGAGTGCTATCTCTACTACTCCTGCTGGAAGGACGAAAAGGATAAGAATATCAAAAAGGTCTGGGAGCAGTGCCTAAGGCAGGAAATCACCCACCTGCATATCGCCGCCGAAGCCCTCAAAAAGTACGGCAAAAAGGAGTGGCAACAGGTCATTCCCGACGGCAATTTCCCCGAGCTCCTCTGCTTTAAACCGCAGGAGGCGTATATCCGCAGAATTATCGCCGACACCGTCGAAAATACCTCTTTGCGCGAGGGCTATATCAATATCAACGGGCTTCCCGACGATGCGGACTACTTCAAGTACAATAAGCACGTCAACACTCCCGACGAAAAGATGGTGCCCAGCCACGCCGTCATCCGCGCGCATATCGACAACAAGGGCAAGGACTATCGCGCCGAGCATCAGCCCAATCCCATCGAGTGCCTAAGGGACAGAAAGACCGACAATATCACGCTCGGCAGATGTAAAAGCGCAAAATAACAAATTAAACAGGGCTAAAAGCCGTGTAACCGCCGCTACGCAAAAGCGGCGGTTTTTTCGTGTTTTTTTACTGTTTTCGCCATTGCGTCGAATGTGGATAATTTCGTTGACTTTTTGCGGGGGGGGGGTATACTTTTTGCAGAAAAATCCGCCGCGTACACCGCTTCGCGGCAAGTTAAGGAGATAATTATGAAAAAACTTTCGATTGCACTCTTGTCCGCGGCGATGATACTCTGTTGTGTCCTCGGGCTTTGCGCCTGCGGCAATAAGGACGACGGCGGCATCTTTAAGTTCACCTTGAACGACGACGGCGAAAGCTATACCGTCGTTGCCAAGGAAAACGCCACGGTCAGCGGAGAGATAACCATTCCCGATACGTACAACGGCAAGCCTGTCACCGTCATCGGCAGGTTTGCGTTTCAGGGCAAAAACGAGCTCAATATCGTGCATATCCCCGAGGGCATAACCAAAATCGACGTGCAGGCGTTCAACGGGTGTAGCACCTTATCGGGCTACAATATCCCCGCAAGCGTGAAGTCAATAGGGCAGATGTCCTTTGCAAACTGCACCTCGCTCGGCACGATAAACATTCCCGATACAGTCACCGAAGTCGGCATTGCCGCTTTCTCGGGTTGCCAGGCGGGCGATTTGATTATCGGCAGCGGCATTGACGAAATCAAAGAGAGTACGTTTAGCTATTGCAATTATCTTTCTGCCGTCACTATCCCCGGCACAGTAAAAAGGATATGCGACGGAGCGTTTACGGGCTGTCAAAATCTTTCGAGCGTCACCATTGAAAGCGGCGTTGAAGTTATAGAGCCTAACGCGTTTTCCTGGTGCGAAAACTTATCGTCCGTCACCATTCCCGAAACCGCGACCATAGAGCAGGATTTGCATAGCGGACCTTTCAGCGTCTCGCCCGTGGTTGTGCTCGAAGCTCCCGCCGCAATCTGTTATGATTTACGCTTGTGGGAGTACGATATGCTTGTGTCCGTCACCATAACGGGTAGCGGCAAAATCGAGGATAACGCGTTTCACGATTGCACCAATCTTTCAGTCGTCGATATAGTCGGCAACGTCACTGAAATCGGGGACTACGCTTTCAGCGGCTGTAATATAACGTCGTTGCTTTTGCCCGACGGATTGCTTACTATCGGCGAAAACGCGTTTTCAATCAGCGAAAATATGCAAGAGCTCGTCCTGCCGAGCAGCGTCACGTCTGTCGCAAAAAGCGCTTTCCCCGAGCTCCAAACCATCTACTATAAGGGCACGCCCGCGCAGTGGGAAGATATAAACTTCTTATACTACGATTACGAAACCATGGTGGCTTTCTACTCCGAAACCCGCCCCGCCGTTTTCGACGGAAGCATCTTCTACTGGCACTACGACAACGACCGCCCTGTCATGTGGATGCCGGATTGATTATAAAGTTAAAGATTTTATGAGATAAAAACAAGCTAAATTATATTGTTTTTATAAAAACTTATTAAAAATAGGGCGTTAAGGGGACACTTTTTGAAAAAAATCAAAAATGTGTCCCCTTAACTTGTGTTTTTCAGAAAAGATGTTATACTAATATTGATGGCATATGGAGAATGGTTATGAAGTTATATCTGCGCGAAAAATATTTGAAAAAAATGCGAGGATTTTATCACGATACGGAAGTGATAAAGGTGATTACGGGCGTAAGACGTTGCGGAAAGTCCTGTCT
>JAMPEA010000012.1:4010-36634 GCA_023665365.1 Bacillota bacterium
GGGTGATACTGGGCGAAGGGACAGTTGAGGTGAACCAAAACGCATTTTATAACTGCACCAATTTGAAAACAATCTACATACACAAGGATACGGACGAAGCACTGCTTAAAGTTGTGGTAACAAAACTCGGCAAGGAAGACGTACCAGATTTTATTGTTAAATATACCGATATTGAGGAAATACCTGCTTAAAGTATTATAAAATAACGCAAATATTGGAAATCTATTGCGGAGACTTTTTGTAATGCTTGCCCTTGATAAACACTGTCAAAACAACTATAAACGAGACAGCTTGCGCAATCGCAACTCTTGCCGTTTGCAATTCGTCTGCACCGCTTGCGGAGCAGATATGCAAAACGTTAACCAAGGAATTGTTTATAAAATGGTCGGTCATGGCAAACCACAGCGAGCCTGTTATCTTTGTCATCAGACAGAATTTCGCGCCGGTAATTCCCGTTGAGAAGAATAGCATCAGCATCATCAAAAACATCCCTTTGAGACTGCGCTCACCGTCTACGTAACTGCGTATCGGCGCTACTAAGTGCCATAGACCGAACAGCACGGAGGATATGACTACCGCAATAGTAAAGGCATATTTCTTTTGAGCAAGCCTCAAAAACAGTCCGCGAAAAACTCCTTCTTCCATAACAACGTTGATAACGTTGCCTACAATGCAGAGCAGGAAAAACAAAAAGCCCGTTTGATTGCCTACGTTTCCGTCTACCGAATAGCTTGTGACATAAAACCTTATCGACGGCGATTTGCCCGTCGCGGCAAGGATAATCAACTCGACGCTGTATGTCAAAACATAAGTCGAAATGCCGAGTATCGCGCCAAAGAGTATATTTTTAGGCGCGCTCCGCATGGAAAATCCTGTGGCAGACGGCTTCATATGCAAAATGAACATAGCCAAAAAACAGACGGCTATACCCAAAAGTTTAAGTATAAATGCCTCGCCGAAAAACGTCTGGTCAGTGCGTATCAAAAAATATTCCAAGCAACGAAATAATAAACATATCGCATATACGGCAAGTATTGTCAAAATGATTTTTAAGCCGTCCTTGCGTCTGTCTTTTTCGAGTTCGATTTCCATAGATTTCATTATAGCAAAAGCGCACTCATAAGTGAGCATTTTTGAGTGGTACACCCTCAGGGACTCGTAGGAAGCCCAAAGGCTTCCGTAATAGCAGAGCGGCGAGTTTACTCGCAGAAGCGACGCGTCAGCCTGGTGTGTCAGGGTTCGCCAAACGAAGTTTGGAACAACACAGTTGTTAGTCCCTGAGTAAAAAAAATATCGCTTCCGCGATATTTTTTGGTACACCCTCAGGGACTCGTAGGAAGCCCAAAGGCTTCCGTAATAGCGGAGCGGCGAGTTTACTCGCGGAAGCGACGCGTCAGCCTGGTGTGTCAGGGTTCGCCAAACGAAGTTTGGAACAACACAGTTGTTAGTCCCTGAGTAAAAAAAATATCGCTTCCGCGATATTTTTTGGTACACCCTCAGGGACTCGTAGGAAGCCCAAAGGCTTCCGTAATAGCGGAGCGGCGAGTTTACTCGCGGAAGCGACGCGTCAGCCTGGTGTGTCAGGGTTCGCCAAACGAAGTTTGGAACAACACAGTTGTTAGTCCCTGAGTAAAAAAAATATCGCTTCCGCGATATTTTTTGGTACACCCTCAGGGACTCGAACCCTGGACCCACTGATTAAGAGTCAGTTGCTCTACCAACTGAGCTAAGGATGCATAATGTGCGACAAATACGCATATTTGCGGTCTTTGTCGCTAACAAATATACGCTGTCAATACAGCTTTGGAGCGGGAGACGGGATTCGGACCCGCGACTTTCACCTTGGCAAGGTGACACTCTACCACTGAGTCACTCCCGCGAGTATTGATACTATATCAAATTTACTATAAAAATGCAACAATTTTTTTGTAAAATACAATTTTTTCTTAGACGCATTGTGCGAATAGCGCAAATTTTCTTTACACAAAATAAAAATATGCTATAATAAATGCACTGCTTCGACAGAATTTTGCAGATGTGGTGGAATTGGCAGACACGCCAGATTTAGGTTCTGGTGCGCAAGCGTATGAGTTCAAGTCTCTTCATCTGCACCAACGAAAAAATGTGTGCCTTTGGGTGCACATTTTATTTTATAAATTGCGCGACCCATTAGGCAGCATTTTTTCGTTACTACCGCGCAAAAGATTTTTGCTAAGGTTTTTCAAACATTACACAAAAATCTTTTGCTTGGTATTGCTCGCTTCGCTCGCTTAATTATGTGTTTTTGCTTTATGAAAGACTTGCAACAAAAATTTTTTGCTTGGGTGAGCGCTTCGCGCTTGGATTATATTTTTGCGCCTAACATAGAAATCGAACGGGCGGTAATGAAATTCGTCTGTCGGCGGGCGAAATAGTTTGCTATGAAGTATCCCTCTCGGGATATGGAGCATGCTATGCATATATTTTTGTCTAAACTATGTTGCGGGATATGGAGCGGGTTGCGCAGATGGGAGGGAGAAAATTTAAGTTGACGTACATAGAATATATTGTTCTATGTACATATTTATTATAATAGTATATTTATTCTATGTAAAGAGCCAATTTTTGTCAATATTTTTTTGTAAATCCCCGCACAAATGCGCGTTTTTTAAGGTTTTTGCCCTCATTTTCCGCCGATTTTAACCATTCCAACGCCCCAATTCCCCCTCAAATATACATAGAACAATATATTCTATGTATATCGAGCTACTTTGGATTTTACTAAAAAACAGGGCAATATACGCGGCAAAAGACGCGTATAGAATGGCGGTATCCGTTATGAAAAATTTAAAAAAGAACGTTTCAAATGCGCGCGGCAGAAATGGGTTTGTCAAGGCGATTGCGCTTGTGGGATGCTTGGCGATAATTTTCGGCTTTGCATTTACTTTTACTCTTGTCGATATACAGGGTAATGGCGCAAACGACAACACTGCAAGCGCGGCAATAGACCCGTCTATATACAATCAACCCCTGGACGCATCTTTCGACGCACTGGCGCACGGCTCGACGTACACTTTTACGGATAAAACCAAAGTAGACCAATATAGGGCAGGCAGTATAGCCTCCGACACAACTACAATCACGGTGGACAGGCGTCAACCGCACGGCTCGCAGTTAAATCCCTACGTGATAAATTCTATCAGCGGCGGAAGTGGAAGCTGGAACGCATTTGCCGCGGCAATGGCAAATAGCGCCACCTACAACTACGGCGTTGGCAAATATTTTGTTTTGACAAACGATTTGAACTGGAAACCTGGCTCGTCGCAAATTGCTTATACAAAAATCGGAACGTTCGGCGGCAATTTTTACGGCTTGGGACATAGCTTAATCAATATAGTACTTGACGGCAATAATAATTCTAACGTTTCGCTGTTTGACATTATAATGGACGGCGAATTTGCGGACGTAATAGTAAATAGTTATACGTTTAACAACGTGCTTTTCGGTGCGTGTTTTGCTATCAATGCGTATGGCACGTCGTTTATGAACTGCCACGCGCAAGGGAGTATAAACAGAGTCACGGCATCAAACACGCAGTTCCACGCCGGCGGAATGTTTTTTTCACCATATACTCCCTCCGGTAAACCGATAAAGGATGTATTGTTATACCGTTGCTCGATTAAGTGGACGGCTAACGGCAAGGTAACGTCAAGCCCCACAGGAGGTTCGCTTTGCGGCGGAATAATTGGTTCGTCAGTATATCCTTATAAAATTTATGATTGCTATGCTACTTGCGACGTGACGTATGAAAATAATTATTCCGATACATATATAAATCCGATTTGCACAACTGCCATTTCCGGAGCCAATAACGTCAAGCGCGTTGTGGAAAACGTTGTAAGTATTATGGTGCATAGAGGCGCAAATACGTGGGATGAGTCGGCATCGATAATGTCCGGCTGGATAGATACAACGGCGGGTAGTGCCAAATCCAATAACGAATTTTACTACACCAACGTTTATTCCGACTACAAGGCGATAAATTCTTCGGGCACTGCCCATATCGGAAATCCGTCCGTATTTTACAGTGCTCAACAGAATGTGATTATAAATCAAGGTACTAAAATAAATTTAAATAACGTGCAATACGTCAACAGCTATGGTAGTTATACTCTTAATTCAACCGATTTGAAAACTAATTTGCTTACTGCCGCAAATGCTACAAACGGCAACGTCGCGCCTACGTCTGCGTCTCTTGCAGGGGTTAGCGCATCGGCGCTTGCAAGCAATGCGCAAGCTCAATTTAGGTCTTCCAGTATATGGGACGAAACAAAGATAGGCGCGACATACAGCACAACAAGCAATCCCGTTATCAATACTTCTGTCCTATCATCGGGTTTTACCGCAAAATTCTACAATAGGAAAAACGGAATTGACGTTTCAATCAACGGTGTGCCCGATATAGTGGGTTACAGCACGGCTACGCCTTTCCCGACTCCGCCCACCGTGCCGACCAACCGCGTATTTGCAGGTTGGACTATGGACCTTAGCGAGGACGAGCATATCTACGACAAAGACACAAACTTCACAAGCGACATATACGGCGACGTGGTGTTTTATGCGGTTTGGGACGTAGATACTATGACCAACGACTCGCTCACCGCAAGCGCATCGAGCGTAGAGTATCTGACGGGCAAGATTACGCTGACGGCAAGCGTATCGGCGGCGGATATGACGGACGGCGTCCCGACGTACTCGTGGAAATTCGGCAGTAACACACTCGGCGATACGACAAATTCCATAACAAAGGAGAACGTCAACGAAAGCGGGACTTATACGATGGATTACTGTTTGCGCTCCACAAGCGAACCGCTTTGGAGGCATAGGGGCTCGCATAGCGAAACTATTGCGATTACGCCCGGCAAGCTGACTCCGCAGTCCATATCCGTGGATAAGGACGCGTATTACGGAATGTCTATCAACTCGCTTACGCCGACCGTAGTTATGCACAATTCAAAGGGAACAGTCGTCAACGGCACTGCAAAATGGTATCGCAGTATAGGCTCGATATTAAATACCCCCAGCGACCCCAAGTATCGCCCGGGGGAGGTCTACGTCGAGTTCTACTTCGAAACCGATGCGTCTTACAACGGCAACTACGATAGCGGAAATACGGTCGTTTATAACACGTCCGCTTCTATGGATATTGTGTATTTCCCAGCCAAATACATACAAATAGAGTACAACCTCTTTGAAATCCCCGAGACGCTCAGCTTCGACTTCGATACGTATAACGGGTCGATAAGTTATACGCGTATCGCAAGCGAGTTCGATACGCTGTGGGCGGATTACTACGCAAATAATACCGCTCTGCTCGACGGCTTGGGCATAGGCGGTTATACGCCGCAGTTTAAGTTTACCGACGGCAGTTTTATCAGTATCCCCGATTACCGCACTAAGCCGAGCGGCTACTCGAACGTCACCGAGACTATCTCAATCGACGTAAAGTTTGTGGCGGCTACTTATCAAGTCACCTATAAGTTCGACGACGACGCGGGTACGGCGGATAGGGTGGAAACGGGCAAGACATACGGTCAGCAAATCCTCAAACCCTCTCCCAATCCCACAAACGGAACTATGATGTTCCTCGGCTGGTACTATCAGGCGACCGACGTCAACGGCAATCCCTTGACCGAACCGAACGGCGACCCCAAACTCGTGCAATGGCAATTCGACGTGGATTGCGTGTTCGGCGACGTGGAACTCACCGCGCGCTGGCTTAAAGCCGAAAGTTTGGACCATATTGAGGTCGTGGCAAATAAGCCCTCTTATACCGCGCTCGACTCGATTGTCGCGGGCGACTTGACCGTCACCGCCTACTACGTCGGCAAGGACGGCGACAATAACCCCGTCACAATGCCCGTCGTGCTCGATTTTGCCGATTACGAAAACAATATTGTCTACGTCGGCAACAGAATCGGCGATTCCGTCCTGCACGTGGACAGCTCCGGCGCGCCGTCCAAAGTCACAGTCAGCTTTTCCTATTTCAACAACGGTCAGACCTACCGCGACAGCAAAACCGTCGATTTGGTTGTCGAACCCTGCAAAATCGACGTGTCCGATTTGGTCGTCAACGACAAGTACGCCATCTACGACGGCAACGCGCACAGCTTAGACCCAATCAACCTCGCTACCGTCCAACACCTCGCCGACCCCAATTCGCGCAAAATCACCGGCGTAGTCTTTACCTACTACAACGGCAGGACGATTATCGACCCGAACGACATAATCGACATAGGGGATTATAGCGTAATTATCGGCTTTACGACAAACGACGCGGATTTCGAGGTTGACCCCATCTATAAAATGCTGTATATCGTCTCTGAGTTGCCTCCCGGAGTAGAGCCCGAAAACCCAGCCCCGAGCGACGGCGACGGAAGTTTTATAGATAAACTCCTCGCAAGTCACTTCCCGTTGTGGCAGGTTGCTACTATGGCGGCGTCCGCGTTGCTTGCGATTATATTCCTCATAAAAACCATTCAATACGCAAGCCGCGCCAAAAAGGCAAAGGGCGAGGCTAAAAAGATTGCCTCGCGCGCGTACGCGTCCTTATTACCTATATTCTCGGGCGAGGTAGTCGCGCTCAACCTCTCAAACAAAATATGGAGCATTATGGCGTTTGCGTTCGTCGGACTTGCTTTGCTAATGTTCGTCATCGCGCTCATCACTCGTCATAGCTGGAAGAAAGCCGAGCTCGCAAAAGAGAGCGCCGTAGACGAGCGCGAACAGCGTAAGTACGAGGCGCAAAACGCAAATCAGCTCGCTTTGCAGGAGAAAATCGTACAGGCAAGCGCTGTAAGCGGTTTTGGCGGGGATTTCAGCAGCTTCGAGGAAATATTGCGCCAGCGCGACGAGGAACACCGCCGCGAAATGGAGGAGTTCAGAGAACAGCAACGCCTCGAACTCGCGCGCCGCGAGGAGGAACAGGCTAAGCGCGACGAGGCTATGAAACTCATGCTCGCAAATATGATGGGCAGGCAACAGGGCAATGAGGACGGCTTCGCTTACGCAAGCATCGACGATACCGATATGCTTGTCCAGCGCGTCATCGCAGGGCTTCTCCCCGCTATGCAACAGATGATGCCCGAAACTACCGCTTACTTGACCGCTCCCGCCTACGAGCAGAGCGAGAACGATATAGAGGCTATCGCCGATAGAGTCGCCGAAAAGCTCGGCGCAAATATCCCACAACCCGACGATAACGACGAAAAATACGACGCGCTCCTCGACGAGGTGAAAGGACTCAAAAAACAGCTCGCCAAAGAGAAAAATGCGGATAACTCGCTCGACGTGGACGACCTCGCTCAAAGGGTCGCCGCGCAGATAACTCCCGCGCAAACCTCCGTTGACGTGGACGAAATCGTGCAGAAAGTCTCCGCTAAAATCACGCCCGTATCGCAGGGCAACGTCAATCTCGATGACCTCGCGCAAAAGGTGTCCGAAAAAATTACACCCGTAAGCAATACCACCGTCGTGCAGGGCGCGTCCGCCGAGGAAATGCAGGCTATGGCGGAAGAAATGGCTCATATGCGTAAAAAAATAGACGATATGGCGTTTATGTCCGTGGATGAACTCGATGACGACGACTTCGACGATGAGGAAGAGTGGGACAGCATCCTCGACGAGGACGATGACGACAACTTTGTTGAGTCCGTCATCATCGAAGCGGACGGCACGGTGCGCAAATCCTCGCCAAACTTCCGTATGAGGTTAAAGGAAAGCTCGGAGAAAAACCGCGAGTGGTATGCCGCAATCAAGAATCTATTCTGTTCGCAAAAGGGCGTAACCTATCGCGTTTGCAAGCGTGTAGAGAAAATCCGCTATCAAGGGCAGGTTATCGGTGTTATAGGCATAGCGAAGCGTTCAATAAAACTGTGGCTTGCTTTGAAGCCCTACGAGTACGACGCTCGCCGTTATCACCATAAGGACGTTTCAGATAAGCCCCGCTTTGTAGACGTTCCGCTGTATGTTCGCGTAGGTTCAGACCGCGCCTTGACCCGCGCGCAGGAGCTTATCCTCGCCCTCTTCCAAGACTTCAATATGGAAGAACGCAAACGCTATACTTACAGGGATATACAGGAGCTCATCTTCACCTTGAAGCATAACAAGTTGCTTACGAATAAACAGTATAAGCAGAACTTGTGCGAAGTTATGCACGTCCACGATTGCGACGTATTGGACGACGAAACGGCGGAAAAGTGCATAGAAACAAAAAACGTAGACTTCATCGACGATAGCGTAATTGAAATGGTGAAACTCGATGACATCGACGCAAACTTCCAAGACGGCAACCGCGTAACTTTGGAAAAACTCCGCAAGCTCGGACTTGTAAGCGAGGACTGTACGGGCTACACCGTGACCGCAGATAAGCGTCTCACAAAACCGCTCATCATCGTAGCCAATGACTTTACTTTGACGGCAGTTAAACTAATAGTTTTGACAGGCGGTAGGGCGATACGCCTTGAAAAAATTTAAGTAATATCCAAACGTAAACAAAGCTCGTCTTTATGGCGGGCTTTGTCTATTTATTGGTTATTATTTATAAATATAGCTATATATAGTATAATATATGCGCATTTTTACCATTGAAATCGCGTCGGATTTGTTATAAGATATTGGCAGATGCACATATCTTTATATGTATATCTGTACATTGTTAGGAGCGTTAATATGAAAGTTTTGTTGTTAAACGGAAGTTGTAAGGCAAACGGGAGCACGTATACCGCGCTATCGCAGGTGGCAAATGTGCTCGAAGAAAAAGGAATTTCTACGGAAATCTTTCAAATAGGGGCGGCTCCCCTCAGAGACTGCATAGGTTGCGGACAGTGCGCGGGCAAGTATAAATGCGTCTTTGACGACGACCTCGTAAACGCGTTTATAGAAAAAGCCAAGGATGCGGATGGGTTTGTGTTCGGCTCGCCCGTCTACTATGCGCACGCCGACGGCAGGGTGCTTTGCTTTTTGGATAGGGCGTTTTATGCGGGCAAGAGATACTTTGCGCATAAGCCCGCGGCAGTCGTTGCCGTCGCAAGGCGCGCAGGGACTACGGCGGCGATAGATACGCTCAACAAGTATCCCACAATCGCCGAAATGCCGCTCGTGTCGTCGTCCTATTGGAATATGGCGTTCGGGAGCAATCCGTCGGATATTTTAAAGGACGAGGAGGGCTTGCAGACTATGCGCAACCTCGGCGAGAATATGGCTTGGGTGCTACGCTGTATCGAGGCGGGCAAAAATGCGGGAATAGTCGCGCCCGACACTTCCTCAAAGGTGCGGACGAACTTTATCAGAAGCTGAAAACCTCCCGAAAATTTGCGCAATTTGCGAAATAATTTAAAATTGGGGTTGATTGTTGATACAAATGTTGATAAAATATGTTTATACGCGCGCCGCGTGCGCGTAATAGATTTTGGGAGAAATTATGAGTAAAGAAGAAAACGCTGTGATTGACGGCAACAAAAAGCCGATATTGCATAAGCTGTTCGGCTCGACTCCGGGCGACGGCGAGATGCAACCGAAAGAGGGCATTTCCTACTCGCTTTGCGGCTTTGGACAAAACATTATTTGTACTATTATAGGTTCGTATCTGACCGTCTTTATGACGGACGCTATCGGATTTTCCGCGCTGGCGGTGGCATTCCTTATGCTGTTTGCGCGCATATTCGACGCGATGAACGACCCGATTATGGGCTCTGTCGTTGACAGAACGCGCACTAAGTGGGGCAAGTGCCGTCCATTCCTCAAATGGATGGCTTTCCCGATAGCGGCGATGACCGTGATATGCTTTTTGCCCTGGTATCCCAAAAGCGACGGCGGATTTGCGGCGCTTTCCATAATGTACGTGATATGGGGCATAATTTACACGGTCGCCGACGTGCCTTATTGGGGGCTGTCCACAGCAATGTCAAACGACACCTATCGCAGAGGCAACCTACTTACAATCGCCCGTCTTTTCTGCACTGCGGGCGCGGGCATAATCACCGTGTTTGTGCCTATCATTACGGATAACCTCACAAAGGGATTAGCTCCCGCCGCGGCTTCCGAGAAGCTGAGAATGATATATTTTATCATTGCGATTATAGGTTGCGTGATTGCGTTGCCGCTGTTCTTCCTCGGATTTAAAAATACGACCGAGCGCAACCAGTCGTTGGAAGCTCCGCCGTCTTTAAAGCACAACCTCAAACTGTTGTTTAAAAATAAACCGCTATTGCTCATAGTCCTGTCCGGTATCGGCGGCGCGGCGAGAATGTTGTTTACCTACACGGGCGGTCTCTATTTTGCAAAATACGTCATGGGCAAGGAGTCGATGTATTCGATATTTACGATGGCTATCGTCCCGGGCGGCTTAATAGCGTCGGTGCTCGTGCCGTTCTTTACGAAAAAATTCGGCAAACGCAATACCTACATATGGTCGCACGTCGTAGGCGGCATCGCTATGCTCATCGCGTTTATCGTCGGCATTGCTTGCGACCACGGCAACTATTCGAGCACGGTGACGACGGTCGTACTGATTATCGCTCTCGTCATAGCGGGTATTCCGACGGGCTTCGGCAACATACTTACCTACGCGATGATTGGCGATACGGTTGAGTATCTCGAACTCAAAACAGGCGAGCGCGCGGAGGGCATCTGCTTTGCCATGCAGACGCTTATGAATAAAATAGGTATGGCGGTCGGCGCGTTCGTCGGCGTGCTTGCCTACTATATGGCGGGCATTTCGGCAAACGACGTGGCTTCCGTCAGTCCGCAGGGCAAGGACACGATGTGGGTGATGCTCGTGCTTATCGCGGCAATCTCGTTCTTCTTGACAATAATTCCGCTGTTCTTCTACAAGTTCAACGAAAAGCAACAACAGGAAGCTGTTGAGGAAATCAAGAAGAGAAAGGCGGCGCTTGCGGGCAACGACAATCTCGCGCTCGAAACCGCAGAGGAACGCATTGAAGCGGCAGTTCACGGATATGCGCCTCTCGAAGTATTCCCCAACGAGGACGGCGCAGCCGTGCCGCTGTCGGAAATCTCAGAGGAACCCGAGCAAGCTGTCGCGGAAGCCGAAACCCAGTTCGACGAGCCCGACAACGACGACAGAGAATAATAAACGATAACGACCGCCGTCCGTCGATATTAAAATTGATATTGACTGTACGGCGGTTTATTGTATAATTGAAGTATGGACATAAAGCAGTGTAAAAATATGTTTACGTCTTTCAGAACGCTGTTGCGCGCCTATAACGACTACGTTACGGGTTGCGTGCGCGAGTACGAGCTGTCGCCGAACGAGGTCGCCGTGCTCGGCGGCTTGCAGACGGTGTCTACCGCAAGCGCGATAGCAAGAGACGCCGACGTATCGAAAGCGCTCGTTTCGCGCAGTGTGAAGTCTCTCAAAAGCAAGGGGCTTATAGAGGTGTGCATTTCCGCCGTCGATAAGCGCGAGCAGGATTTGACGCTCACCGACAAAGGACGCGAGGTCGCGGGACTTATCGAGGAGGCGAACGAGCGATTTTACCGCATTGCAACGCAAAATACCGAGGACAGAGCGCTTGAAATAACCGAACTGATGCTGGAAGTTATCATAAAAAATCTCAATGTCATTGGAGGTGGGGGTATCGATGACGACCGATAAAAATCAAGTAGCGAATAAGATATGTGCCGATATTAAGCACGTGTGCAAAACCTACGGAAGCAGAAATGCCGGCGGCGAGGGCGAAAGACTCGCTTCCGAATATTTTTATCAAGAGCTGTCCGCAAACGCGGATGAAATAGTCAAAGAGGAATTCAAACTCAATCCCGCCGCTTTCAAAGGGTGGATACCTATAAGCGTAACCTGCGCGATGGTCGGCATAGTCGCATACTTTTTTTCATCGCTGGTGGCGCTGATGCTGTTTATCGTGGGGATTATCCCGTTCTTATTCGAGTACGTGCTCCATATGCGCATGCTCGACCCTCTCTATCCCGAAAAGACTTCGCAGAATATCACCGCATTAAAAAAATGCTCGGAAGAGCCTAAAAAACGATTGTATTTCGTGGCGAATACGGACGCTTCGTTTGAAAACAGCATAAAGTATCGCTTCGGCGGAGTCGTTTTGATGCTCGTCATCGTGTTCGACCTGTTGGGCGTAGCCTATTTCGTCGCGCTGTCTATCGCGCGTTGGGCAATCGTAGGCGGCTTGGGCGCGAGCATTGCGAGCGGAATTCCGCTGTACGTCGGGCTTGCGGGGCTTATATTTGTGCCGAGCCTGTTTTCAACCTATTTTATGATAAGCGAAAAAGTTATCGTAGACGGCGCAAACAGCAATCTTACGGGCTGTTTTGCGGCGGTGCGAGCGTTCGGCGCGCTAAAAGACGTTGAAATGAAAAACACCGAAGTCGGCGTAATACTGACGGGCGGCGGAGCTTGCGGGCTTCGCGGGTCAAAGGCGTGGTGCGATTTGCACGCGAGCGAGGTTGACAAGGAAAACACCGTGTTTATCGCGCTCAACTCTTTGCGCGAGCTTGCAAGCCTAAACGTCACGGGCGTTGAAATGTACGGATTGGTGAGAGGGGATAAAGAGATAGCAAATCTCGTGCAGAACAGCGCGAAAAATATAAATCTTCATTGCGCCAATCATAGGATACCCTTTGAGGCGAGCGACAGCGCGACGTTCAGACAACGCGGCTTCAAGAGCGGCTGTATCTGCGCCGCAAACCTCAAACTTCCCGAATATTTTTCGACGAGATACGACTCCTACGACAACCTGAGCGAGGAGTGTATAGCCGAATGTTATGCGCTCGCTATCGAAATAATCAAGCAATTTTCAAACGAAGAAATCGACGTGATTTGCGAGCCGCCGAGCGTAAATACCGAGGCGGAGTATGACGAAAATCAAGAGGTCGCCGCCTCAGACGGCAATCCCGATACGCCGATACAGGCGGACGGCGAAAACCAAAACGTCTGATTTCGTCATAAAATGATATGAAAAATAAAAAAATCGGAACGCTTTTGGTGTGTTCTCGATTTTTTTATGAGAATACTGTTGACAAATTGCGCATATAAAAGTAAAATAATATCGATAAAAATTTATCGAATTAAGGTTCGGTAGATAATAAATAAAAGGAAATAGGGAAAATGAAAAAAGATCTTAACATCGTCAACAGCGAAGAAACCTTGCACGAGCTGATCGCTAAGGTCAGAGAGGCTCAACGTCAATTTGCCACTTTCACGCAAGAGCAAGTGGACAAGATTTTCTTCGAGGCTTCTATGGCTGCCAACCAAGCGAGAATTCCTCTTGCCAAGATGGCTGTCGAGGAAACGGGCATGGGCATCGTAGAGGACAAGGTTATCAAAAACCACTACGCGGCGGAGTACACCTACAATGCGTATCGCAACGTCAAGACCTGCGGCGTCATCGAGGAGGACAAGGCTTACGGCATAAAGAAAATCGTCGAGCCTGTCGGCGTAATCGCGGCGGTCGTGCCTACGACAAACCCAACGTCTACGGCAATCTTCAAGGCGCTCATCGCGCTTAAAACCCGCAACGGCATCATCTTCTCGCCGCACCCCCGCGCGAAGCGTTGCACTATCGAGGCGGCGAAAATCGTATACGAGGCGGCTGTCAAGGCAGGCGCTCCCGAAAATATCGTAGGCTGGATAGATCAGCCCACCGTGCCGCTTTCGGCTCAACTGATGGGCGAGGCGGATTTGATTTTGGCTACCGGCGGTCCCGGAATGGTCAAGTCGGCGTATTCGAGCGGCAAGCCCGCGGTCGGCGTCGGCGCAGGCAACACTCCCGCAATCGTTGACGACAGCGCGGATATTGTGCTTGCGGCTTCATCTATACTCCACTCAAAGACGTTCGACAACGGCATGATTTGCGCAAGCGAGCAGTCCGTCATCGTCTTGAAGAGCGTGTATGAGAAGTTCAAAAAGGAAATCAAGGCAAGAGGCGCTTATATCCTCAACGCCGAGCAGACCGAAAAGGTGCGCAAGACTATCATCATCAACGGCGCGCTCAATGCGAAAATCGTAGGTCAAAAGGCTTGCACAATCGCAGAGATGGCGGGCGTGAAAGTCCCCGAAACCACCAAAGTGCTCATCGGCGAGGTCGAAAGCGTGGAGCTAAGCGAGGAGTTCGCTCACGAAAAACTCTCTCCCGTGCTTGCCATGTACAAGGCAAAGGACTTCGACGACGCAGTGGCTAAGGCGGAAAAGCTCATCGCGGACGGCGGCTACGGACATACTTCGAGCCTCTACATAAATCAACTCACTCAAACGGAAAAGATGGAAAAGTGGCAAGCGGCTATGAAAACCTGCCGTCTGCTCGTCAATACTCCCTCGTCGCAGGGCGGTATAGGCGACCTTTACAACTTTAAACTTTTGCCTTCGCTTACGCTCGGTTGCGGCAGCTGGGGCGGAAACAGCGTCAGCGAAAACGTCGGCGTTAAACATCTTTTGAATATCAAAACCGTCGCGGAGAGGAGAGAGAATATGTTGTGGTTCAGAGCACCGCAAAAAGTGTACTTCAAAAAAGGCTGCTTGCCCGTTGCGCTCAACGAGCTTGGCACAGTTTACAACAAGAAAAAGGCGTTCGTCGTCACCGACAGCTTCCTTTATAACAACGGATATACCAAGCCCATCACCGATAAACTTGACGAGCTTGGCATCACGCATACGACGTTCTTCAACGTCGCTCCCGACCCCACGCTCGCTTGCGCCAAAGAGGGCGCGGAGGCTATGCGCGCGTTCAAGCCCGACGTCATCATCGCAATCGGCGGCGGCTCGGCTATGGACGCAGGTAAGATTATGTGGGTGCTTTACGAGCATCCCGAAGTCAACTTCCTCGACCTCGCAATGCGCTTTATGGATATAAGAAAGAGGGTTTACACCTTCCCCAAGATGGGCGAAAAGGCTACGTTCATCGCAATTCCGACCTCTGCGGGTACGGGCAGTGAAGTCACTCCGTTTGCGGTCATCACCGACGAAAAGACGGGCGTTAAGTATCCTCTTGCCGACTACGAGCTTTTGCCGAATATCGCAATCGTCGATTCCGATATGATGATGAGCGCGCCAAAGGGCTTGACAGCCGCTTCCGGTATCGACGCGGTGACGCATGCGCTCGAAGCGTACGCCTCGATGATGGCAACCGACTATACCGACGGACTTGCGCTTCGTGCACTCAAAATGATATTCGAGTATCTCCCCAAGGCGTATGACAACGGTCCCAACGACCCGATTGCAAGAGAGAAGATGGGCAACGCCGCAACTATGGCAGGTATGGCTTTTGCAAACGCGTTCCTCGGCGTGTGCCACTCTATGGCGCACAAGCTCGGAGCTTTCCATCACCTCCCGCACGGCGTGGCAAACGCGCTTATGATTGACGAGGTGCTCCGCTTCAATTCGTCCGAAGTCCCGACAAAGATGGGCACGTTCCCGCAATACGATCACCCGCACACTCTGGCAAGATACGCCGAGGTCGCAGATTATCTCGGCATAGGCGGCAAGGACGACTCCGAGAAGCTCGAAAACCTCATCGCCGAAATCGACAAGCTCAAAGAGAGAGTCGGCATCAAGCCCTGCATCAAGGACTACGGCATCGACGAGCAGGTGTTCCTCGAAAGCCTCGACGCTATGGTGGAGCAGGCGTTCGACGACCAGTGCACCGGCGCGAACCCGAGATACCCGCTCATGAGCGAAATCAAGCAAATGTATCTAAACGCCTACTATGGCAAGTAAGAAAAACAACTAAAATCAACCTCGATAGGCGTGTAATTTACACGCCTATCGTGCATTTAAAATCAATAAGGAATTATATGACTACTAAATTCTTAAACGTCTCCGCGACGGGCATCGAAACATATCTGCTTGAAAACGAGGGCGGAATGAGGGCGCAGATTATCACGTTCGGCGCGAGAATTCAAAAGCTGTTCGTGCCCGATAGAGAGGGGCGCTTTATCGACGTGGTGGCGGGGTTCGACAACCCCGAGGAGTACAGAGACGACCGCGGCACGTATTTCGGCGCGATAATCGGGCGCGTCGCAAACAGGATAGGCGGCGCGGAGTTTTCGCTTGGCGGAAAAACCTATACGCTTTTCAAAAACGACGGCAACAACCACCTGCACGGCGGCAAGGAGGGTTTCGACAAAAAACTTTGGAACGCCGAAATCCTAAGCGACGGCAGCCTTAAATTGAGCTACTTTTCAAAGGACGGTGAGGAGGGTTATCCCGCAAATTTGAAAATCAGCGTAATTTATACTCTGTCGGACGACAATGCGCTTGGCATAGAGTACGAGGCGGAGAGCGACGGCGATACTGTCTGCTCGTTTACAAACCACGCGTACTTTAATCTCGACGGAAAGTTTGAAAGCGCGCTAAATCATGAAATTTTCATCTCCGCAGACGCGATTACAAGCGTCGATAAGGAGCTTATCCCCGACGGGGAAATAGTCAAAGTGCAAAATACGCCGTTTGATTTTAATACGCCTAAAACTCTCGGCAGGGATATAAAGGTGGACGACGAACTGCTTATAAACGCGCGCGGGGGATACGATATAAACTATATCTTGAACAACGACGGCGAAAGGGCGGTCGCCACGGCGTATTCTAAGGATAGCGGAATTAAGATGAGCGTGTACACAGATAGACCCTGTATGCAATTTTACTCGGGCAACTTTCTTGACGGCTTTAAGGGCAAGACGGATTATCCCTATCAATCCGCTTTTTGTATGGAGACGCAGGGTTATCCAAACGCTTGCAACGTCCCGTCGTTTGACGGCATAACGCTAAAAGCGGGGAAAAAATATAGGTCTTTTACAAAATACAGATTTGAACTCGGCTGACATAAAATTGATTGCAAATCGCGCAAAACGCACTTTATCAATGCAAAAATCATACTTAAAGGTGGTATTATGAGCATTATAGATGAAAAACTTGTCGAAATCGAAAAACTCGTAAACGACGGAATGACTTCAAAAAACGCCGTCCGCGCCCTCAAAATATTGGGCATAGACGGATATGACGAGGAGTCGCTGAAATCTTTCAGACTGTGGAACGACTATATGCCGCTCGATTTGCAGTACGACGAGGTCAGGCGCAATCTGCATATTCTATGGGAAAGCGTGGACAGAGTGCCGCTCGGCATCAACTGCGCGTTTGCAATTCCGTTTAGGCAAATCCTCGCTAAGAAGCTGTTTAAAAGCTGCGGGGACGGGTTCGTCGCAAACGAGGGGTGCAGATTTAACTTTGCAAACAATATAGAGATAGGCAAAAACGTATCTTGGAACGCGGGCTGTTATCTCGACGCAAAGGGCGGCATTAAGCTCGGAGATTTTGCGATGCTCACGGAGTACGTCAAGATATTTACGCACTCGCACAGCGAGTGGGACCATATGACGCGCGAGTATAAACCCGTTGTCATAGGCGATTACGCAAAGGTGTACACCGCGGCAACGATTTTGCCGGGAGTTACGCTCGGCACGGGCGCAATCGTGGCAACGGGCGCTATCGTCACAAAAAGCGTAGAGGATTTTACTCTCGTGGGCGGAATCCCCGCAAAGCCTATGCGCAAACGCAACTTTGAGGGCGACGACTTCGCAGAAATGAACCAGTATATGATGAAGGACAGACTCTTTCAAATTTACGACGGCGAATGAGCTTTTGACGGCAAAAGTATTCTAAAAAACCTAATTTAAAATAAAAGCCGCTCCGTTTTCGAGCGGCTTTTGCAATTTATGGTGTTTACTCGGGGTCCCCGTCAAACCTCCGCGTTTGATGGGGCATATATTCGGGGTCCCCATAAAATGTCCCTATTTTATGGGGTTTTAATCGGGGTCCCCGCAAATTGCCAATTTGTGGGGTAATTATCCCGCCGAGTGGAAGCCTTTGCCCGCGACCTCGTGCGCCTTTGTGAGGTACGTAAACGCGTTGGGGTCGCACTCCTTGATGATGGCTTTCACCTGCGTTATCTGACGCTTTGTGACTATGCAGGTCAGTATCTTATGTTCCGCCTTTGTGAAGTAGCCGACAGCCGTCGAGACCGTTACGCCGCGGTGCAGACGCTCGCTTATGGCAAGGGCAATCTCGTCGGATTTGTCCGTGATGATGTTGAATACGATTGACGACTGGAAACCCGTTTGCATTATGTCGGTGGTTATCGAGCCCGTTATGAGCGCGATGAACGAGAACAGTATCGGCGAGAGGACCGCAAGGAAAGCCTCGTTTGCGGGCGTGTGATTTTGTACGACCGATATGATACCGAGCGCACCCGAGCAGGTTGCGACGGTGCAGTCGCAAATGAGTATCCACCACTGCGCTCCCGTCTCGGGGTTGTGCTTATGCAGGATTTTGCCGACTATATCCGTGCCCGCCATACTCATATCGTGGCGGAGCATAAACGTGAGGCAGAAGCCCGCGCAAGAGCCACCCGCGAGCGCGGCGAGGATTTTGTATCCCGCTTGATCCGCGATGAATTGAGGGCAGTCAACCGCGCCGAGCAAAAACATCAAGCCCGAGTAGACCGCGACGACGAAAAAGGTGTTTATCGCAAACTTTTTGCCGAGTACGAAAAACGACGCTATGATAAAAGGAATATTCAGCACGAGCATTGTGATACCGGGGTCAAAAATCGTCCTCAGCGTCGGGTTGTTAGGCTCGATGAGCACCACAATATTGTATAGGATTGAGGATATGCCGCTTACGCCGCCCGGAGCAAATCCGTTTGGCACGATAAACATGTAAGTCGTAATCGACCTCAGGCTCGCAAGAAGCACAAGCAGTAAGGCGTATCTGAAAAGGCTATATGCGTTTTTGTTGGTGAAGTCGAATTTGCCTACTTTATAATGCTTTATGGCAACTTGCTTTTTGCCGCGCATATAAAAGGTTTCTTCCGTCGTTTCCTCGGCGGCGGGAGCGGCGGCTTTTTGACTTACCTCGGCAGGTTGAGCTTCGGACAAAGTGTCTGCCGTGACGATTTCCGTTGCCCGTGCCTCGTCGGCTTGGGCGGAGGTATCTTCGAGTATTTCGTTTTCCATTTTTGTTCCCCTTAGTTTGCTGAAACGCTATAAATAAGATATGAAATTTATGCGCCAAAAGTCAAGTGATTTTCGATTTTTTTGCACTGGAAATATTTGCAAATCCGCAACTTGAAAACCGACCGTTTAGATGACCGAAAAATCTCAAACGAGATAGTAAACTTTTTAATAATTTTCGGCTATGCGTTGACAAAACGCCTTATATGTGGCATACTTTTAGATATGTTATAAGTTTATATACATTTAAACGGGACGGATTTCGACGTGGAAGATAAGAAAAAATTCAAACTCAAAAAGCATAAGGACGCAAACGAGGACGACAATCTCAAAAAGGCGCAACAGAGGATAGACGCGTCGTTTGGAGTGAAAGTGCTCGGCAAGAGCCTTTTGTCCAAGCTCAAAGAGTCCGTCATATCGGTCGTGCCGGTCGCGCTAATCGTGCTTATAATGTGCCTTACTCCCATAGTGGACACTTCCGCGCGCGAAATCGTGACGTTCGTGGTGTCGGCGATATTCCTCGTTTTGGGAATAAGCCTTTTCAACCTCGGCGCGGACCTTGCTATGACTCCTATGGGCGAGCATATCGGTTCGGGTCTTACTAAGTCTAAAAGCCTTGCGCTGTTGCTTTTGGTCGGCTTTATTATGGGAGTTCTTATCACCATTGCCGAGCCCGACCTCTCCGTGCTTGCGGGGCAAGTGAGCGCGGTGATGGATAAGACGGTGCTTACGGTCGTCGTGGGCGTAGGCGTAGGCTTGTTTTTGCTGTTTGCAATCATAAAAGTGGTGTTTAAGAAAAACCTTTCGATGCTGTTGATGTTTTTCTATCTGGCGCTGTTTGCAATCTGCGCGTTGCTCCTCGAAAACGGAAAGGGCATATTCCTTCCTCTCGCGTTCGACTCGGGCGGCGTTACGACAGGTCCTATAACGGTGCCCTTTTTGATGGCGCTTGGCGTGGGCGTCGCATCTACCGTAGGCGGTCGCAAATCGCAGGAGAACAGCTTCGGTCTAATCGCGCTTTGCTCGGTCGGACCTATGATTGCGGTGTTCTTGCTGTCTATGCTCATGGACGGCGATAAGTTTGCAAGCAATTTCGTAGGTTCGGACTATTCTATAAGCAATAATATCGGCGCGGAGCTCGCCTCTACGCTCGGCTCGTCGGCAAAGGAAATCGTCCTTGCGCTCGGGCTCATACTTGCGTTCTTCTTGATACTTCAATTCACCGTGCTTAAACTGCCAAAGCGCAAGCTGTTGCAGATTGGCATCGGCATTTTGTATACGTTTGTGGGGCTGCTCATCTTCTTCACCGCTGTACATATGGGCTTTATGCCTATCGGATACAAGCTCGGTCAAGCGCTTGCGAGTTTCAGTAAGCCTCTGCTTGTGGTGTTCAGTTTTGTGCTCGGCGTAGTGGTCGTACTTGCAGAGCCTGCGGTGCACGTTTTAAACAATCAAGTCGAGCAGGTTACTAACGGCGCGATTTCCAAAAAATCCATGTTGATTGCGCTGTCTCTCGGCGTAGGCGTATCGATTGGGCTGTCGCTCATAAGAATTGTGTTCGACTTTTCCGTGCTGTACTATCTCATCCCCGGCTACATAGTCTCGCTTGGGCTGTCGCTGTTCGTGCCAAAGGTGTATACCGCAATCGCGTTCGACTCTGGCGGAGTCGCAAGCGGTCCGCTTACGGCGAGCTTTATTCTGCCGTTTGCAACGGGGGCGTGCAGTCTGCTTTGGACGGAGTCCTCTAAGGCGCTCGAACTCGCGTTCGGCATCGTCGCTATGGTTGCGATGACCCCGCTTATAACCATTCAGATACTCGGTTTCAGGGCAATCGCAAGCGCAAAGGTCAAGGCGAATATCAGCATCAAACGCATAGTGGACGCGGACGACGAACAGATTATCGAATTTATGTGAGGTAGGTATGGCTAAAAATAATTTGTCGGATATTAAACAAAACGCTATATCTAAAAAAGCCGCCGTCGGCAATACCGTCAAGGGCGCGGTCAACAAACGCGGCAAGAGCGTGAACAGCAAGGTCGCAAGCGGCAAACTCGAACTGCTTATCACAATCGTCAACAGGAATAAGGCGGAATTTTATCAAGATTTGTTGCAGGAATACGAGGTGAATATGCAACTCGCGTGCAACGCAAGAGGCACGGCGAAATCGCAGATGCTGGCGCTGCTCGGTCTCGAAGTATCTCCGAAAACCGCCATTTTCAGCTTTATAAAGGAAGAAAAAGTCAACGACGCGCTCGCTATGCTCGAAACCAAATTTCAAACAATCAAGGACGGCGCGGGCATAGCGTATACTATCCCGCTCACGAGCGTGATAGGCGTCGCCATCTACGGGTTTTTGAGCAATAACGTCAAGACCGTCAAGGAGGACAAACAGCAATGAAAACTTTTGAGCACGAGCTTATTATCTGCATAGTCAACGAGGGCTTCTCCGACCTCGTTATGGACACCGCGCGCGAAGTCGGCGCAAGGGGCGGCACAGTAATCAACGCGCGAGGCACCGCCAATAAAGAGGCGGAAAAGCTGTTTAGAATTGACGTTCAGCCCCAAAAGGAAATGGTTATGATAGTCGTGCCCAACGAGCTCAGAGACGACGTTATGCACGCGCTGTATAAAGAGGTCGGCTTGAATACTCCCGGACAGGGCATCGCGTTTGCAATGCCTATCGACAACGTGGTCGGCATCTCAAACGCCAAGCATATAGTCGTTGAGGAAGCGTCAGAGACCGACGATACGCAAGCAGATAACGCAGAGAATTCGGATACAGAGGCGGTCGCCGAGGATACCGAAGGGGTAGAACAGGCGGAAGAAACGAATGCCGCTCAGGACGTTGAAGAAAACATCGCAGACGGCGCGGAAGATACCGATAAGGAAGCCGACAACGCCGAAGCAGGCTTTGAGAGCGAGGTTGAATTAACCTCGGAAAATACGGCAGAGTAATTTTTAAAACTTAAACTCGTTAAAGAAAAGCGCTTGCATTGCAAGCGCTTTTAACGTAATCCGCACACGCTATGCGGAGTCATATCTTTACTCAATCGTCGCGCCGTCTGTCGTCATAGCGGCGGTCGTCGTAGCGTCTGTCTCTGTCGTAATCTCTGTCGTCGCGGCGGTCGTAACGGTCGTAATCGCGCTCGTCGCGTTCATCGCGGCGGCGATAGGAACGGGAATCGTCATAGTCGAATTCGTCTCTGCTATGGGTATTGCGCACGGAGTTTTTGGAATATCTGCGCTCGTTTTTGGTGGGCTTAAACAGCAGTATCACAATGAGTACCGTGGGGATTGCTATGCCTATTATTATCACTATGCGCAGTGCGACCGAAGTGTTGGGCGTGAAGTGTCCGTCCTCGATTATGGCGGGCGGCTCCGCCTTTGATGCAAGCAACTCGTCGCGTTCGATTTGCGCCCTGCGTTGATAGGGGATTGTAAAGTCGTTTACGCTGCTCGCGGGGATAAACCCTGTAAGCGGGGGATTGTTTTCAAGGCTCGCCGAGACGTAAAGCTCCGTCTTATCCTCGCTGTAACCCAAGAATTTTATCGTATAGTCGTTTGTTATTTCAAAGAGACGGATATAGACAGCCTCGCCGCCTTTAAGGGCAAGCGTGACGTCGGGAGAGAGTTTTTCGCCGCTCGAAACGGTGATTTGAGTGACCGTAGGCTCGCCGTTGAAATAGAATTCGTCGCTGATGCCGGCGTAAGTCACCTTGTGCATATTGCCGACCGAACCGTAGCTTCCGTCATACTGCAAGAAGTAGCTTTCGGGGATATAGACGGCTTGGTCGTATTTGGTTGTGCTGACTTTTAGGGTGGATATACCCGCCGACGCGTTATTTTCCAAATTGGATACGGGCGCTTTTATCACGCTGACCGTAACGGCGGCGGAGTCGTCTGCGCTCGCAGTGCCTACGGGCGCGAAAAACGCCGCGCACAGCGCGAACAGCGCAAGCGTAGCGAATATCACTGATGAAAATTTTATCAAGGATTTTTTCATAGCAAAATAATAATACTATAATACTTTACAAATTGAAAGTCTTTCAAGCGATTTTTAGAGATATTTTTTGTATTTCCGCATATTTTATTGGCATAAATTTTTGTTTTTTGGTAATCTACGGGTTTATTCTCGGGCTATGAAGGACAACGATACGCTTTTAAAACTTCTCAATATCGAGCGCGAAATAGCAAACAGAAAAGACGACGCGCTCGCAAATTACAACACCCGCGTCATACACGAAAAGCAGATGGCTTTTCATAAGTGCCAAAAACGCAATCGCTGGGTGTTCGGCGGTAACCGTTCGGGAAAGACGGAATGCGGAGCGGTCGAGAGCGTGTGGCGCGCACGCGGAATTCACCCCTATCGAGAGAATAAGGATAACGTCGCGGGGTGGGTCGTGAGTCTTACGCAACAGGTGCAAAGAGACGTGGCGCAGGCAAAAATCTTGAAATACCTCTCGCCGAGATACATATCGGACGTGGTGATGCGAGAGGGCAAACACACCTCTCCCGAATACGGCATTATCGACTATATCGTAGTCAAAAACGTGTTCGGCGGACTGAGCAAGATAGGCTTCAAATCCTGCGACCAAGGCAGAGAGAAGTTTCAAGGCGTATCGTTGGACTTTGTGTGGTTTGACGAAGAACCGCCCAAGGACATATACGACGAGTGCCGCATGCGCGTTTTCGACAGGCGCGGCGATATATTCGGCACGATGACGCCGCTAAAAGGCTTGACTTGGGTGTATGACGAAATCGAGCTCAACTGCAACGACGACCCCGAGGTCTGGTGCGAGTATATGGAGTGGCGGGACAATCCCTATCTCGACCGAGGCGAGGTTAAGGCGATGGAAAGCGTCGTACCTAAGAGCGAACAGCTTTCGCGCAGGTTCGGCAAGTTTTCAAGCGGCGAGGGGCTCGTGTATCCCGAGTTCGACCAAAGCGTGCACGTCATCGAACCGTTTGACGTGCCGAAGGAGTGGTATACAAATATCTCCATCGACCCAGGACTTACAAATCCTACGAGCTGTCACTTTTACGCGGTGGATTACGACGGGGTGATATACGTCATAGCAGAGCATTTCGAGGCGGGACAGAACGTCGATTATCACGTGCGCAAAATCTTTGAGATTGCCGACAGGCTCGGTTGGCAAAAGGACAACAAGGGCAGACTGCACGCCATCATCGACAGCGCGGCAAATCAGCGTACGCTCGCCGCCGAAAAGAGCGTCGCCGAGCTGTTCTCGGAAAAGGGCATTTTGGTAAATACCGACGTAAACAAGGATTTATATAGCGGAATTCAGAGGATAAAGTCCCTGTTTGAGCAAAGACCGCCGAGAATTTATATTTTTTCAAACTGCGTAAATTTGATACGCGAAATAAAGGCGTACTGGTGGGGAAAGAACGACCGCCCCAAAAAGACGGACGACCACGCGCTAGACGAATTGCGCTATTTTGTGATGACTCAACCAAAGCCGTCCCCTCCGCCCGTGCCCGAAAAAACCGAAATACAGGCGGATAAGGAAAGGCTTATTCGCAACGCGAGAAGGAATGAAAAATGGATGAAGAGATTTTAAAAGGATTGCTTAAACGAGCCAAAGGTTATTCCTATAAGGAAGTGCAGGAGGAATACGCCGTCAAGGATGACGGCGAAATTGCGCTGACTAAGCGCAAAGTCACCGAAAAATACTGTCCGCCCGACAGCGGCGCGCTTAAAACGTACATGGAACTCAACGGCGAAAGGAGTTTGGAGGAATACTCCGACGAGGAGCTTGAAAAAGAAAGGCGCAGACTGCTCGCCGAACTTAAAGCCGAGAGCTCGGAAAATACGAGCGATTAAAACAAATATAAAAATAATAATTAAACCCGATGACAAGCTCATTGGACGCGTTTGAACGAGGATATTTTTAGGCTTTATCAAGGCAAACGAGTGAAGTTGTTAAGAGCTACTACGAACGAGTTTAACGCCGAGAAAGTCAAAAATAGACCGTTTCAAGAGTGTACAACTGAGCTTGTCATCGGGTGGAGGAGAAAAATGACAGAATTTGAAAAGCAAATCGTATCGCAGGTCAATGCCGATTTCAAAAAGAGGCAGGAGTCAAGGCGACCTGTCGAACTGAACTGGCGGCTCAATATGAACTTCGTCATGGGCAATCAGTTTGCCGAGATTTCCCCGAAAGGCGACATCGAGGACGGCGGCAAACAGTACTACTGGCAACAGCGCGAGGTGTACAACCATATCGCGCCCATACTCGAAACGCGTCTTGCAAAGTTGTCGAGGGTCAAGGCTATGGGGACGGTGCGTCCCGCGACGTCCGACGACGATGACGTTGCCTCGGCTTCGCTGGCTACAAAGCTCATAGACGCGGTGTGCAAGGAAAACGATTTTTCCTCGCAACTGTCTATGGCGAATACTTGGAGCGAAATCACGGGAAGCGCGTTTTTTAAGGTGACTTGGGATGCGGACAAGGGCAAGGCGCTCGACGCGGACGGACTCGTCAAGGAGGGGGACGTAAATATCACTCTCTGTCCGCCGTTTGAGATTTTCCCCGAGGACATTGCAATCACCGACCTGCAAAAGCAGACTTCCATTATGCACGCAAAGGTGCTGACCGTCTCAGAGGTCAAGCGGCTTTGGAATAAGGACGTTAAGGGCGGCGACGTAAACGTATTTTCCTTTGACAACGTGCAGGTCGCGGGCGGATACGGCTATAACGCTTCGCTTCCAAAAATCGTGAGCGAAAAGCGCGAGGACAGCGTTACCGTCATCGAAAAGTACGAAAAGCCCACTCCCGAATATCCAAACGGAAGGCTGATTATAGTCGCAGGCGATACGCTTTTGCATATCGGCGACTTGCCCTATCTCAACGGCGAGGACGGCGAGAGGGAATATCCGTTTGCAAGGCAGACTTGCATAGACAATCTCGCAAACTTTTTCGGCACGTCGGTGGTGGAGCGCATTATCCCCGTACAGCGCGCCTATAACGCCGTGAAAAACAGAAAGCACGAGTACATGAACAGAATCGCCGTCGGAGTGCTCGCCGTCGAGGACGGCTCGGTGGACACGGACGCGCTCGAAGAGGAGGGACTGCCTCCTGGAAAAATCGTGGTGTATAGGCAGGGCGGAACTCCGCCTATCATGCTCAATCCAACGCAAGTGCCGACCGAGTTCTCCCGCGAGGAGGAAAAACTGCTCAATGAATTTGTGATGATAAGCGGCGTCAGCGAGGTCACGACCTACTCGCAAGTGCCGTCAAACGTATCGTCGGGCACGGCTATATCGCTACTGCTCGAACAGGACGACACGCGCATTTCGTTGACTGCGGACAGCCTGCGCGAGAGCGTAAAGCGCATAAGCAAGCAGATACTGCGCCTATACAGGCAGTTTGCAAAGGTGCCGCGAATGAAACGCATCACCGGCGAGAACGGAGAGGTGGAACTTGCCGCGTTCTCTGCAAAGAATATCGACAGCGAGGATATTGTATTCGACACGATAAGCGACATCGACGATACGCTGTCTGCGCGCAGGGCTATGGTCTACGACTTGTTGAGGCTTGGGCTTTTCACCGACAACGATGGCAAAATGTCGGACGCTACAAAGACTAAGCTGTTTGAAATCCTCGGTTTCGGCAACTGGGAGTCGGGCAGAAGCGCGGACGAAGTACACCTAAAAAAGGCGATGAAGGAAAATATAGACTTCGACAAGGGCGACATAACTCCCGACGTGTACGACGACCACGCGATACATATCGGCGAGCATATAAAGACCTGCGTCTCTGCAAAGTGCGTCAAAAATAAGGAACTTAGAGACAGAGTGGCAAGGCATATCGCGCTACACACACAGCTTGCGGGGCTCAACGGCGGCGTAAGCGAATTGGAGAAAAAATTCGAGGAGGATAAGACGAATGAATAAGGAAACTTTATTTGAAGATATGGACGCTATCGACACTCAAAAAGTCAAGGCGTATCTCGAAGGCGCAGGCGAGGTTGCTAAGACGGAGGAGATAGCCGAAAACCCGCAATCTAACCGCGTTGAAAACACGGACGAGATTAACCTCGCAGACGACGAACGCCAAAGCGAGGACAAATCGAAAGAGGATATAAAGGAAGAAATCAACGAACAGAAAATCGGCAAATTCAAAAACCCGCAGGAACTGTTGCGCGCTTACGGCGAGCTCGAAAAGGAGTTCACCCGCCGCTCGCAGAGGCTCAAAGAGTTGGAGAGCGCTAAGAAGTCCCCTATGGACGGCGAGGCTTGGAAAAGCGCGGTGGATAAGTTTTTTAAGGAAATCCCATCTGCTAAGGCTTTCGCAAAGGATATTGCAAACGAAATCATGCAAAATCCCGAACTCAAAGAGGACGAAAACTGTCTCAACGTCGCGCTTATGCGCGTACTGACGGACAAGTTCCGCACTCCCGAACAGCTTATGTCGGACGGACAATTTTTGAACGACTACGTTTTCAGCTCCGAGAGAGTTCGCAACGCAATAATCGCAGACTACCTCGACGACGTGCGCAGGGGAGTACCTCCCTATACTCTGCACGGCGGCGGGATGCAATGCGTCGCTCCCAAGGTCAAGCCCAAAACGATAGAAGAAGCCGGCGCTATGTTCTTGAAAAACAATAAATAGGAGAAACAAAATGGTTACAATTTCAAATGCAGACAAGGCTTTAAAAACCTTTTATCTGGGAGTGCTTGCCGACCAACTCAACGTCGGCGTAAATCCGCTCCTTGCAAAAATCGGTCAGACGACCGCGGACGTTTGGGGCAAAGAGGTCAAAAAGCTCGCGCCTTACGGGATTAACGGCGGCATCGGCTCGGGCGAGGAGAGCGACAATCTTCCCGCAAGCGGAAGCAACAACTATGCGCAGTTCACTTTGACGCTCAAAAACCTGTTCGGCAAAATCGAGCTCAGCGACAAGGCGATACGCGCCTCTCAAAACAGCGCGGGCGCGTTCGTCAACCTGCTCAACGCCGAGATGGACGGATTGCTCAAAGCCAGCAAGTTCAACTTCGGTCGTATGCTTTACGGCGACGGAAGCGGTCTTATTGCCACCACCGTCGAAAAGGACGGCATAGCCAACAACCAAATCGCAGTCAACAGCATAAAAGCCCTTATGGAGGGCATGACCGTTGACGTCTACTCGGCGGACGGCGTGCGCGATAATTCCATATCTGGCGCGCGCATTATGTCTATCGACAGAGCGAGCAAGGTCGTCACGCTCAGCCACAGCGCAAGCGCAAAAATCGGCGCGGGCTGCAAGGTGTACGTGCAAGGCTCCAAGAACAACGAAATCACGGGTCTTGAAGCAATCTTCGGCGGAAGCGATACGATTTACGGGCTTTCGAGAAAGGACTATTCCTTCCTCACTCCCTATACGAACGTCGTGGACGGCAAGGTCACTATAAGCGCAATTCAGGACGCTATCGACGCGGTTGAGGAGACTTCGGGCGGCGCAATCGACTTCATCGTCGCCTCCTACAACGTCAGAAAGCAGTACGTAGACCACCTCGCGCAAAGCCGCACGAACGTAGATTATCTCACCCTCGACGGCGGCTATAAGGCGCTGTCCTACTCGGGCGTGCCTTTCGTTGCGGACAGATTTGTCGCAGACGGCGATATGTATCTGCTCAACAGCGCGGACTTCAAGCTCCACCAGCTTTGCGATTGGCGTTGGCTCGAAGGCGAGAGCGGAAGCGTATTGCATCAAGTCCCAGGCAAGGCGTGTTACAGCGCGACCCTCGTCAAGTATGCGGACCTCCTCTGCGAGCGTCCTATGGGACAGGCGAAGCTCACGTTTACCGGCTCGGATTCAAACGGCGGCGCAACGGTTGGCGGCTCGACCGATACCGACGCTACGCCCGCATACTATACCGTCACGTTCGACTCCAACGGCGGCTCGGCTATCCCCGAGCAAATCGTAAAGCCCGGCGGATACGCGACCACGCCCATACCTCAGCCCAAGAGAGAGGGCGATGACTTCGACGGTTGGGAATATAACGGCAAGTCCTTTGTATTTATCTCCACGCCCATCGAGTCAGATATAACCCTTGTGGCAAAGTGGATTTAATTATGAACTGGCTTTTGGAAATCAAAGAGGATCTGTTCGATATAGCGCACCGCTTAAAGGAGATTGACGTACGCTATAAGGTGTATCGCAATCTCAAACTGAACAGATTTGAAATCCATGCAAACGGGGCGTTGCAAATCGCAACGCCCTTTGACAGACTCGACGCGCGCACAATCGACCTCGTGCGCAGTACCCGCTTGGAGTACGCCGCGAGGCTCATCGAGGAGATGGATAAATCCAACGCCCGCCTCAAACAAGCAGAGGAGGACGCGTCGCGCGAGAGAATTATAGCGGAGGTGGAAAAAGCATTATGACTGCAAAAAGCGTAATAGGCGAATGTCTATTGAAAATGGGCTTGGCGGATTTTACTAAAAAGAACAATCAGAGCGACACCGAAAAGGAACTTATCGAGGCGTTGCTCGGCGCGCTCAATATCGCGTACCGCGAGGTGGTTTGCGAGTACTTGCCGCTCGTGGAAAAGGAGAAGGTGGTTTTTAACGACGGGGAACTGCTCGTGTCGAATATCGCAAAGCGCATACTCTATCCCATACGCCTTACCCGTGGCGACCAAGTGAAAAATTTTAAGGTGTATCCCGATAAAATCGTCGCGGACATAGAGGGCGAGGCTACGCTCGAATACGCGTACGTGCCGACTTTGCCTTTCACGATTACGAGCAATATAAACGATTTGCGCCTAACTCAGTCGGCGCTCAGCGACGGAACGCTCGCCGAGTACTACTTTGCAAACAAGGTCTTTGACCTTGCGAAGAACTTCGACGCGTCTTTCAGAAGCAAGATGGGCGTGCTTCGCTACAAGGGCAGGCGCATGCGCCTTAAACAGAGGGGGTGGACGGATTGAAAGACGTTGGCGTAAGCAAATCCCGCATAACGGTGGGGTTCAAGGGCATCGTAACCGATACTGACGAGAGCGTGCTCGATATGGCTTATACCAAGCGCGCGTACAACTTCGCGTTCGAGGACGGCGTTTTGACGGGCGGAATAGGCATAGACGTAGCTGAGGGATTTTATCCCGAGCCCTACGTAGAGAGGCACGAGTATCCCGCATTGCCGGACGGAAAGCGCTTCAAAGACGCGTTTTTGTACAGGCGCAAGAGCGAAAACGGCGAGTACGACGATAGAATCGTCGCGCATCTCACGGATTATACGCTTATGTATACGTCCGTGTTTAAAAATGATACTTGGCACGAAATCCCCGATTTTAGGATAAATAACGACATAACGGCGGTCAATTACACGTTCAACGGCGAGGATGTCCTGTTGCTTTGCGCGAAGAATAACGAGCTTTTTATGTTAGAGGACAGCACTCCGTACGTATGCGGCAACGCGCCGCAGTTCACCTCGATAGCGGTGCACAACGAGAGGGTTTTCGGAAGCGTAAACGGCTCGCAAAATCAGGTGTGGTTCTCTGAGGACTTCGACCCGCGAAACTGGACTGTCAGCGCCGAGGAGGGCGGATTTATCAACTTCGCAGACGAGTGCGGCGACGTGATAAAGCTCGTGTCATTTTTAAACTACCTGTATATCTTTCGCGAGTTCGGCATTTTCAGACTGACTGCGTTCGGCGACCAAAGCGAGTTTATGCTCAAAAAGGTGTTCACCGATACGGGGCGCATCGTCAAAAACTCGATAGAGCTTTGCGGCGACAAAATCATCTTCTACGCCGACGACGGACTCTTTTCATTCGACGGATACGAGGTCACGAGAATTGCCAAACAGCTTATGGATATAAACCGCACGCACCTTATGAGTTGCGCCTATCTCGACGACTACTACTATATGGCGTGCAATATCCTCGGCGACGGCACTAAGAATAACGCCGTCATTAGATACGGGCTTAGAGATAAGTCGCTATCCGTCCTCTGCGGCGTAGGCGTGAAAAGGCTAAGGACTGTAAGAGTGCATAACGGCACGCAGGTGCTTTGCGTTTTCGAGAGCGAAAATACAAACACGCTCGGCATGGTTTCAAAGAGCGGCGAAGTGCTCGGCACGCCTACGAAAAAGAGTTATTTCAGTCCGTTCAGCGCGCTTTCGTCGCCGTCGATAAAGACTGTAAGAAGCGTATCCTTTCAGACGGATACGGACGTAAAGCTCGTAGTCCGACTGGATAAAAAATCCTACGAGTTCAACGTGAAAGGCGGCGAACTTATGAAAACTGTGCCCATCGAAAAAAGCGGACGCAAGATAGGCTTTGAAATATACTGCGACAGCTCCGCCGCGCATATCACGCCGCTAACCGTCCAACTCGATACTCTCAAAATTTAGGAGGTCATTATGAATATCAACGAAATCGTGTCAACCGTAGAGGAGCTTGTCGTCAAGGTCAACGCCCTCGAAATCAAACTCGCAAAGCTCGCGGGGACGGATAAATCCCAAGACAAATAGGAGGTTTTATGGCTAAAAGCATATGGGACGAATTTACGGATTTGTTTAAAACCGACGCCCAGAAAAAAGAGGAAAAACAAAATCAGATAAACGACGCGCTCGAAAAGGAAAAAAATATCCTCGACAGCCTGTCCGCGCTCGATAAGGAGTATAAGGACTCATTGCCGCAAGAGGAGGAAATCGACCTTGAAAAACTCTTTCCGTCGGATTCGGGAATAAAAGAAATATCTTACAACGCCGAAAGCGACGACGACATCGCGGCGCGCGCCGAGAGGGAAAATTCTCTAAGCAAACAGCAGGCTCAAAACAGCCTCGAAAATAAGTACGAGGCGCAAAAAGCGACAGTCGAGAGCAACAGACAAAAGGCTGAGGATAACCTCAAATCCGGCTACGAAAAACTGCGCGAACTCTACGACGACTTGCGCAAACGCACCGAAAACGACGTGTTAAAGCGCGGGCTTGCAAGAAGCAGCGTCGCAACCGCTCAACTCGACAATCTCGACGCCGCGCGTATGGCGGGCGTAAGCGAATTGCAAGCGTCCTACAACAGCTCGATGGCGGATATAGACGACAAAATCGCAGGGCTTGAAAACGAAAAGCTCAACGCCCTCGAAGAGTTGGATATAAAATCCGCCCTGCAACTCGAAGAACGCATCGCCGAGCTCAAAAAGGAGAGGGATAAAACCGTCAAGGAGTACGAGGAGTACAATAATCAAGCGCGCAAGCAAAACGCCGATTATCAAGTCAAAAGACAGGAGAATATCGACGAATACCTCGCCAAGCGCGAAAGCGATAAAGCCGCCGCGCTCGTACAGCAGGAAGCCAACGAAAAGAAGTACGGTTATAGCGGCGCAAAACAGGAAAACTACGCCAAGCGCTACGACATAGCCTTTGACTTTTACACCTCTCTCGACCCCGATATAGCCGCCGACGCGCTTGCCGCATCTCCCAACATGAAGTATTATCTTGGCATTTACTATGATAAACTTTTAAAGGTGTTGAAGGGTAGTGGCTCGTCAAGCGCCAAAGCATATTATTAAAACCTTGTAATTTAGCGATATGCTTTGGACGCGATTAAAAATCGCTATTCCGTCGCTTCGCTCCTTACAAAG
>JAMPEA010000013.1 GCA_023665365.1 Bacillota bacterium
ATACGGAAGTGATAAAGGTGATTACGGGCGTAAGACGTTGCGGAAAGTCCTGTCTTATGGAGACGGTGCGAGGCGAATTGTTGCAAAACGGGGTGGCATACGAAAACATTATTTATCTTGATTTGGATAGCAGAAAATACCGTAAAATTAAGACTGCGGATGAGCTTGAAACGTTGATAGACAGTTTTGCCTCGGTAAAAGGAACGAAATATCTTTTTGTAGATGAAATTCAAAACGTAAAGGATTTTGAAGAAGTAATAAACGCATTCCGCGATGATGGCGAGTATTCAATTTTCATTACGGGTTCCAATTCGTACTTGTTGAGCGGCGAATTGGCAACGAAGCTCACGGGCAGATACGTCGAGTTTGAGTTGTTTCCGTTATCGTTCGACGAGTATCTCGATATGAAAGCATTTTACGGCAAAAGCATCGACGCAAATCTTATAATCGAATTGAATAATTATTTGCAAGAGGGTGGCTTCCCAAAAGCAATGCAATACAATAGTTTTGCGGATAAGCGGACTTATGTTAAATCTGTTATAGACGAGATATTTGAAAAAGACATAAAAAAGAGATTGAAGGTTCGCAACGTCGAAGCGTTTAATAACGTCAGAAATTTTATAATCAATAATTTCGGCGCGACTGTAAGTATTAAAAGTTTACAGGAAGCGCTTGCGAAAAACGGAATAGAGATTAAGCGTCCTACGCTTTCACGATACGTCGAAGCTCTTGTTCAAAGTAAGATTTTATATCAGTGCGACCGTTTTGATATGAAATCCAAAAAATCGTTTGCTGGCGAGAAAAAATATTATCTTGCGGATACGTCGTTTTATTTTTCTATGAATACGGACAATCGTATCAACTACGGACCTGCGCTTGAAAATATAGTTTACGTTTATGCTCGTAGTATAGATTATGCGGTAAGCGTGGGGCGCATAGGCAAGCTCGAATGCGATTTTATTCTTCGTGACAATGAGTTAAATTATTCGTATGTGCAGGTTGCTTATACTATTAACGAGAGCAAAATGACCGAGGATAGAGAGTATGCTCCGCTCGAAATGATTAAGGACAATTATCCGAAATATGTGATGACGTGTGATTATCTTTTGCAAAAACGTAACGGAATTAGGCATGCAAATATTCTCGAATTCATAATGAAAAAAGAAAAGTTTTAATTGATATATTGTTGAATTTACGATAGCTATGCGATAAATGCATTTGCGTTTTGCATGAGTTAACAAGAATTTCCAAGAATTAAATAATTTAACTCAATCTGTTGACTTTTCCATACGGGGGGGGGGTATACTTTATTGCAGAAAATAATGCGGAGGATGAAGCTATGGGAGAAACTAAAAATTGTAAAAAATGCGGCGCTTTGTGCGATGAAATTTACAAGTTCTGTCCCAACTGCGGCGCGAATTTGGAAAGCGACAAATGCTCGCAATGCGGAGCGGAGCTGATTGACGGGGCAAAGTTTTGCATAAACTGCGGCGCAAGCATAGACAGTGAGGACGAAATCGTCGAAAAGGAAACAGAGAATGAAGAAGACGTCAAAAAAACCGTTGTTGTAAAAAAATCGGAAGCGGATAATTTTTCTACGAAAAATTATATATTGCGCATTGTCAGAAACGTATCGGTTTTTATATTATGCGCGATTTTATTTGCATTGTCGTTTTGCAATATTGTCAAAATCAACGCAGATAAATATATCGGAATTGGTATTAACGGGTGCGATATAAGCGTTTCGGCAGTCGATATAATTGATATTATGTGCGCGACCGCCGTCAGCGACGCAAACGAAGATAAGTACGCCGACGAGCTGTTGGAATTGAGCGAGCGTTTGGAGCAATATCTTAAAAAAGATTATAACGAGCGCTTGGAAAAATATTATCTGTCGGCAAAGACGAAAAGTTTGATTCATGACTTAGTGATTGTCTATTACAAGGACTACTTGTGCGATGAGTCGGCAAAGGGCAGTTCGCTTTATAACAATATAATTATAGGCGGCACTTTCAGCCTCTTAAATATCCTGTTCTGCGCGGCAATGTTTATCGTCGCAACAATTTCGCTCATGGCGGCAATTCTTAAAAAGCGAAGCAGAGTGTCTAAATATCTTTACTTTATGCCGCTATATCTGTTTATTTCGCTCATGATACTTTTCCTTGTCAAAACTACTTTGGGCGTAGGTACGGATATTGCAGGAGCAATGGTCGCCGCTCTTTTCTTCGAGGCGGTTGCGATTGTCGTTACGATTGTACTCATTATCACCGCAAAAAAGAAAAAATCCCTCAAAACCGCTATTCCGAAGATCGTTTCAATCGCAATGTCGATTGTCATATGCGCCTGCCTGTTTGCGCCGATGATTACCGCACAATACGAGTTGGTCTTGAAAAACAAGTCGCATCTAAATACTTACGATATTCCCGTGGACGCGGGCTGTTTGCTGACATATCTGTCCGATTATGAGCGCGAAAACGTAGGAACCGACCCCGAATCGCGCGAAGTCTATGAGAAATACATAGAGACGCTTTTGGCAAGTACGTCTGAAACCACCGCTTATGAGTTTAAGGATTTAGAAGGCGAAATCTTGGCGAGAACAATCATGAGAATGCTCGTTTACATCTCAGGCAATTATTCCGCTATGGGCGCGCTGTCAGTCGGCTATTACGCGCTCCTTTTGGTGTTTCTAATTTTCGGAGCGTTCGCAGTGTGGGCAACCGCGTGCCTTTTCAAAAAAAGTAACGAAATGTATTATTTGTTTAGCCCAATAATGGTGTTTATTGTCACTGTGCTCGCGTGCAGTATCGGTTTCATCTGCGACATGAATTATCATCTGGAAGATATGCCTTGCAATTTCACGATAGGCGGCGGTCCGATTGCGGCGTTAGTTCTGTCGATAATCACTTTGATTTTCGCGTCCGTATTTAAATCCGTTGTCGATGAAAAACGCATAAAAAGCACGGACTCCTCTGATGAGGTCGCCGAAGACTTCATTCAATAGTAATAGCGATAAATAACTGCAATCCCAACACAAAGGCAACGAAATCCGTTGCCTTTATCTTTAAAACTCAATATGTGGTGTCAAAATTTCGTGCTGTACACAAAAATTCTGCAAATCGAAATATTTACTCAATCCGCTTGACATTTGAAGCCGTTTATCATATTATATTCAAGCATTCAATATCGCGGGGTGGAGCAGTTGGTAGCTCGTCGGGCTCATAACCCGAAGGTCGTTGGTTCAAGTCCTTCCCCCGCAACCATAACTGCGGGGAGGCTTGAAGCAACGCAGGTGCGAAAATCAAGTCCTTCCCCCGCAACCATAGTAAGGCTCTGCTTTGACAGAGCCTTACAAAAAAGTTCGCGAAAGCGAACAACCCCGCGAAAATAAAATAAGCGAAACGAAAAAAGGTTAAACGACTTAGTTAGAGTGATAGCGCATTTTTATTTGAGCGGAGAGGAGCATTTGGGTAAAGGCGATGACCTTGGCGATAGACAAGGGCGAGCAAAAAACCCAAAATGCGACGTGGCGGCGTAGCTTAGTTGGTTATAGCGGCCGGTTCATACCCGGCAGGTCATTGGTTCGAATCCGATCGCCGCTACCATTGAAAAATCACTGCTTAGACAGTAATTATAAATTCCCCTATGGTACTGTGTACCACAGGGCGTCAACTCAATAATATTTGCAACGCTACGCGGATTTATGTCAAAATTCTATTGCCATTAAAGCAAAGTGTTTTGATAAGCGCGTTTCCCCTATGGTACTATGTACCACAGGGCGTCAACTCAATAATATTTGCAACGCTACGCGGGTGTACGAAGCCTATGGTACTATGTACCATATTAAAACTCGATAATACCCACAATGCTACGCGGATTTATATCAAAATTCTAACGCCATTAAAGCAGGTGTTGTGATAAGCGCGTTTCCCTATGGTATTACATACCACAGGGCATCAACTCAATAATATTTGCAACGCTACGCGTTATATTATATATAATCAATATGATTTAGTTGCAAGCAACCCATCACATTGCTTATATATAATAACCCTATCGGGTTGCAAATACTATATTCGTTTCGGCCCTATGGTCAAGTGGTCTAAGACATCGCCCTTTCACGGCGGTAACCCGAGTTCGAACCTCGGTAGGGTCACCACAAAGAATAACCGCTAAATGCGGTTATTCTCAATCGGAAGTTTAGCTCAGTTGGTTAGAGCACCTGCCTTACAAGCAGGGGGTCACAAGTTCGAGTCTTGTAATTTCCACCAAAAATGCTACTGTTTAGTGGCATTTTTTATTTTGCTTGTAAATCGGTTTTTTTCGTTTTGACCCCAAAATCGAAAAAATTGGTGTCAAAATTGGTGTCAAAATCTCGGCAAAAAATCACCGTAAATATCGTAGATATTTGAGGGCACTGTGTCGGGCGAAAACGTAGTGTATACGTCGTTCGTCATCGTGCTCCCCGCCGTATGTCCTAAATATGTTTGTCGGTCTTTCTCAGGCACTCGCAATATGTATAGGTTAGTTGCGTACGTGTGGCGCAACGTGTAGACGTCTATCGTCTTGCAAATCCCGTTGCTTTCGCAAAAACGCTGTAACCGTTGCCTAAATCGCTTGTTATCAAAATTGAAAAACTCCGGCGACTCGCCCGCAAGCATAGTGCTGAGCTTCTCCGATACCTTAACCCACCGTACCGCACTTTTTGTCTTAGTTCCGTTTATCTTTATCCACCCCGGGCGGATTTCTTCCTTGCGCACCGTCGCAATCTCGCTCGGACGCGCACCGGTGCATAGATAAAACAGAACTCGGCGGGAAAATAAATCGTTTCCGAGTGCTCCGACGAGCTTGCGCTGTTCATCAAGAGTGAGCGACTCTCGGCTTTTATGCTCGACCTTGCCAACCGTCAAAAACTCCGATACGTCTTTTTTGATATAGTCAAGCTCGTACGCCTTTCGCACAATCTGTCTGATGAGCTTGTAAACCTCTTTCCGAATGCGCGACGGCGGGAGTTTGTTTATAAGCTCCTGCAACTGCACCGTCGTGAGCTTGTTTATCGGAGTGGTGATATTTGCAAGGTGCGCCGAGATTGTCCACGCGTAGTTTTTATACGTGCCGTCGCTGACGTTCCCGCGCTTGTACGTTTCAAGCCACCATTTTGCAAACTTGCCGAGTTGTTCTCGTTTCGGCTCGTTGCTCGGAGCTTTGCCGAGCGCGGCGCGCAGTTTATCCCTCGCTTCGATTTGTGTCTTGCCATATACATATATACGTTTGCCGTTTACGGTCTTGCGCGCGACCCACCGTCCGTCGGCGCGCTTGCTTAAATATTTCATAGTGTCGTCCTCCTTTTTTGGATTAGACACCACTTGACTATATTCTTCATCACCTCCTCGATATGTTTGCTCGGACAGCGCAAGAAACGTTTTCTTTGCTCCCGGGTCGTCTTGGCTGTACGTCAAGCGGAGCAATCCGTCCGATGACGTATACTTGTCCCGTTTATTAAAAAACGGCGCACGAGTCGCCGACGGTAGCACAGATGACGGGCTAAAAGCGTCCGATTGCAGATAGCGTTCGGGCGGTTCTCCCGTCAGTCCTGCGATGAAACTTGCCGTAGCTTGACATATTTTCTGTTGTTCTTTGAGCTGAGCGATTAAAAACTCGATGAGAATATCCCTCATATTCTTCCTCCAATAAAGTGATAAGGGATATTGTATATTAGTTTTTTACTCACTCTGAACGTTGAAAATTGCTTTGTAATTTTCAACGAATTTACAAAACAAATCTAACCGCGCTTAGTAACTACGTTGAGTAACCTCGAATTTTAACCCTCGTCCTCGGGGTCGTCATCAATATCCAAAGGAACGTCAAGCGCGGGCTTATCGGAAGCGTTGAGCGGTGAGATGACGGACGCTCCGATACTCTTTTCAATATTCATACGGGCATCACGCGCAATGTTGCCGCCTTCCTTGGCGATAGACTTGCTCTCGGCGAACGTCTCGGGGTTGCGCGCCTTGGATATTGCAGTTGTAGAGACCTCGGCAAGCTGATTGAGCGTAAGTTCAAGGTTGGTCATGTTGTCGCGTAGATTCTCTTTCTTTAAATCCTTAAACTGCTTATACTCCTGCACACTCATGCCGGACCATGCCTTTGTCATCTCGTTGGTGAGAATGGCGTAGTCTTTTTCTTGCTCAATCCCGCGAGCCTGCCACTCGTCTGTGAGCTCCTTTCGCATTTCAATAGAACGAAGCCTCTGATTTATCCAGCCCTCAGTGTATCCTTTCGCTCGATAATAGTCCGCGCCGCGCACGATTGCCTTTTCGGGGTCGGCGATTTCGTCAAGGCGTTCGCTTCCTACTTGCGCAAGCCACATTTTGAACGGCTCGGCTTTCGGCGAGGGAATAGACTGTATGAGACGCAGAATGCCGGCAGTGTTTAGACAGTCGGTTTTGTAAGATTTGCCGTCCGAGGAAGGCAGTTTCAGTTGGTGACAACTTGTCACCAACTCACTTCCTTCGGCGGAAAGACGTTGTTTGAGTTTGTTCCAATACTTGCGTCCGGTTTTGTAATCCACGCTGTCAGTGAGAATACCCACCACGTCCACAACGGAAAAGTAGAACTCCTCATTCTCGGCGTCCCACACGGTGCGTACTTGCTTATCTTCAAAAAGTTGGATTTTATTTTTCATAGTCTGTCCAATTTGTAATTCTTAGCAAATTAAATATCAATATTATTTTCTCTATCGTGCTGTTCCATTTGTTGCAAAAGTTCTTCAAAAGTTGCCTGACGTTCAATATTTTTTCTACCCATCTTCTTATTAAAGTTTTTTAAATCTTCTTCTGGATTCCATATTAAGTATTCGGCTGATATTTTTGTTATACTCCTTATGGATTTTTTAGTGCAAACACTAATAATTATCGATTTAGCCATATCACTATTCTCATCATCATTTATGACATAATATTTCATTTCATCTTCATAGACAAAGGCAAAACCATATGTATCTGTGTCGTACTCATCTAAGCAGGCACTAGCTAAATTTGCAATCTTATCTTCTAAGTCGGATATACTTATATTAGAATTGGGTACATACAGTTCAAAATCTTGTTGCCAATTTCCACAAATAATGCAAGGCGTTTTTTTCTCTGCGACATATTTCTGCACGCTATCTATCTTCCAAGGACTTAATAAATTCCACTTTTGATAATCTTGTAAATAGTTTGTTACACTATATTTACTCTTGAAATGATGCTTGCGTTGGTCGGAGTCTATGATTGTGAATTTAATGTGATTGTCATCATAATATTTTGCATAAAATGCCTCATTCGGAACAGCTTGGTTCTCATCATTTACATACATATAGTCAATACGCGGAACAATGCCAATTAAAACACTATCAATAATTTTATTTATATGAAAAGACTCCAAAGGTTTTAAAACCACTGGCAATTTTAATCTTTTATTGGCATAGTAAACAGAGTGTATGTGATAGTCACATTCTTTGTATGTAAAAAAGATAGAAGTGATTGTAACCTGGTGTCCACTTTTATTTCTAACAACAATATCGTCATCGTCTTTGTAATTCTCTAAGTCCAATCGTTGCTCATAATTTTTTATTGATAGTCGATTGATTGATTTAAAAATCGTAGACCCTACTGCCGCAAGTGTCGCTCCAACAGTTCCCACTGCTGTAAAACAGCCTATCACTATACTTGCAATTTCAAATGGGGTCATACAGCAAGCGCAAATCATAATCAAGCTCTCCTTTTCTTGGTGGTTGAAGTGCTTTCAAGCTGATTGGACACCACCATACCACGGGCATAGTTGAGTATGTTTTGTTGTTGAGCGGGTGTGAGCTCGTCGTAAAGTTCTAAAATCTCGGGACGCTCCACGCGAGCGTTGTCGAATAACTGAGGCTCCGAATCGGCTAAATTTAAAAGATAGTCAACCGATACTCTATAAAGCACAGATAAATTTATTAAAGTACGAGCATCTGGAAGCGTTCTCCCACATTCCCATTTAGAAATGGCGGAATGCTGTATCCCCAATCTCTGAGCGACTTCATATTGAGTAAGATTACGTTGTTTTCGTGCAGTTAAAAATCTACTTTCCATAAATCAAGAATAACAGCTGTGTCTTCACAGGCAACTTTTTTGATAATTTAACAAAAAAATATCTTGACAAGACCTAAAATAGTGGTGTATGCTTTGCAAAAGGTCTTTAAAGGACCAAAATAGGAGAATTGAAATGCTAATTCTAATTATTTTTGGGGTTTTAACGGTCATTGGCATTGTAGTTGCAGTATTAGGACGAGTTTTTGAATGTTATCTCGACTATAATGCTGAAACTGTAATGAAATTGGGAGGTTCAATAGTCTCATTCTTGTTTGGAATGGCATTGATTATAGCAATCGGATTCGCTATGGGCGTTCAGATTCCAAAGGAAAAGGATTATCAAGCAGTTTTATATGAAAAAGAAGTGCTCGAATATCGCTTGGAGCATATTGAAGAAAATCTTGTAGGAAATGAAATTCTTTATTCTGAAATCATTGAGTTCAACAATCAATTACGAGATTGCAAATATTATTCCGGCAACCTTTGGTTGAACTTATTTTACAACGATAAAATTGCAACGATTGACTATATTGGCATCTCAGGATTTAGCGAGGGTGTATGACAATAGCTAATCTAATCGTTTTGATTTTGAACTGCATCACGCTTGTCAACACAATAATTCTGAATGTGTTGTTAATCAGAAATATTAAGCGCAAGTCAAACACCGACACCGAGAACAACGCTGTTCCCGACGATGACGAAGACCTCTGCGACTGACCCTGTCGGTCGCAGAGAATAAAGAGTGAATATGACACGACTACTACTCCAAAAATTTAATCAAAGCAACAAACACGGTTTCACCCCTCGCGCGCGCGTGCGTACGAGGGATTTTTATTATCAATAAGACCTTTTCGGCGCAAAGCCGCGAGGATACACGTCGGAGCGCGCAGTGGTTGACAGTCAATCCTCCGCCACTGCTAAACCCCGACAACAAGGAGGATTGAATATGAACAATGAGAACGTTCGCAATATCAAAGAGATGATAAGCACGCTGTACAAAGTCGGCAGTCAAATCGCAATCACATTTACTGATGACGCTTATAGAGACGTACACGGACGGCTCGTGTCGGCGTTGAGCAAGCTCGACCGCGCAATAGAAGAACTCGATTACGCAGTTCACTCTGAGGAGCGCGCCGATAGCGATAGCAAGTTTATCGAATACTTAGGGAAGCTACTGCTAAATAGCGGAGTGGACTGTTGCAGTGTCTGCGCGTACAGCTCGATGACCGAGCTGTGTGAGAACAGCAAACAAAATGAAAAGTTGGACGACGCAATCTGCATAGCGGGATTGCGTGAGTTTTCAGAACGTAACGAGGAGGATTGAAATATGGTCGGAAACACAAAACAGCTTAGCGTTGGGGAGCTCGGACAGGCGTTGGACCTTTTGACGCGCTATCACGACAACCTGCTCTATGAGGCGCAGGAGGGAGCACTGCTCGACGAGCACCCCTGCGACGTAGCGCGCCGAGAAGCCGCAATCGAAGCCGTGAGCAAGTGTATCCAAGTAATCGCAGACGACTTGAAGTATCGACTTTCAAATTATTGAGGAGTAAGTATGGCAAGGAAGAACGAACCAAGAAACGAAATCAGAGACCATAAACGTAGCGGACACCCTGCGTATATCTACGAGAAAGTCGGAGATGAGTATAAATTTTTAGGCATTACTCACGCCCCTATAACGCGCAATATGAAGAACATTCCGCTCGAACAAAACCCGAACCCGCAGGACAAAAGACCCGCGTACATAAAGCCCAAAAGCGAACAGGATAAAAAGAGTCAATTCGGCTCGCGCAAAAAGGGTTGGAGACTAAGCAAAAACGACCGAGCTACGGCAAAGAAAATAACCGACAAAAACGACCGTAAGAAAAAGCGTAAATAAAAAAAGAAGTGCGCACGTCGAAACTGAATTCGCTGTTCTGCAACGGTAGCGTCCGATAAGCTCGGGAACCTAAGACACTTCTTTGAGGTCATCTTACACGATAATTGGATAAAAGTCAAACGAAAATATATCAGATTAAAGGAGCAAAGTATGAAAGCAAAATCGAAAAAACCTACAAGCAAAAGTAGAATCGTCTTGAAAATCGTCGTTGCGCTTCTGTGCGTGGCGGTCCTCGGCGGGCTTGGACTGTCTATTGCAGGCAACGTTTTACAGTACCAAAAGTGGCAGGAGATAACGTCGGCGTTTGGCACTCCGAACCAAGACACGGTCACGCCGTTAGACTTCTCAAAGCCTATAACGCTTCGCGCAGGCGGCGAGGGACAGCACTTGTACATAAATATGGACGAGTCCACAGTCAGAGAGTTTACCGAAAAAAGCGCCGGGTTTATCTTCCTATTGACCACGCACCCGTATGATTGTACCGAGGAAAACGCCGAACTCCTTATCAAACAGCAACTGGATTATGCGGAATTTTTTATACTATCCGACATTCACGAATACGGGGGCATTGTTATTGCCGGTTGGAAAGAAGATGCTCTGTATAATGATATTTTGTCCTCTATTGGAATGTTGAATTTATACAACTATCGTAAAGGCTTTTACGGGACAGGACAATACCCGCATACAGTACAAGTATCCGATGACGGCTTAGTATCATTCAGCGAAGTAGCCTTAAAAGAAATGGGATTTGATACTGTTTACATTACGCCGTTCGTCAACGTCCTTATCGGAGAGTTGGAGGGGCAGGCGGACGTAAACAGTATCGAGGACATAAATAAAGTTTTCGCGGCTTCGTCTTTTGGGAGCTATAAGCCCGCCACCGTTCCCGATACGCCCGACGAGCCTAATACACCCGTCGAGCCGCCTATCGAGGAGTTCCGCACGATAGAGCCGGGAACGCCCGTTTCGTTCCGCGACGACGACGGACAGCACCTCTATATCAACGTTTCGGAGGACGAGCTTTATCATTTCAAAGACAATGCAGGCAATGGCGGCTTCTTTCTCTATGCCGCTAAACAGCCGTGTAGCGGAAGTATGACCTTAGGAGAGATACTCGACCCCGACGCAGCCGCTTTTATGTTGATTATTGAGGACAATCACGATGATAATTACGAAATAAACATTATGTTTATGGACGAAGGTCGCGTACGCATTTACGAATACATAACGGGTGATTTCGGCGACATAACCGATGGGCATACGCTTTGCATTGTATCTGAAAACGGACAAATCATTATACCCGATGAAATTCTCGATGAATACGGTCTTGACGAAGTCTATCTCTACTATTTCTACGACCTCGTCCCCGAGGAGGGCTTCCCGGACTTAGAAAAAGAAAGTTGTCCTACGCCCGAGCTTGTGGACACTATATTTGCGTTTACACCGTTTGGCAACTAAGGAGGTAGCTATGAAAGCAAAATCCAAACGACAGACAAAAAGCAGAATCGCATTGAAAATCATCGTTGCGGTTCTATGCGTCGTAATCCTTGCCGCGCTCGGACTGTCTATTGCGTTCAACGTTTTACAGTACCAAAAGTGGCAGGAGCTCACAGCTTCGGCATCCGACGACGACCAAGGCAAGTCGGATGATAACCCAACTATGTTGATTTTTGATTTTCCCGATAACGACGGCAATAAGATTATGCCCTTAATCGCGTCAGATCCGGTCGTGGCTGTGCCTGCGCCACCTGTACAGACTTTGACTGTCGTTTTTTCCCCAGAAAATGCTGATGCCAAAATAAATTGGAGTATGCGATTTGCAGACCCTAACCCCGACGAGAAAGATGCTAACGACTACCTCTTTCTCGAACCGTTTTCATACGGATCATCACAGGCATCGATAGTCCTTATTAAGCAATTTTGGGGACAAATCATAGTGGAGGCATCTGTCCGTAACTACCCGGACATAAAAGCCACGTGCACGGTTAGTTGTTCCTCATTGTTGTGGCGTGAAAATCTCACCTCCCTGCCTTATACAGTAAGCGTTGACACTTCCGAAGACGGTTATCATTACGTCGCGGATTTTGTCGTCGGAGTTGGTCACGCCGAGGACTATATATATGAGGATTTTGTCTACGTTTTCTTCGGTCAGCAAACCTTCGAAGGCTATGACTACGAGTATTACTTCGAGAGCAACGGTGTTGAAACGGAGCTATACATAGAGCTCACCGACGAGTATTTTGCCGTCGGCGGCGCGCAAGGCGTTTATATGTATGTAGACAATCTCAGCGAGGACTATTGGACAATCAGAAGCATTTTACAGCCGAATATTTAAAAGGAGGCAAGAGGCAAACAATGAGTAAATTTCTCACTATATTATTCGCCGCGGCTGTCGTTGTTGCGCTAATCGTTGTGTGCGTTATGGCGGCGCAAGCTAAGCTCCCGGACGGAATTTTGAAAGGGATTATAAACCTGTTTTAACCGAGGTAGAAACTATGTCTAAAAAGAAACAAAAATCATCTGATATAGCGGTCAGCATAGTTGCCTGTCTTCTGATGATAATCGGGCTGTTGGCGATTATGACCTGCGTGTTTTGGGTTTATATCAAGCTCAATCCCGATAAAGGACCGGAAACCCACCTCACAACTTATGTCAATTCAATCATAGACGAGAACGGCAACGAACGTCAGTTCCTCGAAGTCCACTATTGGGAGAATAAGGACGGACGCGGCAAAAAGGTCTTGGAGATTTCTTTCAATGCGTACTCCGGGCAAGACTGCATAGCGGTACGTCAGCTCGGCGTGCAGTATGTCTACGAAGAAGAAACAGCTATGTACAACTACACCAAAGACGGTGCGGCATCGTGGAAGTCGCTCGGTCAAGAGATTGTCGAACCCGGCAAAACAAATTTGTACTTAAAAATCGACGATATGCCCATCGCCGTCGTTATGGACGGAACGTATACGGTATCACACCGCAATGTGTCATCAAAATCCGTCGCCGAAACTGTTTTAACGCTTGGCTTAAATAAGGTTTTTAGGTCCGTCGTACTTGGCGAACATAACGTATGGGATAGGGACACCTACTACGAGACGTGGGAGGAAACCCGCAACTACACTATGGCTGATTTTTATAACGAGCTTGCGAGCGCAGTGCTTTCAAACAACGTGGGCTATGGCACTAACATATTATCGCTCGTCGATTTGGCTAACTATTTCACCTTGAAAAAGGCGGTGGGGAGCATAGACGAATGGACGTCGCTTGAAAACTACCAAGAGTATCAAAACGAGTATTTTGCCGTTAAGGTCACAAAGCACCGCGACGGAATGCTCCGTGCCAATGAAAGCGATTTCGGAATGTTCAAGGACGACGCGGATTTCACGCTTATAGAGACGGACAATATGCTCACCGATTATACGGGCTTGGAGCAAAACGTCATACTGACCTATCAAGACTTCGATTATAGATACTGCAAAGAATACGGCGGCTACGTCGCATATGTCAAGGACGACGTGAAAAACACCTTGCGCGCAGGGCGAATTGATACGGTGGCTATCTTGCTTGATTTAAGTAATACGTTTTTCCTCGCGGCGGACTATCCGATAGTAGGGATTATGTACGACTGCATAAACGTATCGAGCATTGATTTGACGTTCAATCAAGATACATACCCACTCTTTTACGAATTCTACGACGCCACCGTCGGGCGCAAGTACATTCCGACGGACGCGCAATATTCCGTTCACAATCGCAAGAACGAGGATTGTGTCGTCACCCATTTCAGCGAGGTGCAGATATGAAATTCTCCAAATTTTTTAACGAATATAAAACAGTGATACTCGCGGTGGTTTCGGCTATCGCTATCGCCGTTATCATACTTGGCTCGTTTGCGTCGTCAGATATAACTAAGGAATTCCGCACGTCGAGCGAGGTGTACGGCAAGCCCGTGATAACACACCTTGACGGCGACGAGTATGACCTCGACCTCAACGAAGATGAAAGCGTTTTCCTATCGTATACGGTGACGAGCTTAACGTTTGTCAAAGGCTATGGTTACTCTGACATTAAGACGTTGGAGAAGCTCAACTATCGTCCGGACGAATGCGATTATGTCCTGTATATCAACGGCGTAAAAATCCAAGCTAACAAGTTGTCGCGCATTATACGTTGCCCGGTGTCGCTCAACTTCCGCAATGCCGATGAAAGCATAACCACGGTTGATTTTACAATCGAATTCAGATTTTATACGGAACGCACAGATTTTTATATCTATTTTGACAGAAATACCTACGTCGGATATATCAATCAGCTTGTCAACAAGGGATTTAATATCCGCCTTATAGAAAAACCTATATCGGATACGTTCAGCAATGCCGGCAACGTCTCGACGACAGACCTGCCCAAGAATACTTTTATCTATGAATTTGTCCCGTCGCGCTTACACGTAGACCTCAATTTTGACGACAAAGAGGAATACTTGGAAAATGCCGCCAACGCGCCGTACTACGTCTACGAAAGCAAATATTCGACTGAGTCGGCATACGCCTCTATAAGCCCAAACGTAGACCTCTCCGAGTTTAAGTTTAGCGGCGTTATTTATCGAGACTATCCCATCGAGCTTAAAGGTCTTAACTTAAACGGCAGTTATAAAGCGAGCTTTGCGTTTGGCGACGGAAGTATTTATAGCGAGGTTTATTTGTACACATATGAGACGTTGACGCTCGTGGATAGGGAGCAAAGCCAAAATGAAGTCACCAAAAAAATTGATTTTCGTTGGAACGGGGTTAGTCCCCATACTTATCCCGTATATTTCAATTCATACACAAAAGGTATAATCGAGAGAACGATTGCAACAGAATACGGGACGTATGACGTTGTTATAAACCCCAGCTTTGTAACCACTGACGGAGCAATTTGGCAGTTTGGTTGTGGAATATATCTAAAAAACCACTTAAATACGACTAAGGAATACGCGAATATAGCCGCGGTTATCGAGGCAATAAAAAATCAGCTTGATTTCACTATAACTATCAACTATTAAGGAGAGTATCTATGAGCAAAGCAAAGAACAAGAAAAGACCAACAGGAAAGGTAATCGCAAAAATTGTCGTTGCCTTGCTGAGTGTGGCGGTGCTTGCTGCGCTCGGATTATCTATTGCAAGCAACGTGGTTCTGCACAATAAAATAGCCGATTATAAGAGTACAGAACCGCCGTTCGATAGCGGCAATGTGATTGTCACCCCGGAAGACCCCGCGCCCGGCATTGCGCTACTTAGCATTGACTCGTCCGAGTTACTCGTAGCCGAGGAGAAAACTGCCGATTTTTCCCTGACGGTCACCCCAGACGTGAACGCCAACGTCGATATAAGGTGGAGCATTGATTTCACAAATCCCGACAGCGAATGGGCGCAAGGCAAAGCGGTAACAGAGTACGCTACCATTATCAGAGCCGGCAATTTCACCGCTACGGTTAGCGTTAAGAAAGCGTTTGGAGAGCAAATAACAGTCAAAGCGGCTGTAAAGAACTACGAGGAAGTCTACGTAACGTGCACAGTTGATTATGCCTGCAAATACGAGGTGCAGGGTTTCAATATTGAAAAGGTCGAAAACGAAAACAACGAGGGTTCGGCAAAAATCACCCCGATAATCGCTAAATCTATCGGCACGGTCGATGAGGAAATCACGCAGACTATCACCCTCGGAATGAACGAAAATTATAAGAATTTCTTTGTCGCAAACGCTGCAACTGCAAGGATATACACTCTTGGTCTTAGCGAAAGCGCCCAAGCCAAGTATTTAGACAATTACTTCGACAACTTTAAGGAGACAGGCACAGAAGAGCTTGTCACAAATCTGTACGGATATATCGGAGAAAATGTTTGGACATTGCCGCAAAAGGCTTTTGGTTTTGTGGATTTGGAGTCGGATAGATATAAAGTCCATATGGAAAGATTTTTCGGATACTTTCTTCCCAAATGTATTCCTGCCAATCCGGATTTTAAAGACATTATGCAGAGTGTAAAAAGGTACAAATATTCGTATGGTTACATTTCTGCCGACGAGGCAATAGAAGTCAATAGTCGACTCAACACTAACCTCTTAAACAATGCAAAAAGCAACACGTATGGATTTTCGGAAGTGAGAATTTCAACCGCACACTCAGGCTTGTATAGCATTTCTGACGCGTTCTATGTCGAGTGCCAGCTCACTAACGCTTATAACAACGTTACGTACAAAGAGGATTTCGCTTTTATCTTTAAAGAGATGCCAGTTGTCGGTAGTTTGACGATAGACCCGCCGTCTATCATTTTGTAAGGAGGTGGACTTATGTTTCCCAAAAGAGCAATAAGGTGGTGTTTGAGCGTGTTGGTTATCGGGGTATTTTTCTTCTCCCTCTTCGCGTTCGTGGGAATGCCGATATACGCCGCCGCAACAGGGATTTCTTATGCGCAGGCGTGGCAGACTCTATGGCAGGCAATCTGCGCCGCCGCAAATTAGCTACAAAATAAGGAGGATTGAAAAATGTGCAGAAAGAGGAATAAGCGATACGTGCAACCTACGCCACGTCGCAACTCGGGGCTTTCGGACATTGAGTCGGTATTGCAGGAGTTGCGTATCAAGCTGTGGCAGATTATCGCGCGCAACAATTCTGAGGAGCTTGTAGACCCGCTCGTTAAGCCCATTAAAAACGCAATGCCTTACGTTGAGAATGGGCGCGAGCAAAGCTCTGATGACGACGTATCTAAAATCGAGCCGACGCTTGATGAGGTTTTGCCGCTCCCGCAAAAAGAAAAATCTACGCCGCCCAAGCAGGAGGCGACCGAGAAAAAGACGAACTCGAAAAAGACGAACTCGAAAAAGACGTCGGCGCACGACTTGATAGCGGAAGACGACGGCGAGCTTCCCGGACAGATGACGGTGGACGAAGCGATTGCGCAAGCAGAGGGCGTTGCGCCGTCCGCTAAACCGAGCGACGTCACGTCGCAGTCAGAGACGCTCCTTGTTGTTAAATCCGAAGCTACGTCCGAGCGACAGCCAAAGAGTGACGAAATGCAGGCAGATGACGACGAGCGACCGTCTTTGCTTGCGCGCTACTTCGCTTGGCGCAGAGAAAGAGCCGACCGCAAAGATTACTTTGCTCAACTTGAAGTGCAGGTCAAAAACAAGAATGCGGCTTGCTTTGAGCTTTTGGATTACTTAGACGAATTGCAAGGAGAGCTCCAATAATGCCGAGCAACGCCGCATTGAGATGTTTGATATACGCGGCAATCGGTGTTGTCAGCGTCATAGTCCTTTGGTTACTAATCAGAGGGCTTGTAAAGCTAATAAAAATTCTGAGAGTTGTGACCGAAGAACCGTTCACGTTCGACGCAGAACTGCGTAAGCAAATGCTACCGTTCGGAGTCTATATCATATGCGGACGGCAACGTGCAGGCAAAGGGTCGTTAAGCTGTGCGATTATGGATACGGACGCGACCTATCACGCCGATGAGCGGCAGGCACTCGCGCAAGAGAAAGTAGACAAAATCAACGAGCAAGACGACTACGGCTTGGAGCTACCCGAGCACCTGTATTACTCCAAAAACAAAATGTACCTCACCGAGAACTACTTGGAGACCTATCACGCAGACGTGTTGGACGTCGCGCTCCCGGAGACGGAAAACGACGCTCATTTTCCCCCGTATGCGATGGTTTGCTTGGAGGAAATGGACGCAGTTTTAAACGCGCGCACGTGGAAAGACGGCGCACGGCAGAAAGCCAACGTTATAGACGCTTATAAGTGGGGCGGACACCACCATATGACAATAATCGGCGACGTGCAGGTTTTCGGACGATTAGATGCCGCCGTGCGCGCCCTTGCGACCGACGTGTTTTATATTCTGCGCCGCAAGGACTACTACTCAGACGACGAGCCGCGCAAGTGGTGGCAGTTCGCACGACGCGAGGAAAACCACGTTATCCGCACCGTGTGGGACTTTCTTTGGATAAGCAATCAGCTACACCAAGAGAGCCAAGCGCTGAGCCAGTTCGGAGACTTTATCAAACAAGAAAGTTATATCAAGAAATGCAGGTGTATCTACAACGGCAATATCTACGACCGCTACAACAGCTATTCCGGCGAGCCGTATTGGTACAAGAATATCAAGAGCTTCTCCTGTGCGCCGCACCCGGACGACAGCCTAAGCCGTGAAGCAGTAGACGACTACTGCAAGCGCAATGCACGTCGCGCAGAGAACGCCACGAGCGAAACGGAGAAATAATATGTCAAAAAGAAAAAACGTATCATCGACCATACCTAACGGAACGTTAGTACATACGCACGACAACCTTTTAGCAGGGGCGGACGGGAAAAGCACCAAGAGACGTATGGCAACCGTAGTGGACAGCAATCGCAATAATCAAATAGCCATTGTCAAATATACTACGTCCGATAAAAACGGAACGGAATTCGACAACGACAAGGGCTTTGTCGCACACGGCAATCAAATCTACACGCAGGACGTTAACGGCAATCCGCTTGTCATAAACGATAAAAACCACGTGATAAAGAAAGCACGTAACACTAAGCGCGATATTACTCCTGCGCAGGCAAACGAGATTAAACGAGCCAATTTGCAAGAAAGCAGATATAGACAAAGAAATCAAATCGTTTTGCGCAAATTAAAAGGGCGTAAAAAATAAAAGGTTTGCCGCCACAAAGGACGGCAACATTACAATTCGGATAGCAACCGAAGTTGCATATCTCAATAACTATTATACGCAACTTTATAAAAAAGTCAATAGCGAGGCAACAAAAATGTTCGGAAAGAAGAAAAGGAAACAAAACAACGTAGTTAAGCTCGGAAGCGAAACAACCGTAAATAACGGCATAATTCATCTCCTAAAAGACGGTGACAACGGCGGCTACTGCGTGTGGCGACAACCGATAGACAACAAGGGCAGACGGCTTTATACGGGTTGGAAGCGCTTATATGCAGGCGGGCTTGGAGACTGCCGCCGATATATCAAGAGCATATCTAACAAAAATCAGTAGTCGGATAAACCGAGGAGATAATCGGCAGAAACGTCAAGATATTTACAAACGAGAGTAAACACTTCAAGTGATGGGACGTTTGTCCCCTTGCGCCAATTCGATACATTCGATTTGGCAATGCCACAAAACTTGGCAAGCTCAGTTAAATTTACTTGATTTGTAACTACAAGCTCATTAAATCGGTCGTTAAAAACTGCCATAGCTCAATAATCGGATAAACCGAGGAGGTAATCGGAAGATATGTTCAACGCATTGCAAATCGCAAAGAGCGTTTGAATTGACGGAAACGACTTTCCGCTTTTGAAATCACTAATACACTGCTTGCTAATACCTATCTGATTAGCAAGCTGAACTTGGGAGATAGACGATTGCTTGATAGCTTCGTTAAATCTTTGAGTAAATAACATAACATACCTCTTTTGCCTTATAGTAGCAAAATTAGTAAGTTAATGGTTGACAGTACGCTATTATCTTACTATTATATAGGTAAGTTGTCAACTTACTTGGGGGGAGGAAAATATTTTTCTCCCCCGCCCGTAAGGGAGGAGGAGCTATGAAATTAAAACCTGTGTGTGTAAAATGCGAGCAAAACTACAAGTGTATAAACTGCCATTATGACTGTTGCAACTGTCCGATGGGAGAATGCACGTATATAAAGAACAGCCACGGCGCAAAAGAAACGTCATATGACAAGTGCAAAAAGCCTGTGTATCACACAATAGGACCACTCCCAAAGGTCTGAATATGTGACCAAGCAGGCACAAAACAGGCAAATAAACGGACGTTCCCTAATATAGGGACGCTCCCTAAATAACGGCATCAGAATTGTGTTTTTATAGCAAGAAAAACGCAACACACAGTCGCCAAAGCAAAAACGCAGTTTTGCTTTGGCGTAGAGCGGCAACTACGGGGAATTACGCAGTAGGAAACCGCTCGAATAGCGGAAATTTATTTCCGCTGACTTTTGGGGACGGAATTTTAATTCCGTTCACAAAAGCGCCTAAATTTTTGAGAGGCGTCCCTGTCGTAAGGAGTTGAAAAATGGAAATTCGAGACACAGGACTTTGGCAAGAGCATACGGAGTTTCTAACCAAGCCGCCGGAGAACGACTACGCGGCGTTCTCCTCGGAAGGATTTACATATATCAATCAGTCGATTGGGCTTGCCATTGCGCTACACCGCTCGTCTAAATCCAACTACGACGTTACGCTCATCACCGAGGACGGCTGTATTCTTGTGCTCACCGAGCACAGTATATCCAAAGCTGTAAATCGCGTGCGTGTAGCCATAGAGCGCGCACGTAGAAATAAACAATAAACGCCCGCAAGGGTTAGGAGGATTGAACTATGAAGATATTAGTAGCTTGCGAGGAGAGCCAACGCGTTTGCGCCGAGTTTCGCAAACTCGGACACGAGGCGTACTCCTGCGATATTGAGTTCTGCTCGGGCGGCAAGCCGGAGTGGCACATATGGGCGGACGTTGCGCCGTTGCTAAACGGGAATTGTACGTTCCGCACCTGCGACGGGCAATCGCACACCATAGTCAGGTGGGATATGATACTCGCATTCCCACCGTGCACGTACTTATCAAAAGCGGGCGCGGCTAACCTGCGCAAGGACGGAGAGCTTGACGCAGACCGTTATAAGAAAGGAATAAAAGCGCGCGAGTTCTTTCTCGCAATCCTAAACGCGGATTGCGACAGGATTTGCATAGAAAATCCCGTTCCGATGAAAATCTTTGAAATCCCCGAGCCTCAGCAAGTTATACAACCGTACTACTTCGGAGAGCCCGTATCCAAAAAGACGTATTTATGGTTGAAAGGCTTGCCGTTCCTCTGTCCTACGAAAGTGGTCGAACCTACGTGGACGTTTGAAAGCTATCCGCTATTCAAAAACAGCAAAGGCAAGTGGCGACAGAAGAACAGAAGCAAGACTCTGATTGGAGTGGCAAAAGCTATGGCGTTGTCTTGGGGTTAAAAATCGAAGTGCGACAGCGCAGTTAATGAGCGCTGTTACAAAGCTGCGGTTATAACGTAGTCCCTTACGGGGGTTAAAAATCGAGGTGCGATTTCGAGTGTAAGCACCGGAGTTATTATTCTGAGTTACAGATAAAGGAGGATTTATGAAAGAGAGAGCTTTATTGAGGGGCAAGAAGTTAGATAAGGACTGCTACAAAGCAAAGCCGATACGTTGCGATGGGAAATGCTATTGCGAGGGATTACACAACGTGCAATACGACCAACGCTATGACCCCGATTGCTTAGAATGCGGCGCGCTTTGGATAAATTCCGAACAAACAGAGCCCGTAAATCGCGCTGAGAGCGAAGTTTGAAACAAAATCCGATAAATAGTCCGTCTAAAAATAGACCGATTTATACAAAAATACTGAATTTTTATACATAGGAGTATGCACTATGGCAAAGAAAAAAAACACCAAAAAATCCGCACAGTCGCGCGCATCGGCGGCGAGCTCGCAGAAGAAACACAAAACGCAGGCGCAGGCTAAGCCCACGTCGCAAAAGAAGTCCGAGCCGAAGAAGCCCGCAACCACTGCACCGAAACAGCCCGCAAAGCCCGCCAAGAGCTCGCAGGCGCAGAGTAAGCCGTCGCAAAAGAAGTCATCAAAGACAAACCACGTTGGCGAGATATGGCGCGGAGAGACGAAGTACATAGACCCCGAGCCAAAAAAGCAACGCAATTACGTTGTAGTCGTTGATGACGGTAAAAATCAGACGGTGTCCAAGCTCAAATCAATCAAGATTTTCGATGAGAACGGCAAGAATGCCGATAAAGCACTTGTCGAGATAAATGCTACGCGCTATGGATTGGAAAGACGTACAGGGGTAGACAGTGAAACGTTTAGCGATAATCGAATGTCAGGCAAGCGTCTCAAAGTATCCGATAAAGACGTTTTCCCGGAAGAAAAGCCGCGCGCAAAGCTCGGAAGCCGAGATAAAAGCCGTGTTCTGCGTCATACAGGACGACTCTCAAAACAGAAAAGCGCAAAAAATAAGAGATAGCGCGCGCTATCTCTTCGCAGAATAGCCGTCGCTATCCCACCGAAACTAATCGTCATTAGTTTCACATGCGGGTCGGAACAGATAAAATCCGCCGACATAAACAATCCAACAAGGGATTGAGTTCGCTACCTTGCCTATACTCTACACCCTTAAATATGTTTTGTCAACCGTTTTACAACATAATCACTCAGAACGCAATCAGCGCGCGCTTGCGCTGTCAATATAACCATATCAGATAACCACCTCTTATGCCCTCTCAGCGGGGGTAAGGGGGAGATATAAACAAATTTAGGAGGATTGAACAATGAGAGTACAAGAACTGCAACGCGCCCACTACAAGGCGCAGATACAGGAGACGTTAAACCGTGAGACGCAGGGTGAACAATATTTTCACGATGAGATTATTAAAACCCGCATAGACGAGGTCGTGTCGGCGCTTGCGTTGGGCTGTTCGTTACAACGCCCGCGTATGTTTCGCAATCGTCTGATGACGGCTGAGGACTTCCGTCGGATAGCGGAGCATATAACGTGGGAGCAAATCGGAGTTGCCGTTGACGCTCGAATAAAGAAAGCCGAAGCGGTCTCCAACCCGACGTGGTACATATTGGGCATCTTGGCGCGCTTCTGATTGACCGACCGTAGCAACAGTGCAGACACTGCACCCGTACAACTGAATAATGCCTCCTTGCTCTCGTGAGGTTAAACCGAGAGGGTTAAAAACGCAACCGGGCGACGCTCTTACAGCTGATGAGCTAAGCGCGCACCGTGCGCAGATTCAAGACGTCTGCGCGTAGTGGTAAAACGGTTGAAGGCTCAGCCCACGCAAAATAAGTGACTGCTCAGAGCCGTAGACAGCGGATATAATGTTCAGCTGTGGTCTTGCCGGACTGTCGGAAATCCGGACAAAGCTATCCGATATAATGCACTTTGAGTGCATTATTTTTGGGGGTAAGGGGGAACTCAGCGCGCTAGCGCGCAGGTGTTTCACACGGAGCTTATCCAACAAAGAAATAACCTACTTGATTTTTGTATGATAAATGCTTAACAACCTACACCCGCTTCGGGCTGTCGCGCTAAAAATGTGGGTATGTGTGCAACTCAAATAGTTGTGCATATATCCACGTTGTAAGCGACTAAAACTCGCAGAGTCTGCAAGCGCAAGCGCGCTAGTATTTCGCGCGCACGCGCGCGCGTAAGCAATAAAGCGTTAAGCCGCGCACACGCACGCATACACGCGTACACGAGCTTATATGCCCGCCACAAGCGAGATTTATGAGGTGTCAAAATAAATTTTCAATCGCTTTAAATTTTGGGGTCAAGTGGTGTCAAATTGTCAAAAATGCTACTGTTTAGTAGGGTTTTGAAGCCTCTTACAAGCAGGGGGTCATAGGTTCGAGTCCTATTGTTTCCACCAAGCTGTCGGCGGTAATTGTGTATGAACGTAGTATCCGTCGGCTGCAAAGATAGCGTAACTTCCATTCATACGGGGGCGATTTTAAAGCAGGCAACCCTGCCGCTATACCAAATATTACGACGCAACGCAGTTGCGTCTTTTTCGTTTTTAGTATAACAAATTTATCCTTTTGGCGCTTATATTGGATTTAAATATCAGGAATGAAAATCCATAAGAATTCCATTAGAATTCTATTGACATTCTTAAAATATGTGTTATAATACAGAATGAAAGGAGGTCATAACTATGGATTATGATAAAGTTATTATTGATATGCTAAATCGAATTTGCATATTGGAAGAACAAGTTAAAAAACTATCAGAGGAGAAAAGGGAGAATATAATGAAAACAAGCACTTTGGACGTAAAAAATTATATCATTGAGTTTAAACAAGCGGCGAAAGAAAAGGGACATAAGTATATCGACCTAATTTCAAACGATATACACAATGCGCTAAAATTAAAGAGCCGTATGCCTATCGTTTGCAATGCTATGAAGCAAGCAATGAACGATGGCGACATTATTATCCATCAAACTGCAAGCGGTTATTCGTCCACGTTGACGATAAGATATTTTTTGGAAGTGTAACAATGGCTCGTAAAACATACTGCGGCGGAATGACGAAAAAAGAATATGATATGACAATGAATTTCTATTTTGTCTTAGTTGTAGGCACAATTTATCTTATCGGGAAATCGATAGGGGCGATAAACAAGCGGATTAAACGCAGAAAGAACTTGCAAAAGAGGTGTAGTCAATGATTTTCGCAATCATAGGTGCGGTTGTTGCGTTTGTAATAATCATTTTAATAGTTCTCGCCGTAAAATTTAAAAAATCCGACACTCCCAATGAAGAAATAAGAGCACAGCGAAAGCAGGGTGAAAAGGGAGAGGAAGTCGTTGCTAATATTTTGGGAAAAACCGTGGAAGGCGAGCAATACGTCGTAAACGACCTGCTTTTTATGTCGAAATCGGGGAATTCAAGTCAGATAGACCACGTGCTTATAAATAAGTCGGGCATTTGGGTGATAGAAACCAAAAACTGGGCGGGAAGAATTTTCGGCAACGATGAAGATGAAAAATGGGTGCAGCAACGCAGATACGACGGCGAAATCAAATATTTACGCAATCCCGTAAAACAAAATCAGAAGCATATTTACAATCTTGCAAACGCGCTTGGAGTAAGCGGCGGAATTTTTTTCAACGTAGTGGTGTTTTTAAACGACTCGGACGTAAGCGGGGTCAGCTCGCAGTCGATATATCTATTGCGCGAGTTAAAGCTCATAAGAAGCTGCGATACGGGAGTGCATCTGTCGGCAGAACAGATGAGAGATTATTACAATCGAATTATTCGTTTAAAGACGAGTTGTCCCATAGGCGAGGCGGAACACGTCAAAAATATCAAGCACAAAAATGAACTAGTCGAGCACGGGCTTTGCCCGCTGTGCGGCGGAAAGCTCGTTGTAAAAAACGGCAAGTATGGAAAATTTTACGGATGTTCGAATTTTCCTAAGTGTAAATTTAAAAAAGATATATCAACACAATAAAAAGAGGCGCAGGGTTGCGCTTTTTTAAGTCAATTTGCTTACAAAATTTTTACAAAACGTTTACGGATATTTTATTTCACATTAACGATTTATCTACAATCGCGCTTCACAATGTAGAAAAAGGAGGCGGCAAGAGATATGAATGCTGTTGAAATAAGAAATTTATCCAGGAGCTTTCGCGGAATGTACGCGGTGGACAATCTGAATATGACGATTCCGCAGGGCGCGATTTACGGATTTATCGGCGAAAACGGAAGCGGAAAGTCCACGACGGAAAAGCTGATTTGCGGACACCTCGTTCCAGACGGCGGCGAAATCAAGCTGTTCGGCAGGGATTTCAAGGACGCGGGCGTGAGGACGAGGATAGGCGCGCTAATCGAGAACGCGGGCTGTTTTCCGAATTCGAGCGTGTGGGACAATCTGATGATGCAAGCGATAAATCTCGGCATTAAGAACAGAGCCGAGGAAATCAAGAGGGTGCTTTCGATTGTGCGAATGGAGGATTCTGCGAAAGTCAAGTTTAAGAGTTGCTCGCTGGGAATGAAGCAACGTATCGGCATTGCGATGGCGCTTTTGGGCGAGCCTGCGCTTTTGATACTCGACGAGCCTATTAACGGCTTGGACACAGACGGAATGAGGATAATGCGCGAGATACTCGTGGATATAACGGAAAAGTATTCCGCGACGGTGCTGATTTCCTCGCACATACTCGGCGAGCTTGAAAAGATTGCGACGCACTACGGCATTATCAGACAGGGCAGAATGATACAGGAGATTTCCGCGCAAGAGATGGAAAGCCGCAATCGCGTATTCGTATCCTTAAAGGTCAAGGATATGAGAGGCGCGGAGCTTGTTTTAAAGGAGAAGTTCCAAAACGTCAGGCAAGAGGGCGAGCATATCCGCGTTTACGACGTGAACAACAGTGAAACCGTCGTCGAACACCTGCTAAATCGCGGACACGCGATAAGCGAGATAACGAAGAATAAAATCGGACTCGAAGAATACTACGTCGAGCTGATGTCGAATAAGGAGGCTCAATAATGGAAAACACACGCGAATTGAAGTTTGAATCCCCGAGCTTTTGCAGACGTTTAAAGGGAATGTTGGGCGTAGATTTTTATCGTCTGTTTCATACGCCTATGTTTTACATATTTCTGTTTTTGGCGGCGTTTATCCCCGCTATGGTGCTGGGAATGACCGACCAGTTTACGAATACCTGGCAAGCGATAGCGGTCGAAAAGCCCTTGTACGTCGTGCGCAATATGGGCGACTACGCAAATATGAATATGGTGTTTATATTCGGCGGAATAATGGTGTCCATATTCATCGGGCACGATTATAAGAGCGGCTACGTCAAGCAGCTTTTCACAACCCATGCCAAGAAGCAGGACTATATGCTGTCCAAATCCATAACGGGCGCGTTTTCGATGGTTTGCATGTGCGCAACGTACTTTTTGACGACCGTACTTGCGGGCGCGATTATGGGCAAATCGTTCGAGGTCAACGCAGGCTCGCTAATATGCGCGTTGCTCGGCAAGATGATTATGAGCTTGGGATGGGCAAGCCTATATACGTTTATCAACGTAATATTCCGCTCGAAGTTCGGCATCTCAATCGCTCTTTGTTTTGTACTCGGCACGGGCATTCCCGTAATCGGCGCGGCGGCGGTCGTAGGCAATTCGGCGGCGCTCAATATCTTCCTTTACGGCTCGTCCGTGTACGCCTGTTTATCCGCGAATTTCCTATCGGTGATAATATGCCTTGTTGTGTCCTTGGCGTGGGCGGTCATATATAACGTGCTCGGCTCGTGGGTGCTGTCAAAGCGCGACGTTTATTGAGAGGAGGAATAACAATGAATGCAATAGAGATAAGAAATCTTACGAAAAATTTCGGACAGAAACGGGCGCTTGACGGCTTGAATATGACAGTCCCGCAGGGCGCGATATACGGATTTATAGGCGAAAACGGAAGCGGCAAATCCACGACGGAAAAGCTAATTTGCGGCTTGCTCGTCCCGAGCGGCGGCGAAATAAAGCTGTTCGGCAGAGATTACACCGACGCCGACGTAAGGGCTAAAATCGGCGTGCTGATAGAGTCTCCCGGATGTTTCCCAAATTACAGCGTGTGGAATAACCTTATGTTGCAAGCCGCCAACCTCGACGTAAAAAACGCAGAGGAGGAAGTGCGAAAGGCGCTCAAAACCGTGCGTATGGAAGGCTCGGCGTCCAACAAATACAAAAACTGCTCGCTGGGAATGAAGCAGCGCATCGGCATCGCTATGGCTTTGCTCGGCGACCCCGCGTTGCTCGTGCTCGACGAGCCTATCAACAGCTTGGACGCAGACGGAATGAGGATAATGCGCGAAGTGCTTAAAGACGTTACGCAAAAGTATAATTGCACGGTCGTGATTTCCTCGCACATACTCGGCGAGCTTGAAAAGATTGCCACGCACTACGGCATTATCCGCGGCGGCAAGATGGTGAGGGAAATGACCGCCGAGGAGCTGGACGCAAGCTGTCGCACCTATATCGCGCTTAAAACGAAAGATATGGACGGCGCAAGGATACTGCTTCAAAACAAGTATTACAGCGTGTCGGAAGAAAACGGATATATCCGCGTCTACGACACGGTTGCGCCCGAGGAAATCGTCGCGTTTTTATACGGGCAAGGCGTTTTGGTCACCGAAGTCAAAGAGGATAAAATCGGGCTTGAAGAGTATTATATCGACCTCATGAACGAGGAGGCTTGACGCGCCTCGTTGCCGCGCAATCGCGCGTACCGTCTAAAAAGGAGTAACTTATTATGGAATTTGAAAAACAGAGTTTTTCCAAAAAACTGAAAAGCATGTTGAAAGTGGATTTTAAAAGAACTTTCACTATGCCTATGGTCTATATCTTGGCGGGAGTGTGCCTCGCGTTGCCTATACTCATACTGGTGATGACCTCAATGATGACAAGCGTAGACCCCGAGACAGGCGAAGCCGTCAAAGCGTTTACGAGCGTATGGCAAATTATAGGTTCCGCAAGCGGCGCGGGTATGGCTATGGACCTTACGGGAATGTGTAACATCAATCTCATCTACTTTTTGATTGCAATCGCGGTTTGCGTGTTCGTGTCGGAGGATTTCAAAAGCGGCTATGCCAAAAATCTGTTTGCGGTGCGCTCCAAAAAAGGGGATTACGTCATATCGAAAACGCTTGCGGGATTTACTGTTGGAGTAATTATGGTGCTGGCGTTCTTTATCGGCGCGATGCTCGGCGGAGCGATAGCGGGCTTGTCGTTTGACGCGGGCGCGGCGAGTGCGGGCGGAATAGTCGCCTGTGTGTTTTCAAAGATAGGCTTAGTCTTTATATACGTAGCGGTCGGCTTGCTCGCAAGCGTCATAGCAAAGCAAAAGACTTGGCTTTCAGTGCTGTGCGCGATAGCGATGGGCGCGTTGCTGTTTACAATGCTTCCGATGATGGCGCCGCTTAACGCGAGCATATTAAACGTGATAATGTGTCTCGGCGGCGGAGCAATCTTCGGCGCAGGCTTAGGCGCAGTCAGCGGCTTGGTGTTGAAAAAGTCGAATTTGGTTTGATAGATTATAATAAATCCGTTTTAATACAAAATGAAAGAGGCGCAAATTACGCCTCTTTAAGTTTTAGATTTTATCCGATTAGAAGAAGTCGCCTCTTGCTTCCTCGCGGGTTTTGCTGTCGATTGAGAAGGGGATTCTCGTCGTATAGCCCTCTTTGGCGGCGATGATTTGCTTTGTCGGCCAAGAGAAGATTGCGCTGTTCCAAGCGTTTACCGAGTCGTTGTAGACCTCGCGCGCGGCGGTTATCTCGCGTTGCAGATAGGAGTTTTGTTGCATTGCGTCGGCAAGTTCTCTATGCGCTTTGAGCTCGGGGTAGTTTTCGACGACGCGGTTGATTGCGATGCCGACCTCCTCGATTTGACCGGCATACTCGTTTCTGGCGTTGTCGGCTTCGGGGTCCATTCCGCTGCGATAAGCGGCGATTTTTGTGAACGTATCCTTGTCGAGGTCGATTGCCCTATCAACGAGCCTTGCGCAGTTTTTGAGGATTTGCACGCGCTGTTCGAGATAGTTGTCGATTTGCGACGCGTCGTGCTGAATCTTTTGTTGCAACTTTTGCAGTTGGCTTTTTGCTTTGGCTTTGATGATATTCCAAATCACTCCGCCTATGACGGGCGGCAAAAACCACCATACAATGTCGAAGAACTTCGTTCCGCCCTTGATTGTGACGGGAAGTTGTTTTGCGATAACTCTGACGTCCTTGCCCTCTTCGAGGGTAGTGGCGTTCATTTCGTCGAGTTCGTTAGCCATTTGTTACCTCCGATAGAAAATCTATTTGTATTATTATAATACCTCGTCTATATCCCTGTCAAACGATAAATCTCCGTCGCCTACGAGGGAGCAGAGCAGTCCGTGCGAAAAGCTGTGCGCTCCGCCGAACTTGTACAGGGTGGATTTGAACTTGTCCTCGTTGAGTCTGTTGCCGAACTGCTTGTCGGACATATCGAGCTGTTTGAGCTTGACTCTGCTTTCGCGCTGTACGGGGATATATTCCAGCCAGTGCACGGGCACGGCGTGCATATGACCGTCGCCGCCGAGGGTGGGGACTAACTCCACTCTGTCCTCGGTCGTGAACGAGTGCGCCGTGACTTGAAGCTCGTCCGACTTTCCGTCCTTTTTGAGGAAGCTCGTTTTGAGTATGGACTGCGTGCGCGAGAGAGAGTTGGAAAACATATTTTGACCCATTTTGTTCACCGCATACTCGGATTCGTAGCTCGTGTAGTTGCGCGGATACACGTCCATATAGATGTACTCGCGCGGCTTGTGCTGTTGATAAAGAGGTATCGACATGAGCGGCGCAAGGTCGAAATACAGCGACTTGAAGTAGTTGCGGTTAAACGCCATAAACCTGTTGAACGCATCGTCCACGTCGTAGGACTGATAGCGCGAATAGTCCGTGTCCAAATCCCAGTTGCGGGAGTGTTCCGACGAGATATAGTTTAGGCACTTGGATTTGTAAAAATGGAAGTCGTCGCCAAATGACGTTTCCTTGTCTTTCATAAGGGACAGCATATTCCTCTGCGCAAGCGGCGTAAACAGCAGGCGGAACTGCACTTCGTTATCTCTGTCGAGCGCGCCGAAAAGCACGTCGAATTCCTCGTTGCCCATTCCCGTGAAGTTGGAGCGGTCGTTGTCGAGTTGCTTGTTTTGCTTGCGCTCGATTTTTTTCGCGCCGGACTTTACTTTGCTTTCAAGCTCCTTTTCGGACATTCTCTCGGCGTGCGAGGGGGAGTGCGAAAAGGTGAGGTCGGGCGCGGCTTCGTTGCCGTAGATGAGCCTCGTCTGCGTAGAGTAAACGGGCTTCGGCTTTGTGACGGACGCAACGAGCGTCTGCGAGTGATGCTGCGTATGCGTGTGACCCTCGTTGTCTCTGTACGTCGTCGTCCAAGTGATGACGAGTGTGCCCGTGTATGTTTCGCTCCCGACGCTTTGCACGAGTTCGCGGTCCACGACGAACGGGTTGCCGAGTATCTCGCCCGTGAGTATGGCAATAGTCGAGCGGCGATTGTCCGCGTTGTCGCCAAAGCCGTACTTTCCGCTGAGATAATCGTATCTGCGCATATTGAAGTTGTCGTCAATCTGTATGAGTGGCACGGTTTCTTCGATGAGTTTCTTCGTCACGTTTGACTCGAACAAGGCGTTTAGCGGCGCCATTTGCCGCCAAGCCTCCGTCTTTAAATCGTTTGCGATTTTGTCCTGCGTTTGACACTCCTCTTGCAACTTTTGGATTTTGGATTTTAAAACCGTTGCCGTCACCGCAATCGTAACTATCGCAAGCGCCGCGCCGATCGGGGTGAGAATTGCGCCCATTGTCGTGCTTACAATTACGAGGAAATAAATGCCAATGCCGAGCATTACAAAGCCCCCCACGGCAAGAAATATCAAAAATCCGCGCAACGCTTTTTGCCCCGAGAGCTTGCGGGTCAGTTCGTTTAAAACGGAAAGCTCCTTTTTGTGTTCGGCGACTGTCTCGCGGTTTTTCGCAACGTCTATTGCGGATTGCCCGACAAGGCTTTTGAAATAGTTTTTTGCATTTTCATCGAACTTCTTTTCGTAAACGTCCTTATACGCTTTCAAAGGTTCGAGCAAAATATCGTCCATTTTATCCTCGCAAATAGTACTGTTTGTGTCTATATATAAAACATTTTATCATTATTCGTATAATTTGTAAACACAATATTGATGATGAGCGATTTTGCAAAAACAGGCGTTCTAATAGGTTTATTTGTACAAAAGTGCAACTAAACTGCAATAAACGGGAATATTTTATCGTCATTGCGAACGTAGTGAAGCAATCCAGAACGGCTGTGCGTCGTGTACTTTAAATAAAGTTTCCCACCCCTTCCCTGCGGGCTTTCCCCTCCCACAAGAACATAGACGGCTGCGGTAGCTACCTCTTTCTCTACAAAACAAACGTCGCTCGCGGGATGGGAAGTCGGCGCGCGTGCATTAAAGTATCGACCGCACGA
>JAMPEA010000014.1 GCA_023665365.1 Bacillota bacterium
TGTTCCAAGACCTCAACATGGAAGCACGTAAACGCTACACGGACAGAAGCATACAAGAGCTTATCTTCACGCTTAAACACAATAGACTACTTACGAACAAACAATATAAGCAAAACTTGTGCGAAGTTATGCACGTCCACGACTGCGACGTCCTCGGCGACGAAACCGCCGAGAAGTGTATAGAAACAAAGAACGTAGACTTCATCGACGACAGCGTAATTGAAACTGTCAAGCTGGACGACATAGACGCGAACTTCCAAGACGGCAACCGCGTAACGTTAGAAAAACTCCGCAAGCTCGGACTTGTCAGCGAGGATTGCACAGGCTACACCGTGACAGCAGATAAACGCCTCACAAAACCGCTTATCATCGTAGCCAATGACTTTACTTTGCCTGCCGTGAAACTTATAGCTTTGACAGGTGGAAGGGCGATAAGACTTACGCAAGTTTAAGCAAAAGATAAGCAGTAAATGCAAAGAAGTAACATTAAAAAACGAATAGCGAAGCGGTGTGATTTATCACACCGCTTCGTTCCTCGCAATGACGAGTAAACGTGCAATAAGACTGACACAGATTTAAAAAATAATACTCTAAAAAACGTGGGACAGTTTGATATAATCTTCAAGCGAAAGCGCCTCGCCTCGCACCATCGGCGAAAAACCCACCGATACGATTTTTTCTGTCGCCGTCTGTTTGTCTATCCCAAAAGCCGCGCTTAGATTGTTGACAAGCGTCTTTCTGCGCATCGCAAACGACGAGCGTATAAGTTTGTGCAAAAGCTCCCTGTTCTCCCCTGCGAGCTTTTTGCGGTCAACGTCTATGCGCACCACCGCGCTGTCCACGTTGGGCACGGGATAAAACATTTTTCTATTTACCTTGCGGGTGATGGCGGCATATCCCCTGCTCTCTATGGCGAGCGTGATTGCCGAATAGTCAGCGGTGTTCGCCTTTGCGACAAACCTGTCCGCCACCTCCTGCTGTACCATGACCGTCAAACTTTTTACGTCGAGGTCGCTCTCCAAAAACCGCATTACGAGAGGGGTCGTTATGTAGTAAGGCAAATTTGCGACTACCTTAAAGCTGTCCGCTCCGACAATCTCGCGCAACGCGTCGTCCGACGTTTTGAGTACGTCGCAAAACACGACTTCTACGTTGTCCACCCCCTGCAAAGTGAGCGCGAGTACGCTTTTCAGATTTTCGTCCACCTCAAACGACGTGACTCTCTTTGCGACGTCCGCAAGCGCGCGCGTAAGCGTGCCGCCGCCCGTGCCTATCTCCACGACTACGTCGTCTTGCGTAACACCGCTATCGGCGACTATCGCGTCAAGCAGGTTTTTATCGGATATGAAATTTTGACCCAACGCCTTGTTGAATCTGAAACCCGTATCCGCGATAACGTCTTTTAGATTGCTCATAGCACACCCGTAAATTTTGCGAAAGTCTTTGTATATTTCCTTATAATCCGCACACAATACTACCGTACGACAGATGAAAGTATCCAAGTACGAAGGAAAAAACGAAGGTTTAGGCAATGCGTTCTAAACCTTCGTTTGCTAATACACGGTAGTTTCGTCGATAGTCTCTCTGACTCTAAACTTCGCGCCGGTAGCTTCCACGATTTTAGCGCAGGCGGCGATTTCCTCCTCGCCGATGCAGTCCACAACGCTCATAGTCGTATCGATGCCCTCGCGCACGCAGTCAGACGCGAAATCGAGCATAGCTTGAAAAGCGTCCTTGCCGTAGATACTGTGACAGATTGCGTCGTAGCCCTCGGCGGTGGACGCGTTTAAGGATATGGATACGTAATCCACGTAAGCCGCAATCTGCTTGGCTACGTCTGCCCCGCCGTTTACGAGGTTGCCGAGCCCGTTTGTATTCAGCCTGATTTTGCAACCTCTGCTTTTGATATAAGGACCTATTTTCGACATCATTTCGAGATTGCAAGTCGGCTCGCCGAAGCCGCAAAACACCGCCTCGTCGTAGCGCGAAAAGTCGCGCTTGGACAAATCCTCTTTCAGCTCCTCGAAGTCGGGTTCTTTTTGCAACCATAGCCCGTTGCCGTTTACGCCGTCCTTGAAATTTCTAAGACAAAAATCGCAGCTGTTTGGACAGCGGTTGGTGAGGTTTAAATAGAGGCTGTTGCCGAATTCATACACATAAGTATTTGCCATAGCGTTTTTCAATAAATATTATAGTTTTCGCAAAATAAAGCGTTTATCTGCTTATTTCATTCTTATAAACAGGCGTTTTGCGTTTTCAGTGGTGATTTTTTCTATCTCCTCTCTCGGGATAGACAGCACCTCGCTCGCCTTGTCGGCAACGAGATTGACGTACTCGGGACGATTAGTCTTTCCGCGATGAGGCACGGGAGTCATATAGGGGCAATCCGTTTCGAGCAGAAGCCTATCAAGGGGCACGGCTTGCATCGCTTCGAGATTGTGCTTTGCGCCCTTAAACGTGATTGCTCCCCCAAACGCAAAGTATGCGTCAAGCTCGCCGAATATCTTCACAAACTCAGCCGAGCCCGAGTAGCAATGCAACAGCACTCCGTTATTGAGATAGCGGCGCGATTCAAACAGTATTTGTTTTGCGTCCTCGTATGCCTCGCGCACGTGCAACACAACGGGCAAGCCGAGCGTATCGGCGAGCTCGATTTGCTCGCGGAAAGCGCCTTTTTGGATTGCGCGCGGGCTCAAATCGTAGTGATAATCCAGCCCGATTTCGCCTATCCCCACGACCTTTTCGGAGGACGACAGCGTTGCGAGCCGTTCGTACTTATCGTAGTCGGCAGTCGTCGCGTCGTGCGGGTGTATGCCGATGACGGCATAGAGGTTTTCGTGCTCCTCGGCAAGCTCGACGGCTTTTTCGCTTGACGGCATATCGTATCCGACGCATATCGCGCTTTCTATGCCGTGCGCGTTAAACCCCGCGACGATTTCGTCCGCTTCGGGCAACAGCTTTTCGTCATTGAGATGGCAGTGGGTATCTATGAGCATATTATCTCACCACGCTTCCGCTTGCGACGGGTCTTTCGGGCGTTACGAGCACGACTTTCTCGCCGTCGGGGGTCTGCTCGCACGCGCAAAGTAGCATGCCTTGGCTTTCGATGCCGCGAAGTTTTGCGGGTTTCAAATTGAACACTACGACAACCTTTTTGCCGAGCATTTCCTCGGGCGTATAGAATTTTGCTATTCCGCTAACGATAGTGCGAACTTCCTCCCCGATTTTCACGGAAAATTTGAGCAGTTTATCCGCCTTTTCCACCTTCTCTGCGGCTATGATTTCGCCGACCCTCAACTGCACCTTTGCAAACTCGTCTATCGTAATTTGGTCGATAGCGATTGTATTTTCAGCCTTTTCGTCCACTTTCTTATCCTCTTTTTTCTCGCCTTTTTTATCGGTTTTTGCCTCGGAATTTGCTTCCTCGCTTTCGTTTGGCACAAGCCCTTTCTTTTTCAGCTCCGCCATAATCTTTGTTGCGTCCAACCTCGAAAACAGATGTGTGGGATTTTGAGCGACCCTCGTTTTGCCGAGCACGCCGAACTTGTCCAAATCCACGTAGGGTCTGACCGTTGCACCGCACTGCTCTATTGCGAGGTTCGCAGTCTTGGGCATAAACGGAATGAGCAGACTCGAACACATCACGATACTTTCAGTAAGGTTATAAAGCACGGTTTTAAGCCTGTCTTTTTTGGTTTCGTCCTTGGCGAGTATCCAAGGCATAGTCTCGTCGATATACTTGTTTGCGCGGCGTAGCGCAGTAAGTATTTCGCCGAGCGCGTCGGCGGTTTTAAACTCGTCTATACACTCAAACACTCTGTCACGAAGCCCCGTCATAAGCGATACGAGCTCGTGGTCAACGTCCTCTACGACAAGTTTGTCGCAGACCTCGCCGTCGAAGTATTTGTTGCTCATTGCGACCGTGCGCTGTACGAGATTGCCGTATACGTTGACAAGCTCATTGTTGATAACCTCTATCACCGATTCCCAGCTTATAGCGCCGTCGTTGTCGAATGGCATCTGACTCAAAAGATAGTATCTGACCGCATCCACTCCGAACGTATCTACCAAATCGTCGGCGTAGATGACGTTGCCCTTGGATTTTGACATTTTGCCGCCGTCCTGCAACAGCCACGGATGCCCGAATACGCACTTTGGCAGAGGCAAGCCGAGCGCCATAAGGAATATCGGCCAATAGATGACGTGGAAGCGCACTATATCTTTGCCGATGATATGCACGTCGGCGGGCCACTCGCGCTTATACAGCTCGGAGTGATTGCCGTCGCAGTCGTAGCCGAGCCCCGTAATATAGTTTGTAAGCGCGTCGAGCCATACGTAAACTACGTGCTTTTCGTCGAATGATACGGGCACGCCCCACTTGAAGGACGTACGGGATACGCACAGGTCTTGAAGCCCGGGCTTTAAGAAGTTGTTGACCATCTCGTTTTTGCGCGACACGGGAGTGATAAACTCGGGATGCTCGTCGTAGTAGCGCATAAGCCTATCGCTGTACTTGCTCATCGCAAAGAAGTACGCCTCCTCCTCTGCGAGCTTGACCTCGCGCCCGCAGTCGGGACACTTGCCGTCTTTGAGTTGGCTTTCCGTCCAGAACGACTCGCACGGAGTGCAATACCACCCCTTGTACGAGCCCTTGTATATGTCGCCTTGGTCGTACAGCTTTTGAAATATCTTTTGCACTTGCTTTTCGTGCTCGGGGTCGGTGGTGCGCATAAACTTATCGTAGGTGGTATCCATCAAATCCCAAATGCGCTTGATTTCGTCGGCGACTCCGTCCACGAAAACCTTTGGCGATACGCCCGCGGCGGCGGCTTTGAGCTCTATCTTTTCGCCGTGCTCGTCCGTGCCCGTCTGAAAGTGCACGTCGTAACCCTGCATCCGCTTGGCGCGCGCGATGAGGTCGGCAAGCACGATTTCGTACGTGTTGCCGATATGCGGCTTGCCCGACGTATAAGTGATTGCGGTGGTGAGATAATACTTTTGCTTTTCCATCTGTGCTTCCTGCTAAGTTGATTGCTTTAATTTTTAACATATTATACAACTAATATTTTCACTTGGCAAATATTTAATGGATTGCGCGCGCAATCATATTTTGAAAATACAAAATATATAATTTTATATGAATATCGCATTTACCGCGCTTACGCTAATATCGCTTGTGATGCTGACGTACGTCTCGCCAGCTACGGCATTCCCTACCATGTTGCAGGGAGTGCTGAGCGCAATCACGCTGATAGTAAAGCTCGCGGCGATATATGCGGTGTGGCTGTCCGTCCTCAAAATGATGCAGGCGACGGGGCTTGACAAAAAACTATCCAAGCTGTTGCACCCGCTTATCAAAAGGCTGTTCAAGGGCGAAAGCGAGGAGACGTACGGCTGGATTTCCGTCAATCTCGCGGGCAATATGCTCGGTATGGGCGGAGTCGCCACTCCCGCGGGAATAAAGGCTATGAAAAGCATGGCGACCGAGGAGCAAACCGTCGCAAGCCCGAATATGATTTTGCTGCTCATCATAAACGCAACGTCCATACAGCTTATCCCCGCGACGGTCATAGCAATGCGCGCGACGGCAGGGAGCGCGGACGCGTCGTCTATATTTTTGCCGACTCTAATCTCCACAACGATCTCCACGCTTTGCGGCATAATACTCTGCAAGGTGTTTGCCCTCACCGACGGAAAGAAAAATAACGATAATCGCAAAAACGGCATTTCAGCACTGCATAGCGAGCCGTTAAACCGCGGATTTTGCAAGGTCAAACTATCAAAACCAAAGGCGGGCAAACGATGAGCGTATACATACTGCCCGCGATTTTGATATTTATGCTCGTCTTTTGCATTATCAAACGCGTAAAGGTTTACGACTGTTTTTTGGAAGGAACAAAGGACAGCCTCAGCCTTATAAAAAGCATATTTCCATACGTCGCGGCAATCTTCATCTGCATAGAACTCTTTAAGGCGAGCGGACTTGCGACGATAGTCTCGGGCTGGCTTGCAAAGCCGCTCGGTTATCTCGGAATTCCCTCCGAGATAACCGAAATCATACTGCTTGTCCCCCTCTCGGGCAACGGCACGATAGCCCTGCTTGAAAGCATCATAACCGACTACGGGGTGGACAGCTACCCCGCGCGCTGTGCCGCCGTCATCGCGGGTGCGACGGAAACGATATTTTACATATCCGCAGTCTACTTCTCCGCCTGCAAAGTGCGCAAACTCCGCTATGCAATCCCCGTCGCGATATTCTGCACTCTCATCGGCACGGTGGTGGCGTGCGCGCTGTGTAGGATAATGTGATTATAGTTGCGCCGAGTGTCACACCTCGTGCCGAAACCCAAAACGAAACGTTTTGCGCTTAGGCACTGCGGTACGCAAAATCGCATACTTCGTATGATTTAACTTATAATTTCTATCTCTCTATTTAAAGTATGCGAGTTTTGCTGTGAGCGCAATCGTCACGCAAAATTCGAGCAGAGCCTCAAATTTTGCTATTTGGTTCAAAAAGCGGGAAGTCAATTCCCGCTTTTTGCATATTTAAAAAACACCTGCACTTAAAACTATAATCCGCAAACTATCATTCGTCATTGCGAGGAACGAAGCAATTCGGAATGAAAAACTGATTTACTCGGGTGTGTGTTTGTTTTCTTTCAATAGCAGTATCTGCTCTATTGTAAATAGACGTTCATTTATATTAAGCAATAAGTTCTTTATGCTTTCATTTTGCTTTTCTTTTTCCTCTGTATCTTTCTCCCAATGCTCGCAATTTTCGATAAGCTCATAGTTAGTACGTTTGCGCGGCTTATATAACGCCCTATTTATGCAATGTCCGCCTATGGGTCTAAATCCCATACCTACAAATACATAGTGCTCCAAATAATATTTACAGCTTTTGCATCTTTCGTATTTGTCCATATTTTCATCTCCTTATTTCTATTATGTTTCAAATATTGAAACAAGTCAAGCGAACGGTATCATTTTTTGATACATTTGTTTTAACGAGGTATTATATGGAAGTCAAAACGAAATTCGCAAATAATTTGAAATTCTATCGTCTGCAATCTAAATTGACACAGCAACAGGTGGCGGATAAAATGAACGTTACAAAAGGGCTATATTCAAAATATGAAAGGGGCATAATTCAGTTAGACTATGACAAAATAGTACAGGTCTGTGAGATATTTGACATAACTCCAAACGATTTATTTGACGGTTGTTTTAAAGGTTAAGCCACTCAAAGACGATAAAAGATAAGGCGTGAAAATCAACAATAAAACGCATTAAAAACCGCGATTTTTTATTACTTCCGCGAATGACTGAATTGTCTGCGAATGGTCGTTTAAAAAATAATCGCTGTTGACGTAGTCGTTTAGTTTGTTCGCGCTTGTGGAATCAGCTGACGCAACTAACGGCATAGTGTTGAATAGCACCATAAAAATTGACAACAGCATAATTCCAATTAGCATGACAAATAAAATGTTTGTTTTTTTGCTCTTGTTTTGCATATGTATGCCTCCATAAATTTAATGTACAAAATGTAATTGTGCTTCTTTATCTTCCCTAAATTCTATTTTCAATATATATGCTTGCTGATCAAAAGCACACTTGTATCCACAATACTCGCTACCAACGATTTGATTTTTAATAAAACCGCTTGTATATGTACAAGCATCATATATATAACATTTAATTTCCATATCACCATTCAAATTTAACCACATTGTGCAATTCATTTCCAAACAGACATCTAACAAATAGAACTGCACGTCACCTGCATTCCCGCTTATCGGCATACTTACCTCTTGATTGGATTCTTCAAGAGAAATTGTCTGCAAGTTCATTTTCTCTATCGAGAGGTCAACCGAGTCATATTTTCGTGCGGTGTTGTTGCTTAAAACAACGTAGTAAAAACTGTTGTACTCGTCTTTTTTCAAAAATACGACGTTATCTGCTGCCTTTTCAACAGTCTCATAAAGCTCGTTCATAACCTTAAAATACAATCCGTCCGTTTCAAATTGATATAAACCGCTCTCGGTAGGTGTAAACTTGACAATGGCATCGTTATAATCTCTAATCTCAATATCCTCCTCATCATATTGCAAGGGGCGCAAATATCCTTGCGCAATGTTGACGACGGTCTGTTGTGCGTCAAACTTGATATAATATTTTAAATTTTTATTGTAATAACGACAATCTCCGCTTTCAACGATTTCATCTTCTACGGTGACTGTCAAATCGTCGCTGTTATAAGTCAACGCATACTTCCCGCTGTATTGAGGCTTAAACGAAAATATAACCGCGGACTTTTGTCTCGTATCAAACGACATATCATAAGATGGCGGATTTACTTCTACAACCTCTATTTGAGGCTTATCATCGTTATCGAGATTATCACTGCCGCCGCCCTTATTGCAGGCGGACAGTACAAATAGGCAAACACCAAGACATATGATGATTGTCAATAGAAACATTTGATTTTTCAAGCTGTGACGTATTATTCTTTGCAACTTCATATATTCTCCTTTTTTTGCTTTATTCCATTATCACATATATGTCGAAAACAATTTTTGTTCCCTCTATATATATAAACAAATTAAGTCCCACTTTTTTCCCAACTTTTTGATAAAATCCCGAAAAAAATTAAAATACCACAGGTATCGAACCTGCGGTACTTTGAATTTGATTGGTTTTAAATTATCTCTATCGACTTCCATAAATAGAAATAATATTGCGAGCTTTTATCTCTTTGAGAACTGGGGAGCTTTACGCGCCTTATGCAATCCATACTTCTTGCGCTCTTTGGCTCTTGGGTCGCGCGTGAGGTAGCCTTCCTTTTTGAGGATAGCTCTGTACGCTTCGCTGTCGGCGACGCAGAGTGCTCTTGCGATGCCGTGGCGGATTGCGCCCGCTTGACCTGTGTAGCCGCCGCCGTACACGTTGACGTAAACGTCAAATTTGTCGGTCGTGCCGGTTGCAACCAGCGGCTGATTGACGATGAGCTTCAACGTATCGAGAGGGAAATACTCGTCGATTGAACGCTTGTTGATAACGATTGCGCCCTCGCCGCCGGGGATAAGGCGCACTCTTGCGATAGCGGTCTTTCTCCTACCCGTGCCGAGATATTGAACTTTTTTGGTTTTTTTAGTCGCCATAATTCACCTCTACTTATTTGAGCTTCAACTCGACGGGGCACTGCGCGGCGTGATTGTGCTCGCTGCCGACGTAGACGCGGAGCTTTTTGAGCATCTTTGCGCCGAGGCTGTTTTTGGGGAGCATCCCCTTGACCGCCTTGAACACTGCCTTGTCGGGATTTTCTTTCATCAGCTTTTTGTATTGGATCTCTTTGAGACCGCCGATGTAACCCGTGTGATAGCGATAGTATTTATCTTCGAGCTTGTTGCCGGTGAGGATAACCTTTTCGCAGTTGATTATGATAACGTGGTCCCCGCAATCGACGTTGGGAGTATACTCGGGCTTGTTCTTGCCTCTGAGGACAGTCGCAACCTGAGAAGCGAGACGTCCGAGCACCATATCGGTTGCGTCGACGACGTACCACTTGCTTTCAACTTCGCCGGGTTTTGCCATAAAAGACTTATTGTTTTTTGCCATATAAGACAAATCCTTAGCCATAGTAGCCAACCTCCAAATAGTTTTTTCGGCGAGGCGGAACGCTTTTCGAGGGGCTAGTTCCAAAAGCGAATACGAAACCTATACCAAAAATATGCTTGATAATAATAAATAATCTAAAACGATAAGTCAAGCGTTTTTAACATATTTCGGCATATGTATTTAGTTATTTATTATATTAGATATATATTTATAAACCAAATAATCCGCATACATAGCGCCGCGCGGGTTGACAGCGTAGGTGCGGTGTGCTAAAATCAAGCTACCACAACTCTGAATATTTTCCTACTAATCTGACAATCTTGTTATTTACACGATAACAAGTGTGTTTTCCGTATAACAAGATTGTTTAAGGTAATATTTGTTAAGAGTTGTGGTGACTTAGCGGAACCGCACTTGTTATACAAAAGCCCGCAAACAGGGACGTTTTGCGGGGGCTACAAGACAAGCGGTGACTTTGCTAAGTCACCGCTTTTTCGTATTACAATTCGGCGGATAAAAAAATAAACCCGCCGACAGGAGGAACTATGAACAAACAAAAAACAAATGGTCAACCAAAAACACAAAAAAACAAAAAGCTGATTGCAATAGTGACGGTACTTGTCGCTATAATATTGAGTTTATTAATCGTGTATTTTGTCCACACCTACGCCGGCAACAGTGACAACTTAAAATTTTCACTCAATGAAGATGGAACGTATGCCGTAAGCGGTTTTTCTGGCGACAGCACTATTACAAAAATAAATATTCCTTCTAAGTATGAAGGATTGCCCGTTACTTCAATTTCCGATGAAGTTTTTAAGGGATTAAGCGACCTAAAAAAAATTAACATTCCCGATAGCGTAATAAACATTGGCTATAACGCATTTGACGGTACTGCTTGGTATAACAATCAGTCGGACGGACTTGTATACCTTAACAAGATTGCATACTCATACAAAGGCACTATGCCAGAGGGAACTTCCATAACTCTTGATGACGGCACAAAAGGAATTGCGTCTCGCGCGTTTGATAATTGTATCGGACTTACAAGTATAACTATCCCTAATAGTGTGATAAGTATGGGATATGCCCCGTTTGCGGATTGCCACAACTTAGAATCCATATATATTAGTGATATGGAAAAATGGTGCAACATTTCTTTTGAGCGTGACGCAAACCCATTGTTAGGCGTACGTTTATATCTCAATGAAGAATTAGTAGAGGATTTAACAATCCCCGACGGCATAACGGAAATTAAAGGCGGAGTATTTGCTCGTTATACTTATCTTAAAAGCGTATCAATCCCCGATAGCGTAACAAGCATTGGATATAATGCTTTCTCAGGTTGCACCAGTCTTATAAATATCAATATCCCTGACAGTGTAACAAGCATTGGGGGTTCTGCTTTTTCAAACTGCACGGCACTTCGCACTGTCACAATAGGAAAAGGATTGACTTATATCGGCTCTTACGTATTCAATAACTGCAAACTTACTACCATCAACTATAATGCGACCGAATGTGCCGAAGTCCAAGATATTGACCATCCGATTTTTTATGTCGGTGCTTATGCAGTAGTAAATATTGGAGATAACGTCACTCTTATACCAAGTTCCGCATTCCGAAACTGCACCAGTATCACACACATTACTATCCCCAACAGTGTAACGCGTATAGGAGGTTATGCATTCTACGGTTGTAGTAACCTATCGAATATTATTATTCCCGATAGCGTTACTTATGTCGGAAGAAGTGCGCTTTCAAGTACAGCTTGGTATAACAATCAGTCGGACGGACTTGTATATGCAGGAAAGGTGGCTTACTCATATAAAGGCACTATGCCAAAAAATACGTCCATTACTCTTAAAGATGATACAAAAGGAATTACAGACTACGCATTTAAAGGTTGCAGTGAACTTACAAATGTAACTATCCCCAACAGTGTAACAAACATTGGAGAATATTCATTCTCCGAATGCAGTAAACTTACAAATGTAACTATCCCTGACAGCATTATAAACATTGGCGAACATTCTTTCTCCGAATGTAGTAAACTTACGAATATTACTATCCCTGTCAATGTAACAGCCATTGGCAATAGTGCTTTCAATAACTGCACAGACCTTATAACTGTTAATTGGAATGCAACTTCGTGTACTACGGCAGGGAGCAAAAACAACTATATATTTAGTTATTGCACAAAGCTATCGACCGTGAATATAGGGAGTAACGTCACAAGTATTCCAGATTATGCGTTCTCCGGCTATAACGCGATTGCTAACATAAATGTTGATAGTAACAATACTAATTTTCTAAGTCAAGACGGAGTTTTGTATGATAAGGCAAAAACCACTATAATATGTGTCCCCACCAAAATAACAGGAACTATTACTATTCCTGCGACTGTAACAAATATAAGCGGTGATTTATTTGCAAGCTGCGCGTCTCTTAAAAGTATCATTGTTGACGAAAGCAATTCAAACTATGCCAGTCAAGACGGAATACTATACAATAAATCGAAAACTTCTATTATTCATGTTCCCAAAAGTATTAGTGGAGACATAACAATTCCTAACGGAGTTAACACGATTGAAGCAAGCGCATTTAATGGTCGCACTGGACTTGCGAGTATAACAATTCCCAAAAGCGTAAAAAATATCGGAGCTTGCGCGTTTGGTAATTATTTTGGTATTCTTAACATTCATTACAATGGCACAAAAAAACAATGGAAATCTATTAACAAAAATGAAAAATGGGCAAAGGATTTAGGCTACAATTCTTCTTCTGTTATAATCGTGCATTGTACCAATGGAAATCTTGATTGGAAAGATAATGATTATAACTTTGATTAATCGTAAATGATAAAGCAAAAACCGCAGTTTATCTGCGGTTTTGTCATATTAAAGCGGTGTTTTTGTTAAATTATATGTTACTTTTTTAGGTAGACTGTCACGGGTTCGCCGTTTAGAGGCACTGTGTCGACGTCGGGGGTGTAGCCGTCGTTTGCGGTGACGGTGATTGATTTTGTCGTGCTGTCAGCACTCGGGGTGATTTTAAGGATATAGCCGTCGCCGTCCTTTTGCATATCGAACGCAATACTGCCCTGCTCGTCGTGCATTGTATACTTGCCCTCGCCCACGAATACGCGAAGCTCGATTTCGTCAAACGTCTGCGAGTTGCCGCTGCGGGCTTTGAGCATCGGGATTATGCTTCCGTTCTTTACAAACACGGGATAGTCGTTTAGCGCACAGTTTATATCATGCTCGCCGCCCTTAAACTTTTCGCCGCTGAAAAAGTGCGTCCACTCGCCGTCGGGAAGCCACACCTTGATATTTGCTACGCCCTTTTTGCCCTTTTTTGTAACGGGCGCGACAAGCATACTTTCGCCGAAGTAATATTGATTGCGCCACTTCTTTTGCATAGCCCGCGCGTCGTCCGTGTAGTAGTACATAGGCGCGATGAGCGGCACGCCCTCGCTTGCGGTGCGGACGTTTGCAGTGTAGAGATATGGGAGCAGTCTATGTCTCAACCTCAAAAACTCCTCCGCGATACCCTCGACGTGCGGATAAAGCCACGGCTCTTTGCTCCACGCCTTGTTGTTGGAGTGCAGGCGGTTGATTGGCGAAAACACGCCGAACTGCAACCATCTTAAATACAGTTCCTCATTGCCCTTGCCGTAGAGGTGTCCGCCTATGTCGTGCGACCACCAGGTGTAGCCCGCGTTCGAGGCAAGCGCTGTGAAGTAGGGCTGAAAGTTGAGACTGCGCCAGCACACAAACGTATCGCCCGAAAACCCGAGCGGATACCTATGCGAGCCAAGCCCTGCGTAGCGCGAGAGGATAAGCCCTCGATTTCCGTCGCGGCAGTTGTCCAAAAAGTGATAGTGGTTGAGTAGCCACAGCGGGTCAAGCCCCATAGTTTTAGACTTTGTACCCTGTTGCCAGTCTATCCACCAAAAGTCCACGCCGTCGCGCTCGTAGGGGTGGTGCAAAATGTCGAAATAGGCGTTTAGAAACCTGTTATCCGTCAAATCAAACTGCACCGTCTCGCCCGAAGCGGGGTCTATGCCGCACGCCCTCGCCATATCGGGATACTGCTCCTCGAACGAACGCACGCCGTCGCGCGGGTGCAAGTTCATCGTGACGGCAAGTCCCCTGTCTTTCAAGCCTTTGAGGAACGCCTTGTAATCGGGAAACAGCGACTTTTCAAACGTATATCCCGTCCAGCCCGCGCCCTGCATGGAGTGATACTCCGTGCCTCTCGGCACGTTTTTGACGATATGCCAATCCATATCAACGGTTGCGACAGTGATTGGAATATCCTTGCTTTTGAACTTATCCATAAGCGCAAGATATTCCTTATCAGTATACGCGTGATAGCGCGACCACCAGTTGGACAGCGCGTACTTCGGCAACACGGGAGTCGCTCCCGTCAGCGCGTAAAACTCTTTGAGCCCTCCGAGATAGTCGTTGCCGAATGCAAAAATATACTTATCCACGCACTTGCGAGAACGCGGCGAAACGCTTCCGTCCTCGTTTAAAAGCGCACTGCCGCCGTCCTCGAACTCGCTCACGCCGTTTGTGGCGAAAATGCCCTTTCTGATATGTCCGAAGAAAAATCTGTCCCGCTTTTCGCGCTTGCCTTTCCACCCGCCGAGTAGCCCGAAAGTGCCGTCGAGCGTCCTTGCCGTTCCGCCGAGATTTGTGCGGTTGGACGGCTTGGCTATATGCCCGTCGGCTGCAAACTCCACCTCTGCGTCAAGGCTTTTCAAATCTACGTAAAAAACCCGCGATTTTGTGCGAATAACAAGTTTATCCCCATCTTTTGCGCTTGTAAACTGCGTGTTTGCAAAATCCCTGCAAACAACGGTCTGTGTGCGCTTATCCGTAAAATCGCCCCTCTCTATGCGGATAATCCTATCGCTTATCACGCTTATCCTCACGCCGCGCTCGACTATCGCGCAGCCCTCTTTTGCGGGCGCTAATTCCGCTGAAAATCTCATAATCCACCTTTATCGCAATATTTTATGCTTTTATGGTATCAAAATACGCAAAAATTGTCAATGCGGGCTTGCGTCGTTGACACGCGCGCAATAAACGGTTATAATTTTTTTATCCGCATACAAGGCTTGGTTTACAATGAAAGACAAACTCGCAAAAGCAATTTCTTATTTCAACAAATTTGTCCAATCGGATTGGTTTATCCTCTTCACCGCGCTTATGGTGTTCGTCGGCTGGGTCTCGAAGGCGTGGGTGCCTCTGCTTTGCGTTCTGGTGGCAATCAGCATAATCCCGCTATTCCTCGCAAAAGAGACGAAGCATCTGCTCGCGCCGATTATGATGTTCACCTTTATCATAAGCACGGATAGGCATCATTTGACCGAATTTGCTCCGCTCATCGCGCTTGTAGGAGTGCTTCTTATAGGCGTAGTGTTCAACCTCGTGCGCTTCCGCCGTGGCAGACAGCATTGGGAGTTTTTGCACCCGACTAAGATAAAGGGCTTTCACTGCGCGCTGATTGCGCTTATAATCCCGTTTGCGTTCGGCGGAGTGGGCTCGCCCTACGAACACCCTCTCGCCGTACTTGCGACTGTCGCTTTGATAATTATCTTTGCGCTTGTCTACACGTTTTTCACTGCGACCAACCGCGACAGCGAGCAAAAGTCGAAGCTCGGCGAGTATATGCTCAAAATTCTGTTCGTGACGGGAATTCTCCTGTCCTTGCAACTCGTGATATACTTTGCCCGCCTCGGCGGAATGGACGAGATAAAACAAGCCATTATCGACAGAAATATTTTCTTGGGCTGGGGTACTAAAAACAACGTCGCGCAGATTATCTCCATGTGTATCCCCGCGGGCTTCTATTTCAGTATAAAAAAGAGTAAGCTGTCCCCGCTTTTCGTGATTGTAGCTCTACTCGAATACGCACTGCTGTTCACCACAAGCGCACGTGGCGCAATTTTGGTTGCCACAATCGCTATGCCAGCAATGCTTCTGTATACAATCGTCAAGTCCGAAAACAAGCTCGCGTTCGGCATAACCGTTTGCGCGGCGTTTGCGGTGGCGATAGTCCTCGTCGCGTACTTCGGCGAGACCGTGACCGAAATCATCGGTTCTTTCCTTAATAAAGGTCTGGACAGCTCGGGACGCATAGAGGATATCTATCCCGTTGCGGCGGACGTGTTTAAGCGCTGGCCAATCTTCGGCGCAGGTTGGGATTATAGGCTTGGCGACCACGGTCCCGATATGTATTCGCCCTATTGGTATCACAGCACCGTGCTTCAAATCATCGCAACGATGGGCGTAGTCGGCGTGATAGCGTTTGTGTTCTTCTACTTTTGGAGATATCGCACCTTCCTTGCTCACCGCAAAAACCCAACGTATATCGCGTTGCTCGCAGGGCTTCTCCTGTTCGACTTGTACGGAATGGTTGACACGACGTTTTTCAGCCCGACGTTCTTTGCAATGCTGCTGTGCATGACTTTCGTAGCCGAGATAAACCTTCCCGATGACAGATATCTCGCATTTGGCGGACGCAATCCGTTTTCGGATATTAAAAACGGCTGTAAGCAGGTCGTATCCAAAATCAAAGCCAAAATCTCCGCAAAAAAGGCGGTCGCAGGAGTAAACGCGGTTGAAAATCCCGCCGACAGCGAAAGCATATCCGCCGTGTCGGTTGAGGACAACGCAACCCCGCCAACCGAAAGCGCAAACTCCGACGACGGCGACAACGACTTAGTCGATAACGATATTCAATAAAAACGCCCTTAAAATCACACTTGTTTTCAACTTTAACCGCCCTCCTCATATATTGAATGAGGAGGGCTTTTATGTGCGGAATTGTTGGATACTCCGGATTTCAAAACGCCAAAAATATAGTTGTGGACGGGCTTAAAACCCTCGAATATCGCGGCTACGACAGCGCGGGCATCGCCTTTTGCGGAGAGGATATTTCCGTATTTAAAACCGCGGGAAGCGTCGCAACGCTAAGCGGACTTCTGCCCGACGTCTACGCGCATACGGCTATCGGTCACACGAGGTGGGCGACGCACGGCAAGCCCAACGCGATAAACGCGCATCCTCACCTCTCATTTGACGGCAATATCGCCGTCGTACATAACGGCGTCATCGAAAACTGCGACGAACTGCGTCGCGAACTCGCGGACAAAGGGATTTCGTTTGTATCCGACACCGACAGCGAGCTTATCGCGCACCTTATCGCCCTTGAAGACACGTCGGATATGCTATCGGCAATTTCCCGCGTGGGCGCAAGGCTGAAAGGCGCGACGACCTTCCTTGCGATACGCAGAGGAGAGGACGCGATATACGTAAGGCGTATGGGCGCGTCCCTCGCGGTTGGAATCGGTCAAAACGAAAGTTTTGTCGCAAGCGATACGCTTGCAATCTCCAAGCATACGCTTAAAACCGTCATAATGAAAGACGGCGAATACGCCGTGCTCAAAGGCGGAAGCGTAAAATTTTTCAAGGACGAATTAAACCCGCAGACGGGGACTTATTCGGGGACTCCGAAACAGATACAAAAACAGCCCGTGCGCATAAAACGCACTCCGCCCAAGACCTGCGCTTGCTATATGCGCTCCGAGATAGACGAAATCCCCTGCGCGCTTATGCGCACCTACGACAGCGCAATCGAGACGATTGACGACAGCCTAATCGCCACGTTTAAAAAGGCGAAGCGAGTATATCTCGTAGGTTGCGGCACGGCGTATCACGCGGGTCTGTACGGAAAGGAATTGCTTGAAATCGCGCTGAATATCCCCTGCCGCGCTATCGTCGCAAGCGAATTCGACAGCGCCCGCTTTATAGACAAAAACTGCGCCGTGATACTCATCACCCAAAGCGGCGAAACCGCCGATACTCTTAACGCGCTCGAAATATGCAAACAAAAGGGCGCGAGCACCCTCGCAATCACAAACGTAGCCCACAGCAGTATAGCGTACTCGGCGGACAGGACATTACTCATCGACGCAGGCGCGGAGGTCGCCGTTGCCGCAACTAAATCCTATAACTGCCAACTGCTGGCTCTTTATATGCTCGCAAAACGCTTAGAGGGCGGTGAACTTTCAAACTCCGACCTTTTGAGGCTCGCAGAGGCAATCAGAAAAACCACCGCTTACGACCTGTACGAGGACAGGGTTAAGCGCGCAAATCTGTTTTTCGTCGGCAAAGGTCTCGACAGCGTAACCGCCAAGGAAGCCGCGCTGAAATTCAAGGAAATCACCTACAAGATGACCGACGCGTACTCCGCGGGCGAGCTCAAACACGGCGCAATCGCTCTCATTGACGAAAAGAGTACGGTCGTCGTGATTGCCACCTCGCAGGAGGACAAGCACCGCATAGAGGCAACCGTAAGCGAGTTGCGAAGCCGCGGCGCGTACACCGTCGCCCTTTCGTCCGTGGGCGATATAGGCGCAAATAAGACGCTGTATCTGCCCTACCTATCCGACGATATGCTGTATCCGCTTGTGACGATAGTGCCGCTGCAAAGCCTCGCCCTCAACGCCTCGCTGTGCTTGGGACTAAATCCCGACAAGCCGAGAAACCTCGCCAAAAGTGTTACTGTGATATAAAATTCGTGCCCCTTTGCACGCGTTTACTGTTCGTAAACGCTTTGCTGTTGGGCAGAATTTTATATCTCCTACCGCGCAAAACATTTTAGCTTCGATTTCTTCAAAATATTACGCTAAAATCTTTTGCTTGGTGGGCGCACTCCGTGCGCTTTTTTCGTGCTCTTTTGCCACTGCTATCAAAACTGTAAAACCTTGTAATTTGCGTTCAGACAAGAAAAAGCACTTTTGCGAGCAACCCAACGTACAAGTAGTACGTGATTGCGAGCAACAGGGTTTTGACGCAGTATCAACGCAAATTACAAGGTTTTTGTTGATTATAAAAAATATAAGTGCTACTATAAACCTATGATAAATCAAGATATGTACGAGCTGGGCAGTCATCGCTCGGTGATAAGAGAACTGTTTGAATACGGCAAAGTCCGCGCGGAGAAGCTCGGGGCGGATAAGGTGTACGATTTTTCAATCGGCAATCCGAGCGTGCCCGCGCCTAAGAAGATAAACGACACTATAAAACGCCTCCTCGACGAGGTGGACAGCACTGTCATACACGGCTATACGTCGGCGCAGGGCGACCCTCGCGTACGCGAGGCGGTCGCACAAAATTTGAATAGGCGGTTCGGCACAAAATATACAAAAGACTCCGTTTATATGACCTGCGGAGCGGCGGCAGGGCTTGCTATCGCTATTAAAGCCCTATGCGAGGACGGCGACGAGTTTATATTGATTGCGCCCTACTTTCCCGAGTATCGAGTGTTCGTGGAGTCCGCGGGCGGAACGCCCGTGACAATCCCCTTTGACAAGGATTTTCAAATCAATTTCGACGCGCTAAAAAGCGCGATTACAAAAAACACAAAGGCGATAATCGTCAATTCGCCCAACAATCCCTGCGGAGTCGTGTATTCGCGCAAGACGCTATCCCGCCTTGCCGAAATGCTAAACGAATTTTCAAACGAGTTCGGACACCCGATATTCGTCATCGCGGACGAGCCTTACCGCGAGCTTGTCTACGACGGCGCGGACGTGCCGTTTATCCCATCGATATACGAAAACACAGTGTTTTGTTATAGCTTTTCAAAATCGCTGTCACTGCCCGGCGAGCGCATAGGCTATCTCGCGGTCAATCCCGATTGCGTAAGCGCATGCGAGCTGTACTGCGCGATTATGGGCGCGGGCAGAGCGCTTGGATATATCTGCGCGCCGACCCTCTTTCAGTACGTGATTGCAGAGTGTATCGACGCTCGTCCCAACATAGGCGCATATGACGAAAACCGCAATCTGCTTTACGGCGCGCTTACGAAGATAGGCTTTGAGTGCGTACATCCAAGCGGCGCGTTTTACCTGTTCGTCAAGTCCCCGAGCGGCGACGGAAACGAGTTTTCAGAGCGCGCCAAAAAGTACGGACTGCTTATCGTCCCCGCCGACAGCTTTGCCGCAAGCGGATACGTGCGCATAGCCTACTGCGTGAGCAAGGATATGATTTTGCGCGCAATCCCCGCGTTTGAGGAGTTGTATAAGGAATACGTTTAGGCGCTTATTTGTGTATCAGCAAAATGCGCATTCCGACGAGCTTTCCGCCGACCGTGACGATTTGCGTACTGCTGACAGTGTTTTCGTTTGTGATTCTCGTAAGCGATACTTGCATAATTTCACCTCTTTAAAGTCTATTGCGCGACTTTTAAATTTATTTAGGCAAACGCGATTTTTTGTTTACATTTTGCCTTTGCAAAGATATAATATGATATGTCAAGTACCAAAAATGGTACATATATGCTAAAAATTATATTTTTTGCAAAAGGAGAAAATAATGGCAATAGAGGCGAAAAAGACGCTGATTATGCGCATATATCAGATACTTGAAAACTACTCCGACGAGGAGCACCCTCTAAAACAGCAGGATATAATCGAGCTGCTCTATCGTGACTACGGCATAGAGTGCGAGCGCAAGGCTGTCGGGCGAAACGTGTCCTATCTAAAAGAGATGGGCTACGACATAGAGTCCGACGCGCGCGGAGCTTATCTCGCGTCGCGGCGCTTTGAAAACGCCGAACTACGACTGCTTATCGACAGCGTGCTCGGCTCGCGGCATATAAACAGCGTGCACTCAAAACAGCTCATCGACAAACTTATAGCTCTCGGCGGGCGCAACTTCAAAAACATAGTCAAGCACGTGCACACGCTAAACGACTGGGAAAAGTCGCAAAATAAGGACTTTTTCCTCAATATCGAAATCGCCGACGAGGCTATCGAAAAGGGCAAAAAAATAGCTTTCGACTACAATCGCACGGGCGTGGACGGCAAGTTGCACGTCACCGATACGCATATCGCCTCGCCCTATCAGATGATATTGCACAATCAACGCTACTATCTGATGCTCAAAGACGACAAGTACGACAGCGTAAGCTACGACCGCCTCGACAAGATAACCGATATGCACATTCTCGACGAGGACGCGCTCCCTCTCAAAGAAAACGAGGGCTTTAAACGCGGCATAAATTACAACGATATAGCGACGGGTATGCCCTATATGTTCAGCGACGCGCCCGTGTCCGTCACCCTCAAATGCAAAAACTTTATGATGGATGAACTTGTCGATTGGTTCGGTCACGGCTTTACTGCCAAAAACGCGGGGGACGGTTATTTCACCGCCAAGCTCAAAGCCAGTCCGCGCGCTATGCTGTATTGGGTGTTGCAGTACAACGACAAGGTGGAAGTCCTATCCCCCGCGAGCCTGCGCGACGAGGTGATTGCCACCTTGAAATCCGCACTTTCGCTATACGAATAGTAAATTTTGCGGTCGCGTTCGGTTGCGTTTTTAAATAATTAAGATTATAATCAATATCTATTAAATCTTCGGATAAAGCGCGCACGCGAGCGCGCATACGCAAGGATAATGGAAAAAGGCAGATTTCAAAGATTATATCGCAAGGAACTTCAACTGATGTTGGTTGGCATATGTACGGGGCTATTCGTCGGCGTACTCGTCACCTTTTACAACGTTGCGGCGGATATAATCACGGCGTATTCCAAAAATCTGTATATCGGCATACGCCAAAACCCTGCGTTTATCCCGTTGCTGTTCGCCGTGCTTGCAATATCGGGCTTCGGCATAGCTACGCTCGTGCGCTTTGTGCCTATGGTACGCGGGAGCGGAATTCCGCAAACGGAGGGCGCGTCTCGCGGACTGCTCTCGATGAAATGGTATCAAGTCCTGCCCGCGATGGCGGCGGCGAGCCTATACTGTATGTTCTGCGGGCTGAGCGCCGGCGCGGAAGGTCCGAGTATGTTTATCGGCGGCGCTTGCGGAGACGGAGTAAGTCATATCCTCGGCGGCTCGGATATGGAACGCCGCTATCAGATAACGGGCGGCGCTTGCGCGGGACTCGCAGTCGCGTTTAACGCTCCGCTGACAGGCATTATATTCGCTTTTGAGGAGGCGCACCGCCGCTTTACGCCGTCGATATTCATCTGCGCGTTTTCGTCGGTGCTGACCGCGCTAATCACGCGCAACCTTCTATTCGGCGCGATGGGAATGTCGGTGACGAGCGCGTTTTCCACTTATGTGTTTGCGACGCTTCCCCTCAAATCCTATCTGTACGTCGCCCTCGCCGCGATAATAAGCGGACTTATCGGCGTAGGCTTTTATAAACTCTCGTTTTTGCTTAAAAAACTATTTTCAAAAATGAAGCGGTTTCACGGCGTAGTGCGAATGATTATCCCCTTCCTGCTCGCGGGAGCAGTCGGACTTATCACAGTTTATGCGATGGGCGGAGGTCACGCGCTCATCGAGGCGCTCGGCACGCACGGCGGAACGACAGAGATGTCCGTATCAAGCGTATTTTCCTCGCCGATTGTAGTGACGCTGATTGTCGTTCTCGTTTTGAGACTGCTCTCCACAACCGTCAACCTCGGCGCGGGAGTCCCTTGCGGAATATTTATCCCTATGCTCGCGCTCGGCGCGTGTATAGGCGCGCTGGTCTCAAAACTCTGCGGAGTTATGGGCATGAGCGTCGTCTACTCCGACTGCATCGTGATGATTTCAATGGCGGCGTTTTTCACCTCGGTTGTCAAAGCCCCCCTCACCGCGATAGTAATGGTGTTTGAACTCACTTGGCAATTCACACTGCTTATCCCCGTCATTCTCGGCGTCTCGATTGGATATATGATAAGCGAGGTGTTCCGCCAAAAGCCGCTCTACGAGGCTATGCTCGAAACGTTTATGGACGACGGCAACCTCAAACTCGAACGCTACTCCTACACCACAACCGTCGAGGACGGCGCAATCGCAAACGGGCAAGCTATCCGCGACGTACTGTGGCCCGGCAATCTGCTTATCCGCTCGATTACGCGCGGCGACGTCAAAATCGTCCCCGCCTCGGATACGATACTCCTCGCCGGCGACGAAATCACCGCCCAAGCCGAAACCACCGGCCTCGAAATCTTGCAACACAGCGTGGACGAAATCGTAAAGCCGCGAACGAATACTCTCCTCCAAAAAATCAAACGCCTATATCATAAAATAAAAGATAAATCGAAAAAATCTTCTCATTGAACTCATTTAGAATTCCAAAGATGAGCCCATTTATCTTTGCTTTTTGTTCAATGTTATTATTTTCCAAAAGAAAACTACAATCTTTTTTCTACTCTAATGCGCTTATAATGCAATAATAACTTCAAATAGTTTCTTTAAACCCTCCGAATTCCAACATGCTTTTTCGACATCATACAAATACGGCAAAGTCAATATTGCCCCGTTTACAGTCTCATTATAAGGTTTAACGTCAAATTTAGGTTTTAATATATTAACCACGACCAATTTATCCGCTTCCGTCAGTTGCATTTTGCGTCTGATATTTTTGATCACTTGGGTCAAATTCGGATTGTAACTGCCATTCCAATTTTTAAAATCGAAGTAAACGTCTTTTATTTTATTATCAAATTTTTCATATATATGAGTAGGTAAATTTTCAAATTCCAAACTCAGCACGTCTAACATTTTGGATTTTATTACAAATCTTCCAACCGCTTCTCCTAATGCACCTTGATATATCGATTTTATAACGCTTGCAGACAGCATGAATCGATTTGGCTCAAAATATGTTGCATATCCGTTTTCTTTAAAGTAACTTAGGACTCCCGGTATTTTTAGCACATCGGGAAGTAACGCCGTATATGCGCTTATGCTTTTATAACCTTCCTGCCATGCAAACGAATACATTAAATTATTTTTATCATTCGAAATATTTTTAATATAAAACTTATTATCCGCCTTTGGCATTTCTATATAAAGTTCGCAAAACTCGGTTTGGGATAAATCCGATATTGTAGGTTTTTTCAAAACCTCCTCTCTAATTTGCTCCCAACGTTCTATATTATCTTTATTCCACATGCTTTTAATAGTATCTAAATATTGTATTGAGCGCTCATGCTTTGTTTCGGCAAGCCTTTGGAACTTTATATAATCGTCGATTTGTTCGACAGCGGTATTTTCTTTTATGCAAGAATCTAAAAACTTTCTGAATTCCGGATTTATCAATTTGTCTGAATAATAATCTACAATCGGTCCGATAAACTTTTCAAGTCCGTACTGATAAAATACATAGATATTTTTATTCTTATTAGCTGTTCTGCAAATACGACCTATCGCCTGTTGAACTACTTTTGAATACGCAAGTAAGTAATTGTGCGTGCGCCTATTCGGAATATGGTCAAAACCTTTTCCCGATTCTCTATTTATGAATGCGGTACGAATTTTATTTAAAACTTCCCATGGAAGATAATCTCCGCCTTCTTGCAAAAACTTGACTTGATAAATGTATTTAACAAAATCCTCATCTGTTTCTATCTTCCTGAAATTATTAACCAATACGTTAGACGGAATTTCCAAATATATTGCATCGAAATCCTTTTTACCTAAATTATAATCTAAATTATTTATTTTAGTAACACTCTCATTGTTAAAATCATATTCATAATGAATATTTTGTCCCGCGCCCATCGTGGCATAGGTAGAAATAACAAAAACCCTATTTCCATCTTTTAATAACTGTTGAATTTCGTCTTTTCGTCTTTCAAACTCGTCAATATTTCCATGTAAAAATTTTATATAGCCTTGTGAAGAATAGTGAGTTTGCAATTTTTTAAACATCTCAAATAAAACGTTTTCTCCGTCAATGTAATACTCTTTTCCTTTTGAATTCGTAAAATACAAAAATGATTTAAGATTTTTATTGTCTTGCTTAAAGAAAAATTCCACAGCCTCAGTAAAGCACAACAACCTTTGTTTTAAATACTCTTTATCACTCGCATTTCCCACTAAACGAGCAGCGTAAAAATCATAATAATTTCTTGCATCCGGCGATAAATTGTCTATATTTCCAAGTGCTTTGCTTTCTATATTTACTCTATTATAATTTTCAATATAAGAAGCGAAATAATTGCTAAGACGCTTTCTATCCGATGCCGTAATTTCATAAATTAAATCTTTGCACTTGACTTTTAAATATTTCATATCATAATTGGCAAGCGACGTCGGCAAAGTCGCAGTAGCGGATATGCCTATCACTTTTGTTCTGTTTATAAGTCTACTTAAAAATTTTTCGGGTGAATCATTAAAAGCGACAAAATCTATCTTTGAAAACGTATCGTGATTTTCGTTATCAACTATATGATAATAGCGAAAACCGTTTTCATAAACAGATGCATCGACTATATCCGATAATTGTTTCCAATCGAACTTATTACGCTTTGCATTAGATAATATATTTATGGTTAAATAGTTCTGATAATGCCCTTCTATCCCAAACTCCGATAAAACTGTTCTTATCGATGATTCTCTTGATATGTTGTACTGTTCCTTGCCTCGTTCTTTTTTTAAATGCAAATAATTGTCCGCGATAAAACCTACTCCCGTTTGGAATTCTCTTAAAAATCTTTGCAGTTTATTGATAAGCCTATATATATTTGTTGCTCGATTATCTTGTATTATTTCATCATCAGTATTGTTTACCTCTATTACTTCGCTTTTATTTTCTTCTACAACTTTAAGCCAATTTATTGAATTATTGACATCTTCCTCTAAGTCCAAACGTTTTGTTTTTCCGTCAACAATAGTATGCGTTTTATAATCTTGGAATAAAAATTTATTTCCATTTTTTGAATCATCGTGGGTTTTAAACTGAAAAACAAACTTATAGTCATTATATAGTTGATCCGCACTTTTTTTTAACCCTTTGATAATAGTTTCAGGACTCTTTAATTTTTTATCTTCTTTTCTTAGCTGATTGGTTTTTATGTTGTATTTGGATTCTTCTGTAAGTAACTTCGTAAATTCGGGATTGGTAAACCCGACATAGATCTCTCTAAACAGTTCAATAATGCCAAACTGATTATCCAATCCGTCTTTAATAATTTTGTTTAAAATTACATCCTTAGTCCCGTCAAATTCATCCATAAAAACTACGCTTTTATCCAACAAGTTGCTTTCATACAAATTAAACGGCGGTTCTATGATAGTCGAATATCTATATAAAAACTTATCCAAACTCATAATAAATATCTTTCTCTTATAGGTTTGAGTCGTTGGATATAGTTTAGTTATCCAAGCATATTTCTCGTCTTGTTCAAGCAAATGTTTTTTCTGCGCTATCGTACGCTCTTTTCCATCCTCATCAAATGTCAAATATGCCGTAACTTTCTTACGGAGCTCTCGTTCTAATTCATTTTGCAAATCATCTCGTGCTTGTTGAATTAAAAACATATTATCATCATTTACATTTTTCTTCTCATTTATTAAACTTACTTCACGACTGATTTTATTAAGCAACAGCTTATCGCCAATATATTCCTCTAATTCATTTTTAACTAAATGAAAATTTTTGCATAAATTATCAACGTTATTTTCAACTCTTAATATGAGGTCGTCCGCTATTGCTTCTTTGCCTAAATTCTTAAAGCATTCTCGAATTTCTTCTTCCGGCAAATTTTTCTTTAACTGTGTTATAAAAAATATATTGCCCGCTATCTTATCATAATTAGATGCAATAAATTTTGCTACTTGATAGGTTTTACCGGTACCGGTAGGCATATCTATAAGCAATAGACCTTTTTCAATACTCTTATTATTACAAAAATTTTCTAAAATCCTATTCATTTGCTCATTTAACCTTTAACTTGAATTTTACTTGCGTTTTAATATTTAGATTTCCTCGCCAAACAAAAAATCTATTGCATTTATTGTTTTAACGCCGTCGTGGTCGGGGGTGAAGTAATCGTCGAGAGTGATTATATACTTTGGATAGTTGTCGTTGATAGACTTAAACGGACGCAGTTCTTGCGCGAGTTTATCGTCGTCCATAACGGATACGGCGACTTGGATATACTTGATTTTGTCCTCGTTGTCCTTGACTATGAAATCGACCTCTTTGTCGTCTACTTTGCCTGTTGCGACCTTATATCTTCTGCGTTTGAGTTCGATAAAAATCAAGTTTTCGAGCAGTTGCGACAACTCAATCGTCTTATTGTTGAGGATATAATATTTGAAACCGAAATCCGTCACGTAGTATTTGTTGATGAGTTTTAGATACTCCTTGCCGACGACGTCGTATCTATCCGCTTTATAGATAAAGAAACAATCTTGCAGAGTTTCGCAATAACTGTTGACTGTATTGTAGGAAACGCTTACGCCGTTTGAATTGAGCGTATCCGTCAATTTTTTGACGGAAGTAAGGCATCCGATATTGTAAAGCAAAAAGCTCAAAATATGCTCTATGAGCTGCTTGCCGACTTTGGCGTTACGCTTCAAAACGTCCTTTTCCAAAATCGTCTTATACACGCCCTCGATATACTCGCGCTGTTGAGCAGTGCCCGAATCGAACATTAAAAGCCCCGGAAGCGCGCCGTAGGTGATATAGTTAGTAAACAACTCGCGGCGGCTGAGTTTGTCGCTTTTGAACGCGCCGTAATATTCCTTAAACGACAAAGGCAAAACGTTGATTTCAACGTATCTGCCTGTAAGAATAGTTGCAATTTCTGACGATAAAAACTTGGCGTTGGAACCCGTTATATATAAGTCCACGTTGTCCTTGACGAACAGGCTGTCTATTACGGTTTCAAAGCCGTCGACGCGCTGAATCTCATCCAAAAAAACGTAGAGCATTTTATCAGGTAGCATACGTTGCTTAATAAACGCGTACAGGTTTTTCCTGTCCAACAAATCCTCGTATTCGACTTCTTCAAAGTTGATTTTGAGGATTTGCTCATCTGCCACTCCGCTTGCTTTAAGCGCATTGATATACAAATCGAAAATCGTGGATTTTCCGACACGACGCAAACCCGTCAGCACCTTGATAATCTTTTTATCTTTATAGTCTTTTAGCCAGTTGATGTAGTAGTCTCTTTGGATTAGTTGCATATTACACCTCTATAAATATTGTACATTGAATTACAAAATAGTCAATGCGAAATTGAAAACTTTTGCCAAAATCGGGAAAAGTTTTCAATTTCGCGTAAAAGATTTTTTTGATACCGAAATCTCCGACGTCGAACTCTTAGAAGGCGTCTCCAACCTCTCTCTAAAACAAAAACAAGCCCTTATTAACTTTTTGAAAACTTTGTGATATTATATGTTTAAGGTGAACATATGAATGTGACAAATAATAAATGCTTCGACTTGATGAAAAAAGTAGAACAAGAACAACAACTTACCTATGACGAGTTCATTGATTTAGTTCGATATGGACTGGAAATGCAGTTTTGCTACGAAAAGCGGAAATTCGGCATAACTCACTTTAACGGCTATGAGTTTTATGAATGGAATAAGGAAGAATGTTATCAAAACTATCCTACGATAGAAGAATTTGCCACCCAAATCAACATTGACGGCATCCTTGTCAAAGATGTTTGGGATAAGATAACAAAAATAAATTTCGCCGATTAAACAAAAAACAGCGACGCTTCCTGCATCGCTGTTTTTTTTACTTACATTTATGGTTTACTTTTCAAAAGCAGTATTCCATAATTCAAATCGCCTAATAACGCGGTTTTAATAGCTTTTGGCGAAATAAAGGACTTTACTCGCGGGCTTCCCGCAACAAACGCAGGTATCGCCTACGGGCGTTTGGTCAAACGGCAAAACGCGGGAGGTGGCGGAAAGTTCCGCTTTTATCTTGTCCTCGCACTCGCGGCATCCGCACCACATGGCTTTGACGAAATGCCCGTTGTCGAGAGTGTGTTTCATCTCGTCCATATCGAGGCAAACGTCTATATGCGAGTGCAAAAACTCGTGCGACTGCTTGAACATATTCTCGTGGATTTCGTCAAGCAGTGCGGGGATTTGCTCTTTCAGAGTAGCAAGCGACAGCACAGACTTTTCGTGCGTATCGCGGCGCACCGCGACTGCCTGTCCGTTTTCTATATCGCGCGGTCCGATTTCGAGGCGAACGGGAACGCCTTTCATCTCCCATTCGTTGAATTTCCACCCGGGGGATTGGTCTCTGTCATCGAGTTCTACGCGCACACCCGCGCTTTTGAGCGTTTCGACGACCTCGCGCGCCTTTTCGAGTACGCCCTCTTTGTGGAACGCGATAGGCACGACGACTACCTGCACGGGCGCGACCCTCGGCGGCAATTTAAGCCCTCGCTGGTCGCCGTGCGCCATTATCAGCGCGCCGATTAGACGCGTGGACACTCCCCAACTCGTTTGATAAGGATTTTTTAGCGTGCCGTCGCTGTCGAGATACTTGATTTCAAATGCGCCGGAAAAATTCTGTCCAAGATAATGCGACGTGCCCGCCTGCAAGGATTTTCCGTCAAGCATCATCGCTTCCATAGAATACGTTGCGACCGCTCCCGCAAACTTTTCCTTTTCCGTCTTTACGCCCGTAAGTACGTCGATTGCGAGCACGTTTTGCATAAACTCACGATACACTTCGAGCATGCGCATAGTTTCCTCTTTCGCCTCGTCCGCGGTGCGATGGAGGGTGTGTCCCTCCTGCCACAAGAACTCGCTCGTGCGCAAAAACGGACGGGTGGTCTTTTCCCACCTGACAACGTTCGCCCACTGATTGACGAGCACAGGCAAATCACGATAACTCTGCACCCACTTCGCAAACATAGAACAAATTATCGTCTCGGACGTCGGGCGCACTACGAGCTTTTCTTCAAGCGGAGTGTCCCCAATGTGCGTGACGAGCGCGACTTCGGGCGCAAAGCCCTCTACGTGGTCGGCTTCCTTGACGAGATAACTGTAAGGGATAAGCATCGGGAAATATGCGTTTTTATGCCCCGTCGCCTTAAAGCGTTTGTCGAGCTCCTCTTGGATATGCTCCCAAATCTCGTAGCCGTAAGGACGTATAACCATAGTCCCCTTGACGGGACCGTAATCCACAAGCTGAGTTTTTAAAACGACATCCGTGTACCACTGCGGGAAATCCACGGTCATATCGGCGATTTCTTTGACGAATTGAGCGTCCTTTTGCTGATTAGCCATAATCGAGTCCTTCAATATAGAATTTATTATTATTTATAATATAACAAAATAAGTGGATTGTAAATCAACTTTTTGAGGTCTCTATAAATGAACACTCGAAATACGCGTCATTGCGAGAAGTGAAACGACGAAGCAATCCAGAACGTCACTCCCATCGATAGAGGGTGACACACAGTGTCGGGTGTGGTATAACCACATTATTTAAGGGGGTAAGGGCTGTTTTCCGAGTCCGCCCTATACCCCCTTATGAACCCCCTTACCCGAAAACTCCTCATATCCCCCTGCCCCTTATTCTTTAAGGGGAAATATGGCATAATTTTCCATATTTGTCATCACGAGCAAATCTGTTGACGAACAAGCGTCGTGCTTAAACTTCGCATAATATGCGCGTCTTTTTTTTCTCAAAATTTAGTTTGTTTTATTTTCAATAATAACGTACATATCTATGGGTTCGCCTTTGGCGAAAGCAAATACCTTTGTCTCGATATAGTCTTGCAATTTTTTATAAAGACTTTGAAATTCTTTGTCATCAATACTAATATTGTTTATCAAGCTGTCAAGATAAAAAGATATATAGTGCCACGTAAAATCTTCTTTGATAAAAAACGTCTGTTGATTTTTTTGTTTCATAATCGCTCCAAATAATAATTATATTTTAATAACCATAGGTTAATAAAAATTATATACTAACCGTTAGTTAATGTCAATACAAAAGATAACTAAAAGTTAGTATAATCAAAATATGGAAAATAAAGAGATATTCAAAAAGAGATTACAAGAGCAACGATTGGCAAACAAATTATCCTATCAAAAATTAGGCGACGAATTGCATTTAAGCAACGTTGCAATTTTAAAGTGGGAAAAGGGTTTGGCAGAACCAAGTTTGTCTAATTTTATACAGTTATGTAAAGTGCTTGATATTTCGGCAGACTATCTTTTAGGTTTAACGGACAATATGTAAAAGTTAGACTGTAAAACCTTGTAATTTAGATGAGATGCGCGAAAAAGCCCCGTTTCAAGTCGCCTAGTGTACTAAACGTACACGTCGACGAAGAAACGGGGCTTTGTAAGGAGCGAAGCGACGGAATAGCGATTTTTAATCGCGTCCAAAGCATAT
>JAMPEA010000015.1 GCA_023665365.1 Bacillota bacterium
AGCTACTGCACCCGTCCTACGGGGTCCCCGCAAACGCCCCTGTTTGTGGGGTGGTGTTTGAGCGGGAGGGGAAAGCCCGCAGGGAAGGGGTGGGTTTTTATTTTAGTTTGTTATAATTTTATACATGCTTTCAGCACTCTGTTTCGTCTGATGCTCGTCGGTGGAGAGCACTTCAAACTTCATCGTGCGGTTGCCGAAAGACACCGTCACTATATCGCCTACGTTGACGTCCTTTGACGGCTTGACCGTTTTGCCGTTTATCTCTATGCGTCCGCCGTCGCACGCTTCCTGCGCTACGGTGCGCCTCTTTATCACTCTCGATACTTTCAAAAATTTGTCTATTCTCATTTCGCCACCTTGATTATATCTTATTTTGCGCGCATTTATTATATTTGCTCGCCCTTATATTTCAAATTATAATGCCGCCGCGCCGATTTAGCAAGGCGCAATGCAAACCTGCTTGAAAATTTTCGACTATTTTGTCAACGAAGGCGATATTTTGAAAAAAATTCTTTCCGCCTTTAAAAAAAGTTGATAGATTAACCGAAAAACATATATTCGGTTGCTTGACAGTCTTGACAAATCCGTGTAAAATGAAAAACTGCGTTATAATGCGATAACTGCCCTCAAAGCCAAGCGGTTTTGGGGGTAGGGGGTTATAAAATATAAGTATTTATAGCGTAGATAGCAACAAAATAGCAAGTCCGCGGGCAAATTTTACACGTCGCAAAATTTTTTTTCAAGACGGATTGTCTACGGCAAAAGCGTTAATTTTTTTAAGGAGTGAATATATGTCCGAAAGAATTCACAATCAAATGTACGGCACGACGGAAAGACGCGATTTTTCAAAAATCAAAAACGTTCTGCCCATTCCGTACCTAATCGAGGTGCAAAAAGATTCTTACGCCAATTTCATCGGTGAAGGCATTGACGAAGTGTTTAAAGACTATTCGCCTATCGTTGACTTCGCCGGCAGATTGAAGCTCGAATTTTTGTCGCACCGTTTCGACGGCGAGCCGAAGTACACCGTCAAGGAGTGCAAAGACCGCGACGCTACGTACGCCGTTCCGCTCAAAGTCAAGGCGCGTCTCACCAATACCGAAACGGGCGAGGTGGTCGAACAGGAAGTGTTCATGGGCGATTTCCCGCTTATGACGGACGCGGGTTCGTTTGTCATCAACGGCGCGGAACGCGTTATCGTCAGCCAGCTCGTCAGAAGCCCCGGCGTTTACAACGACAGAGTGCTCGATAAAAACGGCGTACCCCGCTATAATACGACGGTCATTCCGAACCGCGGCGCGTGGCTGGAATACGAGCAGGATATAAACGACATTCAGTGGGTGCACGTCGATAGAACGAGAAAAATCACCGCGACAACCCTCCTGCGCGCGCTCGGCGTGGGTACGGACGAGGAAATCATCAACCTCTTCGGCGGCGACGAGATGATCCTCAAAACTTGCGAAAAGGACAGCGAATGCAAGACGGAAGAACAGGGCAAAATAAATCTTTTCCGCCGTCTGCGTCCGGGCGAAGTTCCCACCGTCGAGGGTGCGAACGTGCTCATTCACAACACTTTCTACGATTATAAGCGCTACGACCTCGCAAGAGTAGGTCGCTATAAGTACAACAAGAAGCTCGCTATCGGCTCGCGTCTTGTGGGCTACAAGCTCGCAAAGGACGTAGTCAGCCCCGTCACGGGCGAAATCCTCGCCGTCAAGGGCGAGGTCGTCACCGAAGCGTTGGGCAAGCAAATCCAAAATAACGCCGTCAACGAGGCTTATCTCGAATACGTCGATAACGACGGCAAAGTTTGCGAGTTCAAGGTCGTAGGCAACAACACGGTTGACCTCGATGCGTTTGTGGATTGCAATCCCCGCGAGCTCGGCATACTCGAAAAGGTGTACTATCCCAACCTCAAAAAGCTGCTCGACGAGTTCGGCGGCAACAGGGAGGAGCTCTTGCTTGCAATCAGGTCGTCAGTGGACGAGCTCGTTTACAAGCATATCACCATCGACGACATCATCGCCACGCAGGACTACAACCTCGGCTTGCGCCACGGCTTCGGTTCTTGCGACGATATAGACCACCTTTCAAACCGTCGCGTCCGCGCCGTGGGCGAACTGCTTCAAAATCAGTTCCGCATCGGCATCTCGCGCCTTGAAAGAGTCATCAAGGAGAGAATGGCTTCCGCGCAGGAGAATGCCGAAATCACTCCTCAAACTCTAATCAATATCCGCCCCGTGACGAGCGCGGTCAAGGAGTTCTTCGGTTCGTCCCAGCTCTCGCAGTTTATGGACCAGCCAAACCCCATCGCCGAGCTCACTCACAAGCGCAAACTCTCGGCACTCGGTCCGGGCGGTCTCAACAGAGAACGCGCCAGCTTCGAGGTGCGCGACGTTCACCACTCGCACTACGGGCGTATGTGTCCTATCGAAACTCCCGAAGGACAGAACATAGGTCTTATCACCTCGCTGTCCTCTTTCGCTAAGGTCAACGAGTACGGCTTTATCGAAACTCCTTATCGCAGAATTCAAAAGACCTACGACGCGGACGGCAAGGTCGTAGACGCAGTAGTCACCGACGACGTAGTGTATATGGCGGCGGACGAGGAGGATAAATACGTCATCGCGCAGGCGAACGAAGCCCTCGACGATACGAGCAGGTTCGTTCGTCCCCGCGTCAACTGCCGTATCCAAAACGACATCCGCGAAGTGCCTAAGTATCAAGCGGACTATATGGACGTAAACCCCAAACAGCTCATTTCGATTGCTACGGCGCTTATCCCATTCCTCGAAAACGACGACACCAACCGCGCGCTTATGGGCTCGAACATGCAAAGACAGGCAGTCCCGCTTCTCCGTCCGCAAGCTCCTATGATTGCGACGGGCGTAGAGCACAAGATTGCCTACGATAGCGGCGTGCTCAAAATCGCAAAGCGCGACGGCTTCGTCAAGTTTGTGGACAGCACGCAAATCGTAGTCGAGTGCCCCGACGGCACGACGGATACCTACGTGCTGAGCAAGTTCGAGAGGTCAAACCAATCCACTTGCATAAATCAGCATCCTATCGTTTCAAAGGGCGACAAGGTGTATGCGCCTAAGTACAACGAAAAGGGCGAGCTCATATCCGAAGGCACAGTCCTTGCGGACGGTCCCGCCTGCGACCACGGCGAGCTCGCGCTCGGACGCAATATGCTCATCGGCTTTATGTCTTGGGAGGGCTACAACTACGAGGACGCTGTCCTCATCAGCGAGGAGCTCGTCAAGGACGATTTGTACACCTCCATACATATCGAGGAGTACGAAATCGAGTGCCGCGACACCAAGCTCGGCGAGGAGCAAATCACAAGAGATATTCCCAACCTCAGCGACGAAGCGCTTAAATTCATCGACGAGGACGGCATCATTATGGTCGGCGCGGAGGTCAAGGCGGGCGATATTCTCGTCGGCAAGGTCACGCCTAAGGGCGAGACGGAGCTTACTCCCGAGGAGAGATTGCTTCGCGCAATCTTCGGCGAGAAAGCGAGAGAAGTCCGCGATACTTCGCTTCGCGTGCCCAACGGCGAAAGCGGCATCGTAGTTGACGTAAAGGTGTTTACGAGAAAGAACAAGGACGAACTCGCTCCCGGCGTAAATAAGCTCGTGCGCGTGTATATCGCGCAGAAGAGAAAGATTTCCGTCGGCGACAAGATGGCGGGACGTCACGGCAATAAGGGCGTTGTGTCGAGAGTGCTCCCCAAAGAGGATATGCCTTTCCTTGCGGACGGAACTCCGCTTCAAATCGTGCTTAACCCGCTCGGCGTTCCCTCGCGTATGAATATCGGACAGGTCCTCGAAGTCCACCTCGGACTCATTGCGCATATGCTCGACTGGAAGGTCGCAACCCCCGTGTTCGACGGCGCGAACGAGCAGGACATAAAGGCTCTGTTCCAGCAGTGCGGGCTTGTCAACGAGGACGGCGAAGTGGACGGCAAAATCCAGCTTTACGACGGCAGAACGGGCGAACCGTTTGAAAACCGCGCTACGGTCGGATATATGTACTACCTCAAACTGCATCACCTCGTAGACGACAAAATCCACGCGAGGTCAACAGGTCCTTACAGTCTTGTTACACAGCAACCGCTCGGCGGCAAGGCGCAGTTCGGCGGACAGCGTTTCGGCGAAATGGAAGTCTGGGCGCTCGAAGCGTACGGCGCGGCGAACATGTTGCAGGAAATCCTCACGGTCAAGTCCGACGACGTCGTGGGACGCGTCAAGACATACGAGTCGATTGTCAAGGGCAGCAATATCTCCGAGCCGGGCATTCCCGAGTCCTTTAAGGTGCTCGTCAAAGAGTTGCAGAGCCTCGCGCTCGACGTAAAGGTGCTCACCGAGGACAGAGACGAGGTCAAACTGCGCGACTACGACGACGATTTGGATTTCGAGCCGCAACAGAGACAGCAAGAGGAACTTAAAGAAATCGACATCATGGCGGACGGCAATATCTTTGCTCCGTTCGGCGCGGAGGACAAGGGCGACGAGTCGAGTTTGTTCGACTCCGATTCCAGCCTCTTCGACACCGACGACGATGACGAGAGTATTTTCAGCGCACTTACCCAAGGCACGCCCGATATGAGCGACATATTCGGCGACGACTCCGATGAGTGATAGGAGGACATTATGTACGAACTCAGCAATTTTGACGCTATACAGATAGGCATCGCTTCGCCCGAGAAGGTCAGAGAATGGTCTTACGGCGAAGTCACCAAACCCGAAACTATCAACTACCGCACTCAAAAACCCGAGAAGGACGGTCTTTTCTGCGAAAGGATTTTCGGACCTACCCGCGACTGGGAGTGCCACTGCGGCAGATACAAGAGAGTACGCTATAAAGGCGTTATCTGCGAAAAGTGCGGCGTTGAAGTCACAAAAGCCAAGGTTCGCCGCGAGAGAATGGGGCATATCGAACTCGCTTGCCCCGTCACGCATATTTGGTATCTCAGAGGCGTTCCGTCGAGGATAAGCATTCTGCTCGACATCTCCCCCAAGGAGTTGGAGCAGGTAGTTTACTTCGTGTCCTATATCGTGCTCGACCCCGGTCCTACGGGGCTTAGCAAAAAGCAGGTCATCTCCGATAAGGAGTATCGTGATTTGCTCGAAAAGTACGACAGCAAGGAATTCAAAGTAGCTATGGGCGCAGAGGCTGTCAAGGAGCTCCTTATGGAGGTTGACCTCGACAAGGAGAGCGAACAGCTTAAACTTGTCATCGCAAACTCCGTCGGACAAAAGCGCTTAAAAGCCGTCAAGCGCCTTGAAATCGTCGAGGCTTTCCGCCGCTCGGGAAATAAGCCCGAATGGATGGTGCTCGACGTTATCCCCGTGCTTCCTCCCGAACTTAGACCTATGGTTCAGCTCGACGGCGGAAGATACGCCACAAGCGACCTCAACGACTTGTATCGCAGGGTCATCAACCGCAACAACCGCTTGAAAAAACTCAAAGAGCTCGGCGCGCCCGAAATCATCGTGCACAACGAAAAGCGTATGCTTCAAGAGGCGGTAGACGCACTCATCGACAACGGCCGCAGAGGCAAAGCCGTATCGGGCGCAGGCAACAGAGACCTCAAATCCCTTACGGGCATGCTCCGCGGCAAGCAGGGACGTTTCCGTCAAAACCTGCTCGGCAAGCGCGTGGACTACTCGGGCCGTTCGGTTATCGTCGTAGGACCGGAGCTCAAACTCTATCAGTGCGGTCTGCCTAAGGAAATGGCGCTCGAACTCTTCAAGCCGTTCATCATGAATAAGCTCGTAGAGCGCAACCTCTGCCACAATATCAAGAGCGCAAAGCGCTTCGTGGACACAGGCAAAAACCAAGTGTGGGATATTCTCGAAGAGATTATCAAAGATCACCCCGTGCTTTTAAACCGCGCTCCTACGCTGCATAGACTCGGCATACAGGCATTCGAGCCCGTGCTTGTCGAGGGCAGAGCAATCAAACTTCATCCGCTCGCGTGCGGCGCGTTCAACGCCGACTTCGACGGCGACCAGATGGCTGTGCACGTTCCGCTTTCAATCGAGGCGCAAGCCGAGGCGAGAATCCTCATGCTTTGCACCAACAATATCTTGAAGCTCAGCGACGGCAAGCCTATCGTTTCGCCTACGCAGGATATGGTTATAGGTTCCTACTACCTCACCATCGTCCATCCGGGCGAAAAGGGCGAGGGCAACTATTACAGCTCCTTCGACGAAGCCACTATGGCTTATCAAGAAAAGGCGCTTACGTTGCAATCTCTTTGCTATATCCGCGTCCCTGTACACAACGCAGACGGCACGGTGAGCACGAAATTGCTCCACACCACGCTCGGCAGATGCATCTTCAACGCCAACATTCCGCAGGACTTGCAGTTTGTTGACAGAGACGACGCAGAGCAAAAAGGTCAGCTCGAAGTCGAGGGTATCCTCGGCATCAACGCCTGCATAGACGAAAATCAATTCCACTCCGTGGTTGAGCTGTTTAGAGCGTCCAAGCAAGCCGACGCGTATGCGTGCGCGCGTACAATATTAAAGAGAAAGGATTTGACTGACGCGCAAATCGACAAAATCGCAAATATCGTCAAAGAGGCGGGCGACCTCGATTTGACTAAGGTCAAGGAGTTCAACCGCGAAATCACAACTCTCAGAAACGCCATTCAAAAGGTGCTCGGACAAAAGGCTATCGCTATCGGCAAGAAACAGCTTTCGATGATAGTCGATAACTGCTTCAAGTATCACGGCGCGACCGAAACCGCCGAGATGCTCGACAAAATCAAGGCGCTCGGCTACAAGTATTCGACAATCGGCGCAATCACCGCTTCCGTATTCGATATGCATATCCCGGGCGACAAAAAGAAGATTGTCGCGGACGCAGAGGCGCAGGTCGTCAAAATCGAAAAACTCCACGCTCGCGGCGTATTCTCGGACGAGGGTCGTTATAAGGAAATCATCAAGATTTGGAAAGACGCTTCCGACAAGGTCGAGGAGGAACTCAAAAAGGGTCTTGACGACTTCAACCCGATTTGGATGATGGCAAACTCCGGCGCGCGCGGAAGTATGGGTCAGATACGTCAGCTCGCAGGTATGCGCGGTCTTATGGCGGACCCGTCCGGCAGAACAATCGAGTTGCCTGTACGCGCGTCATTCCGCGAAGGACTTTCGGTTTTGGAATACTTCATTTCGTCGCACGGCGGAAGAAAAGGTCTTGCCGATACCGCGCTTAAAACCGCCGACTCCGGTTATCTTACGAGACGTCTCGTAGACGTATCTCACTCCGTCATCGTGCGCGAGCACGACTGCGGAGATACGAAGGGCACTTTCATCACCGCAATCAGAGACGAAAAGAGCGTCATCGAGGCGCTTGCCGACAGAATTGCAGGCAGATATACCGTTGACCCCGTCGTCAATCCCGAAACGGGCGAAGTACTATGCGAAGCGGGCGAGCTCATCTCCGCCGACCTCGCAAAGGAAATCGACAAGGTGCTCACCTCTCATTGGGAGAAGAACGGCGCGGATATGCACAACCAACCGGGCGTGCTCATTCGCTCCATTCTCACCTGCAAGACGAGAAACGGCGTATGCGTCAAGTGCTACGGCAAGAATATGGCTTCGGGCAATCCCGTCAAAATCGGCGAAGCGGTCGGCATCATCGCCGCCCAGTCAATCGGCGAGCCGGGCACTCAGCTTACGATGAGAACGTTCCACTCGGGCGGCGTTGCGACGGACGACGATATTACGCAAGGTTTGCCCCGCGTTGAGGAACTTTTCGAGGCTCGCAATCCTAAGGGCAAAGCGGTCATAACAGAGAACAACGGCATCGTGCATATCTCGGACGACCGCCGCGAAATCACCGTCGCGGGCGACGGAGAGGTCAAGGCGTACGCAATACCTTATAACGCGAATATCCTCGTCGCCGAGGGCGAAGAAATCGGCGCGGGCGACGCGCTTACAAAGGGCTCAATCAACCCGCAGGATATGCTCCGCGCAAAGGGCGTAAAGGGCGTGCAGGAATATATCGCCAAGGAAGTTCAATCCGCATACCGCACCGCGGGCGTCGAAATCAATGATAAGCACGTCGAAGTCATCGTCAGACAGATGCTCCGCAAGGTCAGAATCGAAAATCAAGGCGATACGGATATGCTCCCCGGCACTCTTGTGGATTTGTTCGCTTACGAGGACGAAAACGAAAAAGTGCTTGAAAACGGCGGAGTTCCCGCAACGGCAAAGCGTACGTTGCTCGGCATCACCAAAGCCGCGCTCGCAACTGAGTCGTTCCTGTCTGCCGCGTCCTTCCAAGAGACCGCAAAGGTGCTCGCAGAAGCCGCTATCAACAACAAAATCGACCCGCTCGTCGGCTTGAAAGAGAACGTAATCATCGGTAAACTCATCCCCGCCGGCACAGGTATGAAGTGCTATAAGAATATAGTTCCCGTCCAAGCCGTCGAGGCGGACGAGGAAGTGCGCAGAGAAGAGGCTCTTGATATTGCCGTCGGCTTGGATAATATGTTCGACGACGGCTTGGAGGACTAATGGACAAAAGGCTTTTTACATCCGAAAGCGTGACGGAAGGACACCCCGATAAGGTGTGCGACCAAATCGCTGACGCTATTCTCGACGACATCTTTGCGGGAGACCCTTCCGCAAGGGTGGCAATCGAGGTGTGCGCGACTACTGGCATGGTCATGGTATTCGGAGAGGTCAGCACAGAGGAGCACTACGCCGACATCCCCGCAATAGTGCGCGGAGTCATCAAGGATATAGGCTACAACGACAGCTCGCTCGGCTTCGATTACAAGACCTGCGCGGTGCTCAGCTCCATACAGGAGCAGTCTCCCGACATCGCACTCGGCGTGGACGACGCGACCGACGGCGACGATAACGAGGAGCTCGATAAGACAGGCGCGGGCGACCAAGGCATGATGTTCGGCTATGCGTGCGACGAGACAGAGGAGCTTATGCCCCTTCCCATAATACTTGCGCACGCGCTTACGCGCAAACTGACCGAGGTCAGAAAGAGCGGCGAGCTGGATTGGCTTCGTCCCGACGGAAAGGCGCAAGTCACCGTCGAATACATTGACGGCGTGCCCGAGCGCGTGGACACCGTGGTTGTCAGCTGTCAGCACGCCGATTATATCGACCTCGACACTATCGAGCAGGAGATAATCGAGCGCGTGATTATGCGCGCAATCCCCGCGGAGTATCTCGACGACGACACCAAGATTTACATAAATCCCACAGGCAGATTCGTCATCGGCGGACCGGCGGGCGATAGCGGCGTAACGGGCAGAAAGATTATCGTGGATACGTATGGCGGATTTTGTCCGCACGGCGGCGGAGCGCTCAGCGGAAAAGACCCGACAAAGGTTGACAGAAGCGCCGCTTATATGGCAAGATACGTCTGCAAAAACCTCGTCGCTTCGGGGATTTGCCGCAGGGCGGAACTGCAAGTTGCCTACGCAATCGGCATGGCGCATCCCGTGTCGGTTTACGTCAACACGTTCGGCACGGGCGTAGTAGACGACAGCGTTATTGCGAAAATCGTAGACGAAGTGTTTGATTTGCGTCCGCTTGCTATAATCAGAAACTTGCAACTCAACAGACCCATATATCGCGCGACGTCCAATTACGGGCACTTCGGCAGAGATGGGTTCTCTTGGGAACAAACGGATAAGGTAGACGAAATAAAAGCATCTCTTGCGAAATACGAATTTTGATTAAATTTACACAAAACGATAGGACGAGCCTATCGTTTTGCATATATAAGGTGCGCTTGACTTCCCAGTCAAGCGAATGGAACACGTGCAATTACAGGGTGAAATCGTAAAAGTTATATTTTCCAGTCCCGAGACGGGATATACTGTGCTCGACATGAGGTGCGAGGACAGTCTTTTCACGGTAGTCGGCACGTTTCCTCCCGTCAGCGAGGGGCAGATGATTTCGGTCGAGGGCAACTTCAAGATGAAATCCCAGTACGGTAAGCAGTTCCTCGCCGAAAAGGTGAGCATAAGCCAGCCGTCGCGCATTGCGGGCATCGTCAAGTTTTTATCCAGCGGACTCATACACGGACTCGGTCCCGTGACAGCCGAGGCGATAGTGAGCATGTACGGGGTGGATACTCTCGAAAAGATGAAATACCCTATGGAAATCGCAAAGGTCAGAGGCGTATCCCTAAAAAAAGCCACGGATTTTTGTATGAGTTTCGTGAAGCTCCAAAAGATGCAAGACGCAATCATCTTTTTGCAGAAGCTGGGGATAACCATAAATATGGCGCTCAAAATCTACAAGGTCTACGAGATTAAGACCGAGGACAACGTGCGCAAAAATCCCTATATGCTCGTGGACGACATCGACGGCATAGGCTTCAACACCGCCGATAGGATTGCGGGCGAGCTCGGCATAAAAAGGGACAGCGATTATAGAATATGCGCGGCGATAATCTATCTTTTGAAAGAAGCGGGGACGCGCTCGGGACATAACTATTTGCCAGAAAACGAACTTTTACAGTCCGCTTTACAGCTTTTAAACCTCGATTGTGAAAATCCCGAGGAGAGAGTGACGGACAATATAGAGGATATGGTTTTGCTTGGCGACCTCGTGCGCTACGAGACGGGCGAGCATACCGCGATAATGCTGAAAAAGAATTTCAATATCGAACTCAATATCGCAAAAAAGCTGTTACAGCTTAGACAGGAAGCGTCTGATTTCAGAGTGAATATCGACGATGAAGTGCACAGATTTGAAAAATCCGCGGGCTTCGAGTTGCACGAAAATCAAGCGAACGCGGTCAAAGCGTCCGTCGAAAACGGCGTGCACATAGTGACGGGCGGTCCCGGCACGGGCAAGACGACGATAGTCAAGTGCATACTCAATCTGTTTAAAAACCTTGGGCAGAGGGTGGCGTTATGCGCGCCTACGGGCAGAGCCTCTAAGAGGCTTTCGCAGGCGACGGGCGAGGACGCAAAGACGATACACCGCTTGCTCGACCTCGACTGGAAAAACGGAGAGGGACATTTCACCTACAACGAAAATACCAAACTGCCGCTTGACGCAATCATTGTGGACGAAGTGAGTATGGTTGACGAGTTCGTTTTCAACGCGCTTCTCAACGCGCTAAATCGCGGGACGCGACTCGTGCTCGTGGGCGACAAGGACCAGCTTGCGTCCGTCGGCGCGGGCAACGTGCTGAACGACCTCATCAAGTGCGGAGAGTTTTCCGTAAGCTATCTCACGCAGATATACAGGCAGTCGGAAAAGAGCAAAATCGTCCCCAACGCGCACAGGATAAACGACGGGCAAGTGCCCGATATGGACAACAAGAGCAACGACTTCTTCTTCGAGGAGCGCGAAACGTCCGGCGAGATATGCGCGACGACGGTTCAGCTTATCACAAAGAGGCTTCCTAAGTATCTCGGCGTAAAGCCGAACGAAATACAGGTGCTTTGCCCTATGAAGCGAAGCCTTGCAGGGACGATAAATCTAAACAGAGAGCTGCAAGCCGTCATCAATCCGCCGTCGCCGACTAAGAGGGAGTTCAAGCAGGGCGATTGCGTGTTCCGCGAGGGCGATAAGGTTATGCAGACGCAAAACAACTATCAGCAGGAGTGGACGCAGACGGTCGGCTACAAGGTGGAAAAAGGCACGGGCGTTTTCAACGGCGACATAGGCATAATCGAAAGCATAAATACGCAGATTATGCAGTTTACCGTGCGTTTTGATGACGATAAAGTGTCGATTTATCAATTTGGGGATACCGAACAGCTCGCGCTCGCCTACGCGATAACCATACACAAGTCGCAGGGGAGCGAGTTCGACGCGGTGGTGCTCGCGCTCGACGCAAACTATATGCTTCAAACCAGAAACCTACTCTATACGGCAGTGACTCGCGCAAAGAAGATGGTTGTCATCGTCGGCTCGAAAAATACCGTGCGGCATATGGTGCGCAACAACGAGACCGCCCGCAGATACTCGTTGCTCATAAACCTAATCGAGCAGGAGATAAAGAGCGGAGTTTACGATTTTTAAGTTATGGACGTCAATGACAGAAGCGAAAGAGAACTGAGACGCGCCGCGCGCAAAGAGAAGTTGGGACTTAAAGTGTGGGAATTTTTCAACGCGCTTAGGCTCGCGCTGTTTCCCGAGGATATAACCTGCGACCTCTGCGGAGAGGAGCTTACTTTCGATACGAGATACAACCTCTGCGCGGACTGCACGGCAAAACTTCCGAGGACGGGCGAGCATATCTGCCTCGTGTGCGGAGCGCCTCTGTCGGACGAGTCGGATTTTTGTATCCGTTGCGAAAACGAGGAGCGCGAGTTCGACTACAATCGCTCGCCGCTCGTGTATGAGGGCAATGCTCAAAAGCTCATACTCGCTTTGAAATTTGCAAACAAAAAATATATCGCAAAGACGCTCGGCGCGATGATGGCGGACGAATATTTAAGGCGCAAGATGTCCGCCGAGATTGCCGTGTACGTGCCTATGACCGAGTGGGAGGAAAAGAGGAGAGGCTTCAATCAATCGGAGCTTCTCGCCCGCGAGGTCGCAGACAGATTGGGGCTTCCGCTTCTTCCCGCGCTCGTAAAGACAAAGGACACCTCGGCGCAAAAGCAGTTGACCCGCAAGGAAAGAGAGGAAAATTTAAAGGGCGCGTTCGAGTGCGTGTACGGCGAAGTCAAGCACAGGAGCATTTTGCTTATCGACGACGTGTTTACGACGGGCGCGACCGCTAACGCCTGCACGCACGCCCTTATCAGAGGCGGAGCAAGAGAGGTGTTTGTGCTTACAGCCGCCGTCACGAAAAAGAAAATCGCCTACGAGAGTGCGGATAAAGAGACGTTAAAGGCGAATGCGGACGGGCTTAAAAGCTCGGGCGATAATGCAGAGACAGAGGGCGAGTCGCAATAAACGCAAATATGCTTAAAGAAAGCCAATATGCGACAAAGTATTGTAAATAAGCCTAAATTAGTGTAGTATATAATCTACGGGTGCGCGCGTGCGCACCGTTTAAGGAGTTAAAATGTCAATCTTCAACGAAAACGACAGACGCGTGAAAAAGCTGATGAAAATCGCCGACAAGATTGAGGCGATGAGCGCAGAGTACAAGGCTATGAGCGATGAGGAGCTTATTTCGCAAACGTCTAAACTGAAAGCGAGACTGCAAGCGGGCGAGACGCTCGACGACGTACTGCCCGCGGCATACGCGACGGTCAGAGAGGCGGGCGAAAGGGTGCTCGGCATGCGTCATTTTTACGTGCAACTGCTCGGAGGCATAGCCTTGCACCAAGGCAGAATAGCCGAGATGGCAACGGGCGAGGGCAAGACGCTTGTCGCAACGCTTCCCGCCTATCTCAACGCGCTTACGGGCAAGGGCGTACACGTGGTCACCGTCAACGACTATCTCGCCACCCGCGACGCAAACTGGATGGGAAAACTCTACAAGTTTTTGGGGTTGAGCGTGGGCGTTGTCGTGCCGGGGCTTAATCCCGAAAAGAAGCGCGAGGCGTACAACAGCGATATAACCTACTGCACCAACAACGAGCTCGGTTTTGATTTTCTGCGCGACAACATGGTTGTGGAAAAGGCGCAAAAAGTACAGCGCGAGCTGAACTTTGCCATCATCGACGAGGTGGACTCAATTCTCATCGACGAGGCGCGTACTCCGCTCATCATCTCTGGCAGAGGCGGCAAGTCGAGCGAGCTTTATCGCTCCGCAGACAACTTTGCGAGGCAGTGCAAGGAGGGCGCGGATTTCACCATCGAGGAAAAGGAAAAGACGATTATGCTCACCGACGACGGCGTTGCCAAGGCGGAGAGGTTCTTTCACGTCACAAACCTCACCGACCTTGAAAACACCGAGCTTTATCACCACATACAGCAGGCGTTGAAGGCGCACTTTATGATGAGACTCAACAAGGACTATATCGTCAGCGACGGCGAGGTGCTCATCGTAGACGAGTTCACTGGGCGCATAATGGTCGGCAGAAGATACAACGAGGGCTTGCACCAAGCGATTGAGGCTAAGGAGCACGTCGTCATTCGCAGTGAAAACAAGACGCTCGCCACTATTACCTTCCAAAACTTTTTTAGAATGTACACCAAGCTCAGCGGCATGACGGGTACGGCTAAGACGGAGGAAGAGGAGTTTCAAGGCATCTACTCCCTCGACGTCGTGACAATCCCGCCGAACAAGCAGTCGCAGAGAAAGGACGAACACGACAAGATTTACACCAAAGTCGGCGGCAAGCTGACGGCAATCGTGCAGGATATCATCGACAGCCACGCAAAGGGACAGCCCGTCCTTGTAGGCACGATAAGCGTCGAAAAGTCCGAGGAGCTGAGCGATATTTTAAAGTGCAAGGGCATACTCCACAAGGTGTTGAACGCGAAGTTCCACAAGGAAGAATCCGAGATTATCGCGCAAGCGGGCAAGTTCGGCGCGGTCACAATCGCTACGAATATGGCAGGACGCGGCACGGACATCATGCTCGGCGGCAATCCCGATTTCCAAGCCAAGCAGAAGATGGAAAAGGACGGCTATCCGATTGAGATTATCGAGCTTGCAAGTTCGCCGATGCCAAGTGACGACGAGGAAATTATCAAGGCGAAAGAGGTCTATAAGCACCACTACGACGCGTTTAAGGAGATTTGCGACGAGGACAAGAAAAAGGTCATCGAGGTCGGCGGTCTGCGCATAATCGGCACAGAAAGGCATGAGAGCAGACGTATAGACAATCAGCTCCGCGGACGTGCGGGACGTCAAGGCGACCCGGGAAGCACTGTGTTTTATATCTCGATGGAGGACGACGTCGCGCGCATTTTCGGCGGCGACAAGATGAAATCCATCGCAGACGCTTTGCGCTTTGACGATTCTATTCCAATTTCAAATCCGCTTATCACAAAGTCAATCGAGCGCTCTCAACGTATGGTCGAGGGAAGAAACTATTCCATAAGAAAGCAGGTTTTGAGCTACGACGACGTGATGAACCAACAGCGCGAAATCATCTACAAGGAGCGCGGAAAAGTGCTCGACGGCATGGACGTTCACGACCAAATCGTCGATATGATAGGCGACCTCGCAGAGGAGATTATCGGATATTACGCCGACTATAAGACGGACTACAACACTTGGGATTACGAGGCGTTCAACGGTGCGCTCGAAAAGAGAATGCTGCCCGAGGGCACTAACGTGATGAATCCCGACCTCTGCTCCTGCTTTGACGTATACAAGCTCAAAGACGCGGTTTTAAAAATCGCTATCCCCGAGTATAACAAAAAGGTCGAGACGCTGACAGCCGACGGCTTCGATTTTTCCAACTTCGAGAGAGTTGTGCTTTTAAAGACCGTCGACGCAAAGTGGATAGACCATATCGACGCTATGGACGCGCTTCGCCGAGGCATCGGGCTTCGCGGCTACGGACAGCGCGACCCCGTGATTTCCTATCGCCAAGAGGGCTGGGATATGTTTGAGGATATGGTGAACAGGATTCACACAGAAACCGCTTCCATTCTCCTCAAAGTGCAGGTGGAAAAGCGCGAGGGCGAGGACGCAAAACTCAGTCAAAAGATAGCCTCCGCAAAAAAGACCGTCGTAGGCGGCGGCAAGGTCGGCAGAAACGACCCCTGTCCCTGCGGCTCGGGCAAGAAGTACAAAAACTGTTGCGGACGCAACTTATAAACGCAAAAGCGCGCGCCGCAATCGGCTTGCGCTTTTATCGGAGCAATTTCGCATTGCCGTTATAAAGACATTATGAGTATCAAACAAGCAATACTTAGCGCGCTTGAAAACAATCGCGGCAGATATATCTCGGGCGCGGAGCTCGCAAGCGAGCTCGGAGTAAGTCGAACCGCCGTTTGGAAGGGCATTGCCGCCCTCAAAGCGGACGGCACGGAGATTTTATCCCGTTCGGGAAGCGGATATATGTTGCCGCTTGACGCGGATACCCTCACCGAGCAGGGCATTGAAAAATATCTCGTTGCCGATGGGGTTTCAATCAAAATCTTCAAGTGCGTGGATTCCACAAACAACGTCGCAAAGCGGCTCGCCGCCGAGGGATGCGAGGAGGGCACGGTCGTCGTCGCTCATACGCAATCGGGCGGCAAGGGCAGGCTCGGACGCAAGTTTCACTCGCCCGAGGGCGCGGGCATTTATATGAGTTTGGTGCTTCGCCCCGAGGCGTACAAAGTGCCGATGCTAACCGTGCTCGCGGCTGTCGCGGTCGCAGACGGCATAGAAAGGGCGGGCGGCAAGCGAACTCAAATCAAGTGGGTCAACGACGTTTTCGCAGACTCGAAGAAGTGTTGCGGGATACTCACCGAGGCGGTAGCCGACCTCGAAAGCGGAGGAGTGGAGTACGCCGTCGTGGGGATTGGCGTCAACGTGTACGAGCCGAAGGGAGGCTTTGCGGAAGATATAAAAAATATCGCTTCCGCCGCGTGCGAGGGCGTAGAGGACGCTCGCAATAAAGTCGTCGCCGAGGTGATAAACGCGTTTTTCGAGAGATATAATCGCTTCGACAAGGAGAAAATCGCCGCGGAATATAAAGCCAAATCAATGCTTATCGGCAGAAAAATCACCGTAATCAAGCCGTCCTGCGAGAGGAGTGCGACCGCAATAGATATTGACGGCGACTGCCGCTTGATTGTCGAATACGAGGGCGGCGAGCGCGAAACGCTGTCGGCGGGCGAGGTATCTTTGCGAGTGTAAACGGCGTGCGACAGAGGGCATAATATCGCCTTGCAAAACTGAAAATAAAACCTTATAAATAAACTTTTTGGGACTATGATTGACTATAACGAGATTAAAAACAGAATAAAAGATATGCTCGCCGAGATGACGAGGGCATACGAGAGTATCAACCCCTCGAAGCTCAAAGAGCGCATCGCCGAGCTCGAAGCCGTACAAAATGCGGACGGCTTTTGGGAGGACGCTGAAAACGCGCAAAAGGTGTCCAAGGAGATAAGCCAGCTTCAAAGCAAAATCGACAAGTTCGAGAAAATGCTTAGTATAATCGAGGATACTCTCGATACGGTGGACATTGTGGAGCTCGAATCGAGCGAGGAAGAGGACGCGAACTTGGTCGAAAGCGTCAAGGAGCTTGCCTCGCAGGTGGAAAATCTCTCGCTTGCCACTCTGCTAAGCGGCAAGTACGACGGGCTCAACGCGATACTCACTTTGCACGCGGGCGCGGGCGGCACCGAGGCGCAGGATTGGTGCTCGATGCTGTATAGAATGTACACTCGCTATATCGAGCGCACGGGCTGGACTTGCACCGAGCTCGACTTTCTCGCGGGAGACGAGGCGGGCGTGAAAAGCGTGACTTTCAGGGTCGAGGGCGACAACGCCTACGGCTATCTCAAAGCCGAAAAGGGCGTGCACAGGCTTGTGCGCATATCCCCGTTCGACGCAAACGCGAGACGGCATACGTCTTTTGCGTCCCTCGAAGTCATGCCCGAAATCATCGACACGACCGAAATCGAAATCCGTCCCGAGGACTTGAAAGTGGATACCTATCGCAGCAGCGGCGCGGGCGGTCAGCACGTCAACAAGACCGAGAGCGCTATCCGCATTACGCATATTCCTACGGGCATTATCGTCGCCTGCCAAAACGAGCGCAGTCAGATACAAAACCGCGAGGTCGCAATGCAAATGCTCCGCTCCAAGCTCATCGAAAAGCGGGAGCGCGAACGCGAGGAAGAGGCGGCGGCTATCAGCGGTCAACTCAAAAAGATAGAGTGGGGCAGTCAGATACGCAGTTACGTTTTCTGCCCATACACTATGGTCAAGGACCACCGCACAAACTACGAAACGGGCAACGTCCAAGCCGTTATGGACGGAGATTTGGACGGATTTATCAACGAGTATCTCAAACTCAGTTCAATTCAAAAATAACTCTTATAAAACGAATATATGGACATCTGCGAAAAAGAGCATATAACTATACTCGCGATAGAGTCGAGTTGCGACGAGACCGCTTGCGCGGTGGTGAGGGACGGACGCACCGTCCTTTCTAACGTTATCGCGACGCAGATAGAGATACACCGCAGGTTCGGCGGAGTAGTGCCCGAGATAGCAAGCAGAAACCATACTCTTGCCATGGAAAACGTGGTGCGCGAGGCTATGGAGAGGGCAAACGTCAAAAAAGAGGATATAGACGCAATAGCCGTGACCTACGGCGCGGGCTTGCTCGGCGCGTTGCTCGTGGGCGTAAACTTTGCAAAGGCGCTCGCCTACGCTTGGGATAAGCCGCTTTACGCTATTTCGCACGTAAAGGGGCATATCGCGGGCAATTATATAGACGGCTCGCTCGAACCGCCATATCTTTGTCTGCTCGTCAGCGGAGGGCATACGGCAATCGTAAAGGTGGAGGATTACGAGCATATTTCGCTCATCGCGCAAAGCCGCGACGACGCAGTAGGCGAGGCGTTCGACAAGGTGGCTCGCGTGCTCGGCTTGCCCTATCCGGGAGGTCCGCAGATACAGGAAAAGGCGAGGGACGGCAAGCCCGTCTACGATATGCCTATACCCAAATCAAGCGGATTAGATGACCTGTATTTCAGTTATAGCGGGCTAAAAACCTACGTGATAAACCTCGTGCACAAAATGGAGCAAAAAGGCGAGGAATTGCCCGTTTGCGATATAGCGGCGAGCTTCCAAAAATGCGCGGTCAAGCAACTTGTAGACGCACTTTTGCTCGTATCCAAAAAGACGGGGATAAAAAAGATTGCGATAGCCGGCGGAGTAAGCGCCAACGAGGAGCTTCGCGCAAGAGTTGACGAGTTAAAAGACAAGGGCTTAGAGGTGCATTATCCAAAACTTATATATTGCACGGACAACGCGGCTATGATAGCCTCCGCCGCTTATTTTATGATAAAAAGCGGCGCGCGCCCGAGAGATATGAGTTTGGACGCACAGGCGACCGTCCCGCTTAAATAGTGGTGTTGTAAATCTCAAAACACTATATTTTGTATAGTATATATAATATATAAAAATTTATAAAAAATTCCATAAATTTACTGTCAAATGTTTGACAACGCGGGGACTACTTGATAATATTAAAGGGCTTACGTAGCTTCGTAAGTAGTTTTTACTTTGCAAAAAACTATGGAAAGAGAAAAACTCATTGAAATGCTGAATCACTCTTCAAAAGTTGTCGGTTCCAAACAGGTTTTGAAGGGTATATCCGACGGCACAATCAGGTGTGTGATAGTGGCGACGGATGCCGATGCCGATTTGAGGAAGAAAATCACGGCTTGCGCCAAAGCCCACAGCGTCGAGATGCAAAGAGTGTCGTCAAAGCGACAGCTCGGCGAGCTTGCGGGCATAGAGGTAGCCGCCGCGGTGGTCGGACTTCAAAAAAGCTAAGCAAATAGATTGAACTGCACCGTTGGGTTGCGGTACGTTCGAAAATCATAGTAGGAGGACAAAGAATGCCAACCATCAATCAGTTGATTAGAAAGGGCAGAGAAAAACAGGTCAAGAAATCGCTTACGCCTATCATGGAGCAGTGTCCGCAAAAGCGCGGCATATGCCTGAGCGTCACGACGACTTCCCCCAAAAAGCCGAACTCGGCTTTGCGTAAAATCGCAAGGGTGCGTTTGGTCAACGGAATGGAGGGTACTGTTTACATTCCCGGCGAGGGTCACAATCTTCAAGAACACAGCGTAGTTCTTATCCGTGGCGGCCGTGTGAAGGATCTGCCCGGTGTGCGTTATCACATCATACGCGGCGCTCTTGATACTGCCGGCGTTGCAAAGCGCGGACAGGCAAGATCCAAGTACGGTGCGAAGCGCCCCAAAAAATAATTTTTTTCGAATGTAAAATCTAAAATCTTAGGAGGTCAATATGCCAAGAAGAAGCGGCGTGCCGAAAAGAGACGTTTTGCCGGATCCTATCTACAACAGCAAGGTCGTGACGAAGCTCGTCAACCAAATTATGCTGGACGGAAAGAAGAATACCGCGCAAACTATCGTATATTCGGCTTTTGATATAGCATCACAAAAACTCGGGCAGGAGCCTATGGAGATCTTCAACAAAGCTCTCGAAAACGTTATGCCCTTGCTCGAAGTCAAGGCGAGACGCGTAGGCGGTTCTACCTACCAAGTGCCTATGGAAATCCGTCCCGAACGCAGACAGACGCTCGCAATCCGCTGGATTGTCACGTTTGCCAGAAAGAGAGGCGAAAAAACCATGGACCAAAGACTCGCGGGCGAACTTATGGACGCTTTCAATCTGACCGGCGGCGCAGTCAAGAGAAAGGACGAAATGCATCGCGCGGCAGAAGCAAACAAGGCGTTTGCGCATTACAGGTGGTAATTTATGGGAAAGAAATATGCTCTTGACAAGGTGAGAAATATCGGCATCATGGCGCACATCGACGCCGGTAAAACTACCACAACCGAGCGAATACTCTTTTATACCGGCGTCAACAGAAAAATCGGCGAAACTCACGACGGCTCCGCCACCATGGACTACATGGACCAGGAGCGCGAAAGAGGCATCACCATCACGTCGGCGGCGACTACGGCTATTTGGAGAGACCATCAAATCAACATCATCGACACCCCGGGACACGTTGACTTCACAGTCGAGGTCGAGCGCAGTCTGAGAGTTCTCGACGGTGCGGTTGCGGTTTTCTGCGCAAAGGGCGGCGTCGAGCCTCAGTCCGAAAACGTATGGCGTCAGGCAAACACGTATAAAGTGCCGAGAATTGCCTTCGTCAACAAGATGGATATAAACGGCGCGGATTTCTTCAACGCCGTCGCAATGATGAAGGACAGGCTCGGTTCGAACGCAGTGCCTATCACCCTTCCTATCGGCAAGGAGTCGGAATTCGAGGGCGTTATCGACCTGCTCAATATGCAAGCCGTTTACTTCGACCCCGACGATAAGGGCGTTACGATGAAAAGAGAGGAAATCCCCGCTCAGTACAAGGAGCAGGCGCAGGAGTATCGCACTAAGCTACTCGAAGCGGCTGCCGATTTCGACGAGGATTTGTTTGAAAAGCTCATCATGGAGGATTACGACTCCATCACCCTCGACCAAATCAAAAAGGCGCTCCGCAAGGGCACTATCGAGATGAAAATCAATCCCGTGCTTTGCGGAAGCTCGTATAAGAATACCGGCGTTCAGCTTATGCTCGACGCGGTCGTGGATTTCCTGCCCGCTCCTACGGACGTGGCAAGTATCGAGGGTACAAACCCCAAGACGGGCGAGACGGAGCTCCGTCACCCCGCCGACAGCGAGCCTTTCAGCGCACTTGTGTTTAAAATCCTCACCGACGAATTCGTCGGCAAGCTGTCGTTTATCCGTATCTACTCCGGCACGCTTACGACCGGTTCGACCGTGTACAATACGGTCAAGGGCGAAAACGAGCGTATCGGACGTATCGTGCGCATGAACGCCGACAACCGCGAGGACATCGAAACCGCTTACGCGGGTGACATCGTTGCGGTCATCGGCTTGAAAAAGAGCACGACGGGCGACACGCTTTCGGCAAAGGAAAACCAAATCGTGCTTGAAAACCTCGTGTTCCCCGAGCCCGTTATAAAGGTCGCTATCGAGCCGAAGTCCAAGGCTTCGCAGGAGAAGATGAATATGGCTATCATCAAGCTCGCAGAGGAAGACCCGACGTTCAAGGCTTATACGGATAAGGAAACGGGTCAAACCATCATCGCGGGCATGGGCGAGTTGCACCTCGACATTATGATTGACAGAATGCTAAGAGAGTTCAAAGTCGAGCTCAACGTCGGCGCGCCTCAGGTCAGCTACCGCGAGACGATTACAAGACCCGTCAGCAATATCGAGGGCAAATTCGTGCGTCAGTCGGGCGGTCACGGTCAGTTCGGTCGCATCATCATCAATATGGAGCCGAACCCCTCGGGCGGCTTGGAAGTCGAAAATAAAATCGTCGGCGGCGCGGTCAACAAGGAGTACGCAAACGCCGCTTGGGAGGGCATCAAGGAAGCCGCGCAAAGCGGTATCCTCGCAGGCTACGAGTGCGTCGATTTCAAAGTCACTCTCGTTGACGGAAGCATGCACGAAGTCGATAGCTCGGAAATGGCGTTCAAGATTGCGGGTTCGCTCGCGTTCAAAGAGGCGGTCGCAAAGGCAGGTCCGACGTTGCTCGAACCTATTATGAAAGTCGAGGTCAACACTCCCGACGATTATCTCGGCGACGTTATGAACGGGCTTACTTCCCGCCGCGGTCAAGTCAAGGGCATCGAGCCCAGAGGAGGCGCGCAGGTCGTCGATTGCGACGTTCCGCTTTCCGAAATGTTCGGTTATGCAACGGCTTTGCGTAGCACTACGCAGGGCAGAGCAAGTTTCACTATGCTGTTCGACCACTACGCAACCGTTCCCAAGAGCGTTGCCGAAAAGGTCATCGGCGAAAACAAAAAAGATTCCAAATAATGGTTTATAAATCATTTTTAGGATAATAAAACAAATTCTTATTGGAGGAATTTATTATGGCAAAAGCAAAGTTTGAAAGAACTAAGCCGCACGTCAACATTGGTACTATCGGCCACGTTGACCACGGCAAGACCACTCTTACCGCCGCTATCACGATGTACAGCGCTTCTCAGGGCAAAGCCCAACAGATGAGATACGACGAAATCGACAAAGCGCCGGAAGAGAAAGCAAGAGGTATCACGATCAACACCGCACACGTTGAGTACGAGACCGAAAAGCGTCACTACGCGCACGTTGACTGCCCCGGACACGCCGACTACGTCAAGAACATGATCACCGGCGCGGCTCAGATGGACGGCGCAATCCTCGTTGTCGCGGCATCCGACGGTCCTATGCCTCAGACCCGCGAGCACATTCTTCTCGCCCGTCAGGTTGGCGTTCCCTATATCATCGTCTTCCTCAACAAGACCGACCAAGTTGACGACGAAGAGCTTCTCGAACTCGTCGAGATGGAAGTGCGCGAACTCCTTTCTGAGTACGGCTTCCCCGGAGACGATACGCCTATCATTCGCGGTTCTGCATTGAAAGCTATGGAAGCAGGTCTTGCAGGCGATTGGGGCAATGCGGCATTCGACCCCATCAAGGAGTTGCTCGCTGCAATCGACTCTTACATTCCCGATCCTCAGCGCGACACCGATAAGCCTTTCCTTATGCCTATCGAGGACGTGTTCACCATCACGGGTCGCGGCACTGTCGCAACCGGCAGAGTCGAGCGCGGCACTTTGAAAATGGGCGACAAGGTCGAAATCGTCGGTCTTTCCACAGAGAAGAAAGAGACAACCGTTACGGGTATCGAAATGTTTCGTAAGCTCCTTGACGAGGCAGTCGGCGGCGACAATATCGGCGCACTCCTCCGCGGCATTCAGAGAACGGACATCGAGCGCGGTCAAGTTTTGGCTAAACCCGGCACGATTCATCCCCACACTCACTTCACCAGCCAAGTCTACGTCTTGACCAAGGAAGAGGGTGGACGTCATACGCCTTTCTTCGACGGATACCGTCCTCAGTTCTATTTCAGAACAACGGACGTTACGGGTTCCATCAAGCTCCCCGCGGGTGTAGAAATGGTTATGCCCGGCGACCACATCGATATGGAAATCACGCTCATCACGCCTATCGCAATCGAGGAAGGTCTTCGCTTTGCTATTCGTGAGGGCGGCAGAACGGTTGGCTCCGGTGTTGTTGCCAAGATTATCGAATAAGTTCTTTCAATAAAATATAGACGTAAACTCTACACGGCAACTCACTTGCCGTGTAGGGTGTCATATTGATAAGAACAAAAGGAGGCTACTATGGCTCAAAAAGGAGCGAGGGTTAAGGTCGTGCTCGCTTGCACAGAGTGCAAACAGCGCAATTACAACCTGACCAAAAACAAGCAAAAACATCCCGACAGAATGGAGTTGGAGAAGTATTGCAGATTCTGTAAAAAGCACACCTTGCACAGAGAAACAAAGTAAGCAAAGGAGAGGCTATATGGCAAATAAAAAGCCTAAAAACGCAATCCCATACGTCGATACGATGAAGCAGCAGGAAAGAGCGGCTGTCAACGTCGATACGGCTACCAAGCCTAAAAAAGCCAAAAAGACCGTCAAGAAAAATGCCGATAAGCCCAATCCCTTCAAGAGAATGGCAAAGGGCATCAAGGGCATCTTTTCCGAGCTTAAAAAGGTCAGTTGGCTCAGCGGCAAGGACGTGGTTAAAAATACCTTGGTCGTCTTAGTCGTCGTGGTGCTTTTCTTCGTTGCGCTTTTTATCATTGACTACGTGTTTCAAGGTCTGCTTGGTCTAATCACAAACGGTCATTGGAAGACTATATTTATTTAAGGAGGCTTATATGGAAAATATCGAAAAAACCAACGAGCAACCTAAATGGTATGTCATTCACACCTATTCCGGATACGAGAACTCCGTCGAGACCGACTTGCGCAATATGATTGAAAACAACAATCTGCACGACTATATCTTCGACATTAAAATTCCCGTCGAGGACGATATCGTCGAAAGAAACGGCAAGAAAAAGGTCATTCAACGCAAAAAATTCCCGAGCTACGTGTTTATCAAGATGATTTACACCAGCCATATTTGGTTTATGGTCACAAGACCGCGCGGAGTTACGAGCTTCGTCGGCTCGGCAGGTCGTCCTATCCCCCTCACGGACGAGGAGATAAGACGCATCGGGCTCGAAGCGGTCAGCATCGAGGATTTCAAAATCAAGGAAGGCGACGACGTCAGAATTATCAACGGCGCGCTCGAAAACTTCATCGGCGTTGTGGAGTCTATCAATGCGGAGCATCAAAAAGTTAAGGTTATCGTGGCTATGTTCGGACGTCAAACGCCCGTGGAGTTGGATTTCGCTCAGGTGGAAAAACTCTGATTTCGATAATCTCGGCGCGGTTACGCGCTACCGCAAGACGAGTTCTTGCGTTCGCCCCAAGAGGGTTTCGCTATTGCGAAAAAGCGTACTTTGTACGCAATACGCACTCGTTGCGTAAGTGGGAGACGGCAAATACTTTCCTGTCGTCGCGAAAACCACGTTAGTCAGGAGGATATATGGCTAAAAAAATCACAGCAGTTGTAAAATTGCAGTTGCCCGCAGGTAAAGCTACACCCGGCCCTCCCGTCGGTTCTACGCTCGGTCCTCACGGCATCAACATTGCAGGTTTCACAAAGGAGTTCAATGAAAAGACCGCAAAAGACGCAGGTCTTATCATCCCCGTCGTCATCACGATTTATCAGGACCACTCCTTTACGTTTATTCTCAAAACGCCCCCCGCGCCCGTGCTCATCAAAAAAGCGTGCGGCTTAACAAGCGGTTCGGCAGTCCCCAATAAGACCAAAGTGGCTACGCTCACCAAGGCACAGTTACAAGAAATCGCTACCCAAAAAATGCCCGACCTCAACGCGGCTAACGTAGAATCGGCTATGCGTATGATTGCAGGTACGGCGCGCAGTATGGGCGTTCTTGTAGAGGAATAAGAGGAGGAACGGATATGAAACGCGGTAAGAATTACGAAGATTCGAAAAAACTCATCGACACCACAAAGACTTACGAGGGCGCGGAAGCTATCGCTATCGCAGTGCAGACCGCAAAGTCAAAGTTCGATGAAACGATAGAGTTGCACGTTAAACTCGGCATCGACCCCCGTCACGCGGACCAACAGGTCAGAGGCGTCGTCGTTCTGCCTAACGGAACTGGTAGAACAGTTCGCGTACTTGCTATCTGCAAGGGCGCAAAGGCGGACGAGGCTAAGGCGGCAGGCGCGGACTTCGTCGGCGGCGACGAAATCGTGCAGAAAATCCAACAGGAAAACTGGTTCGACTACGACGTCATCGTCACAACTCCCGATATGATGGGCGTTGTGGGTCGCTTGGGTAAAGTCCTCGGTCCTAAGGGATTGATGCCTAACCCCAAATCCGGCACGGTTACGATGGACATAACTCGCGCTATACACGACATCAAAGCAGGTAAAGTCGAGTACAGAGTGGACAAGCAGGCTATCTGCCACGTCCCATTCGGCAAAGCCTCTTTCGGCGCGGAAAAGTTGACGGAAAACTACAACACGCTTATGGACGCGCTTCTCAAAGCAAAGCCCGCGGCGGCAAAGGGAGTGTATTTCCGCTCGATTTACATTGCTTCCACAATGGGTCCGTCCATCAAGGTGGTTTACAAAGCGTAATTGAAATGAGTTGCGCGCCGATTGTTTATATCGACGCGCAAAAAATCTTTCAAAGCGTTTGACATTAAAATCAAAAAGTATTATCATAGGATACGTTCCATAGACAGCAAGTGGCTTTTGCCGTAAACGTAGTGCTTGCCGAGGATACGCAAACAGTTACTTAAAGGTATCATAGCGTTATTCTCGTGGAATGACGCTTATTTTTTTGAAACTGAACGAGCCCTTTGCCGCTAAAAAACACCTTTGTTTTTGCGAGGTAAAAGAGTTCGGCAAAACGTCCCCGATACGGGACAAAATATCATAGGAGGTAAAGATGAACCAGCAAGTTCTTGAAGCCAAGAAACAACAGGTTGAGGACATCAAAGCAAAAATCAAGTCCGCTCAGTCTCTTGTCATCATCGACTATATGGGTCTTACGGTCGCACAAGACACCGCTTTTCGTAAGGAACTCAGAGACAACGGCATAGATTACGCAGTTCTCAAAAACCGTCTTGTCAAGATTGCTTTCAACGAGTTGGGTTATACCCAGTTCGACGAAGCTCTCAACGGACCGACGGCAGTTGCCTTCTCATCCACGGACGCAGTCGCCCCCGCAAAATTCATCATTAAGAACATAAAAGCTCTCAACAAGATGAAAACAAAGTGCGGCATGGTCGAGGGGCAGTACATGGACGAGGCAGGCTTGAAGCAAATCGCAGACATTCCCGCAAAGGAAGTCTTGCTCGCAAAGATGCTCGGCAGTATGCAATCGCCAATCGCAAGTTTGGCACGTTGCCTGAGCAAAATCGCAGAGGCAAAACAAGCCTAAGCAAACTCGCAGTCGGTTGAGACTGAAAAAATTAAAAATAATAAAATCGGAGAATACGAAAATGGCAGATTTGAATAAACTTATGGAAGAAATCAAAAGCATGACTGTGCTTGAACTCAACGAGTTCGTCAAGCAACTCGAAGCTGAGTTCGGCGTAAGCGCGGCAGCGCCTGTCGCAGTTGTCGGAGGCGGCGCGGCGGAAGCGGCTCCCGCCGAGGAAGAAAAGACCGAGTTTGACGTCGTCCTCAAAGAGGTCGGACCCAACAAGGTTCAAGTCATCAAGGTCGTTAAGGACGCAACCGGTCTCGGACTTGTCGATGCAAAGGGCGTTGTTGACGGCGCACCCAAGACTGTCAAGGAAGGCTTGCCCAAGGATGCGGCGGAAGCACTCGTTGCAAAGTTCAAGGAAGTCGGCGCAACTGCGGAAATCAAATAACTTTACACACTATGATAAAAAACGACTCGCTATTTGCGAGTCGTTTTTTGTATAAGTCTTGACCTAATATCTCTTAAATTGTATAATATTATTGTCCTAAGGCATAATATATATCGATACGTGAATTTATTATATATCAATTTGACTTATGTCAGTTGACAAAAATCAAAGATGATGATAATATAATTTCAGTGGATCGTACTCCGGTGCCCTCGGGCCCGGGGTTTTTTTATACTAATCTCACGGATACAGACAATTATAGGAGCAGTATGACGCAATCACAAAAGAAATATCTTAATTATCAGCAACAGGTGGATTTACTTAAACAAAAAGGACTTATTATAAATGACGAAAAGTTTGCCGCAAAGGCGCTTCAAGAAATCGGGTACTATAAACTGATAAACGCCTATAAAAGCCCGTTTACGTTCACTGTCAAAAATTCCGACGGTAGCGAAATAAGAAAATATATGCAGGACGTTACGATAGAACAATTATACTTTTTGTATAAATTCGATTTATCGCTTGAAGCTATTGTTTTTGAAGCTACCACTTCGGCAGAAATAACATTCAAACAGTTTATATCAAATCAAATTTCTTCAAAGTACGGCATAAAAGACAGGCAATATTTAAAAGCTCAAAATTTTGCACCCGATAACGGCTCGGAATACGAATATAAATTTGCCGATATGAAAAGACATATAAAGTCCGAAATAAAGAAGCAAGCGGACAATAATCATCCTGCAATAAGTTGGTATAAAACCAATTATAATTACTATCCGTTTTGGGTGGTCGTCAATATATTGACGATTGGTTCGGTCAGTAGAATTTTCGGAAAATTGAAAGAAGAGGATAAAAGCGATATTGCAAAAGAATATCGTTTGCCGCATAAGTATTTATCCGCATTTATAAGGCATATCAATTTGGTGAGAAATATTTGTGCGCACAATAATGTTTTATATCATTATAAAAGCATAAACGCGATTCCTCAAAAAGCTACAAAAGCTATTTATGAAAAATTAGGCATCAAAATAAATGAAAAGACAGGCAGATACGAAAAAGGCAATAACGATTTTTTGGCGACTTTAATCGTACTGAAATATTTAATAATCGACAAAACCACTTATAATAACTTGATACTTAAAACAGAAAGCGCTTTGAATAAGCTCAAAAAGAAAGTGCCTAAGGTGTGTTATGACAGCATACTCAATGAGCTTGGTCTTGTAGAAAATTGGAAAGACATAGCGAAACTTTGATTTGTGGTTGCAACTCTATTGTATTATAAGTTGTGTTTGAACAATTTTGCGAAACGGTCGTTCCAAAGCAACGGCTCTTCCCAATGAGGTGAGTGCGCGGAGTTTTCAAACCATATAAGTTGTTTTTTGGGAGCTGAAAGCGAGTTGAACCAATCTTTGGCAAGCGTACAAACACAGTTGTAATCGTGTCGCCCGAGCAATAGATATATCGGCACGTCAAGGCTTTTGACTGTATTTATAAGGTCGGGATTGGTTCTTGCAATCGGTTGATTAGGACTGTAATTTAAGCCTTTCAGGTATTTTATAAGTTGAGGAAGTTTGTATTCCGTTTTTAAAATCGGTAGTTCGTGAAACAGTAGTTCCTGCCAATACGGTCTGCGATTTAGGTACGTTGCTCCGCCGAGCTTGTGTAGAACTGCTCGCTGTTTCATAAGACTCTTTTGATGATTGAAAGCGTATTTGCCGTTTTCGGGAAAACCGATTTTTTGTAGTTTCTTGACTGATTTTTTATCTTTAATGCGCATTGCTTCCGACAATGCCCAACCGTAAGATAGCATTTCGTTTTGCACGTAATCGACGCATTGTCCGATGCCGACATACGCCTCGATGTCGTCCGGATATTCGTGCGCAAGCCAAACCCCGAGCGCAGAACCGAAAGAATGCCCCACAACGATAATCTTGTCCTTGTTAAAGCGGTTCTTTAAATAGCAAACCACGTTATGGGCATCTTCTACGTAAATTTCTTTTGTCAGCACAAGATTTTCAGCTTCATTCTTGTCATAAGCAAAACCCGCTCCGCGCTGGTCCCAAGCGACAAGAGTAAACCTGTCGGCAAGCGGAGATTGATACTTCATTACGTGAGCGCGGTCGGGACTTCCGCAACCTCCGTGCAAAAACAGAACTACGGGATTATTTGTATCGCAAGTGCGTATGCGCAGATAATATGCGTTATCTTTATATTCGATTTTTTCGGCGGAATCTATCGCGTACATTTAAATCTCAGAACTCCCATTTAAGCTATAATATGAGTATAGCATATCGGCAGAACATTTACCATATACTTTTTGCGATTTAGTGTTGACGGCGAATTGCAAATATTTTATAATATCAGTGGTCAAAGGTTATCTTCGATAATCCGAGATGCATAGGAATAAAATACATAACGTATAAAGGAGAGATCAATTATGGCAAAATATGTATGTCCTGTATGTGGCTATGTGTACGAGGGTGAAAATCCTCCCGCGGCATGTCCTATCTGCAAGGCGGCTCTGAAAAAAGAGGAAGCAAACTCTATGTCTTGGGCGGCTGAGCACGTCGTAGGCGTAGGCAATGGCGTTCCCCAAGATATTTACGACGGCTTGAAAGCGAACTTCGAGGGCGAGTGCACCGAGGTCGGGATGTATCTTGCAATGGCAAGAGTCGCGCACCGCGAGGGTTATCCCGAAATCGGTCTTTACTGGGAGAAAGCCGCTTATGAGGAGGCAGAACACGCCGCCAAATTCTGCGAGTTGCTCGGAGAAATCGTCACCGATTCCACCAAGAAGAACCTTGAAATGAGAGTTGCCGCCGAGAATGGCGCAACTGCCGGCAAGACTGCGCTTGCAAAGCGCGCCAAGGAGGAAGGTCTTGACGCAATCCACGACACCGTACACGAGATGGCTCGTGATGAGGCGCGTCATGGGAAGGCTTTTGAGGGGTTGCTCAACCGCTACTTCAAGTAAAACCTTGTAATTTGCGTTGATACTGTGTCAAAGGCACTTTTGCTCGCAATCACGTACGACTTGTACGTTGGGTTGTTCGCAAAAGTGCTTTCCCTTGTCTAAACGCAAATTGCAAGGTTTTATGAGTTAAAGTCTGAGCGAGCGTTACACGACGCGCACTCGTTGCGGAGCTTAGAACGAGCGAGTGCAAGGCGCGAGCCAAAGGGAGTGC
>JAMPEA010000016.1 GCA_023665365.1 Bacillota bacterium
ATGCACGCGCAAGCCATAAAAGCCCTTGCCGCAAAATGACGGAATGAGCGACGGGTGCACGTTGATAATTTTGCGCGGATACGACCTTGTAAAGCTCTCGCTCAAAATGCACATAAAGCCCGCGAGCACGATGAAATCAATCTCGTTTTCGCTTATAAGCGACTTTATGGCGTTTTCAAACGCGTCTACGCTCCCGAGCTGTTTTTTATCGACAACGGCGGTCTTTATCCCCGCAAGCCTTGCGCGTTCGAGCGCATAAGCGTCCTTATTGTTTGAGATGACAAGGCTTATACGCCCGCTTTTGATAATACCTGCATTTTGCGCGTCGATGAGCGCTTGAAGATTTGTCCCGCCTCCCGAAACGAGGACGGCGATACTCGCTTTATCTTTTATCATCTTCCACCTCGTCGCAGGGCTCGCAGGTCACGCCCGCCTCGCTCAAAATGTCGTTTGATACTTGGTTTTGTGCTTCTATATTATTTTCAACAACCTTGTCGTCGCGTTCTTTATCCGAGCTATCCTCTACGCAAACTTTCTCATCTTTTCTCAACCCTTTGCCCACAAGTGCGAACGCAGGCAGAATGAGTGCGCCTATGGAGTTTCCGAGTATCACGAGCCAGATAAACCCGAACGCCTTTGCCGAGTAGACTCCGCCGATTGCAAAGTATCCCATATCGGCGATAGAGTGCTCGAAGCCGCTAAGTATAAACACGGGGATAGCAAACAAAATGCCTACTATATTTTTCTTTTCCTTGTAGACTGAGACAGCAATATACATAAGCACGCCGCACATTACGCCGCGAATAAGCGTCTGCCACCACTCCTGCGCGAGTTTTGCCTCGCACATAACCTGCGCTATGTCATGCAGATTGGGGATTGCGTACTGCACCGCGATACCCACGACGGCGGTCGCTATCACGTTGCCGAGAAGCCCTAAAAGCAGATCGGAAAAATAATCCTTATTGGCATTTGAAAGCACAAAGCCTATCCTGCCCGTGTAGAGAGAATAGCCCTTGTAGCATATAGTGATTAGCGCAACCGCAAAGAGTATCGCGCCCAGCCACTTGAAGTCGTTGCAACCGAGATACACGCAACACCCTATCGTGATGAGCAATCCCGCCGCAACGCCGTTGCAAAGTTGATTTAATATCTTTCTCAACATATCGTAATTTTGTCGTCGGATTTGACGATTTCTCCGATGATATATGCGTACTCGCCGTTGGCTTTGAGTATTTCGAGCGCGAGGTTAGCGTCCTCTTTTGCGACGGTCACGCACATGCCCACGCCCATATTAAACGTATTGAACATATCCCTTTCGCTGATCCCGCCTCTCTTTGCGATGAGGTCGAAGATGGGAAGCACCTTAACCGCGGATTTTTGCACTTTTGCGCCGAGTCCGTCGGGAATGCTTCTTGGGATATTCTCGTAAAAACCGCCGCCCGTGATATGCGAAATGCCCTTGACCTGCACCTTATCGAGCAACGCGAGTATGGGCTTGACGTATATCTTCGTTGGTGTGAGCAGGGTCTCGCCTATCGACTTTCCGCCAAGCTCCGCGACGGGAGATTTGATATCGGAATTTTCGACGTCGAACACCTTGCGCACAAGTGAAAATCCGTTTGAATGAACTCCGCTCGACGGCAAAGCAATCATTATATCGCCCTCTTTCATCTTGTTGTTGTCGATGATTTTGGACTTGTCCACTACGCCCGTGCAGTAGCCCGCAAGGTCGTATTCGTCGATTGGATAGAAGCCGGGCATTTCGGCTGTTTCGCCGCCGATGAGCGCCGCGTCCGCTTGAACGCAACCGTCGCACACGCCCTTTACAATGTCCGCAATGCGCTCGGGAACGTTCTTGCCGCACGCAATGTAATCGAGGAAGAAAAGCGGCTTTGCGCCTACGCAAATCACGTCGTTGACGCACATAGCCACGCAGTCGATGCCGACGGTGTCGTGCTTGTCCATAAGGAACGCAAGTTTGAGCTTTGTGCCTACGCCGTCCGTTCCGCTGACGAGCACGGGACGCTTAATGCCCGTCATATTGAGCTCAAACAATCCGCCGAAGCCGCCTACGCCCGAGCAAACGCCCGCGGTCAGAGTCTTTGCAATGTGCTTTTTCATAAGCTCGACAGCCTTGTAGCCCGCGGTGATGTCTACGCCTGCGCTTTTGTAACTTTCAGAATAACTTTTTTCCATAATATATCCTCAATAATTATTTCTTGAATTTGGGGTTTTCGCTTCTTGGCGACTCGAAGCGGTTTTTATTGGTATTAGACGGCACTTCCGTGGGATATTTTCCGTCGAAACAGGCGCAGCAGAAGCCGCATTCTATGCCGTCGGTAAGCTCCGCTACGTTGTTTATATCCAAATATCCGACCGAATCCGCGCCTATGATTTTTGCGATTTCGTCCGTCGAATGATGACACGCTATCAAGTGCTCGCGCGAGTCTATATCCGTGCCGTAGTAGCACGGGTTCATAAACGCGGGCGCGGACGAAAGCATATGCACTTCCTTTGCTCCCGCGTCTTTTAGCAGTTTGACTATGCGTCCGCAAGTCGTGCCGCGCACAATCGAATCGTCTACGAGTATAACTCTTTTATCCTTGATTGCGGAGGTAAGCACGTTTAGCTTTATGCGCACTTTATCCTCTCGCGCCTTTTGGTCGGGCGCGATAAACGTCCTGCCGATGTATTTGTTTTTGATTATGCCTATTCCGTAAGGTATGCCCGATTCTTTCGAGTATCCGAGCGCCGCGTCCAAGCCCGAGTCGGGCACGCCCACGACTATATCCGCGTCGATATTAAACTGACGCGCAAGCAGTTTGCCCGCTTTTATGCGCGCGTTATGCACCGAACAGCCGTCTATCACCGAGTCGGGACGCGCGATATACAACAGCTCGAACGCGCACAGATGCTTAGGCTTGCCGCAATACTGCGTATAATTTTTTACGCCCTCCGAGGAGAATACGATGACCTCGCCCGGCTCTATATCTCTTATCCTTTTCGCGCCCACCGAATCGAGCGCGCAGGACTCGGAAGCCACAACGTATGCTCCGTCGTCGCGCACGCCGTAACAAAGCGGACGAAATCCGTGCGGATCGCGCGCGGCAATCAGCTTTGAGGGCGACATTATCACAAGGGAGTACGCTCCCTTTATCTTGCCCATAGCCGACAGCACGGCTTGCTCTATCGAGCCCGTCTTTATCCGCTCCTTGGTGATGACGTAGGATATGACCTCGGTGTCGGCGGTCGTATGAAAGATACTTCCCTCGCTTTCGAGCATGGAGCGCAACTCATATGAGTTTGTGATATTGCCGTTATGCGCGAGCGCCATATTGCCCTTAAAGTGATTGACGACGATGGGTTGAGCGTTTTCTCTGCAACCGTCGCCGGTTGTGCTGTATCTGACGTGCCCTATCGCCATCTCGCCATCGCCGAGCTTTTTGAGCGTATCCGCGTCGAAAACGTCGTTGACAAGCCCAACGTCCTTATATGCGTTGAACACTCCGTCGCGGTTGACGACAATGCCCGCCGACTCCTGTCCGCGGTGTTGAAGCGCAAACAGCGCATAATATGCCGTCATTGCAACGTCTTGAAGATTTTTCGCGTAAATCCCGAATACGCCGCATTCCTCATGTATATGTCCGGTCATATTCACTCCAAAAGTCCCGCTATTCTTTGCCGTTCCAGCAGTAGGTGCAAAGTTTGCAGGGGTCAACGCCTATCGACTTTATCACGCCGTCCAAGGTTTGAAATTCAAGAGAGGAAAAATGCAACTTTTCGCAAATGGTACTCCTCAATTTCTTTCCTCTTTCGGTCGAGCCGTCGATATACTCGTCTATATGTTTAAAGCCCTCTTCGCCTTCGAGGTCGTTTATCGTACTGCGCGCGATGAGTTCCATATCGCTTGTCGCGCGGGAGAAGTTGAGATACTTGCACCCGTACATAATCGGCGGACAAGCCGAGCGGATATGCACCTCTTTCGCGCCGTGCGAATAGAGAAATTCGACCGTCTCTCTCATCTGAGTGCCGCGCACGATAGAATCGTCCACAAACAACAGCTTTTTATCCTTGATGAGCTCGTGCACCGGGACTTGCTTCATCTTTGCTATCTTGTTGCGGTCGCTTTGGCAAGTCGGCATAAAGCTCCTCGACCAAGTGGGCGTATATTTGATATACGGGCGCGCGAATGGAATTCCGCTCTTATTTGAGTAGCCGATTGCGTGCGGAGTGCCCGAGTCGGGAACGCCGCCTACGTAATCAATCTCGGGCATATTGCCGTTATCCCTGTCATTTTGCGCCATAACCTCGCCGTTGCGATAGCGCATAGTCTCGACGTTTACGCCCTCGTATTTCGAGGTGGGATAGCCGTAATACGACCATAAAAACGAGCAAAGACGCATCTTGTCGCCGGGCTTTGCAAGCTGAGTTATGCCGTCGCAGGTGAGCTCCAAAATCTCGCCGGGACCAAGCTCGCGCTCGTCGTCGTAGCCGAGCTTTTTATAGGCGAAGTCCTCAAATGTGACGCAGTAGCCCTCGTCGTTTCTGCCGACGAGCACAGGCGTGCGCCCGAACCTGTCGCGCGCGGCGATTATCGAGCCCGTATCCCTTAAAATCAGTATGGACGCGCTGCCCTCGATGACGCTTTGCGCAAAGCGTATGCCCTCTGCGAAATCGTCCTTTTGATTGATGAGCGCCGCTACGATTTCCGTGCGGTTTATTCCGCCTCCGCTCATTGCGTCGAAATGTCCGCCGTTTTTAGTGAGATATTGCTCGATTAACGCGTCGGCGTTATTGATAATGCCCGTTATGCAAATCGCGTACATGCCGAGCTTTGAACGGATAAGCAAAGGTTGAGGGTCGGTATCGCTTATGCAACCGATAGCCGAGCGTCCTTTCATCTCTGAAAATATGTTTTCAAACTTCGTCCTAAAAGGCGCGTTTTGAATGTTGTGTATTTTCCTTTGCAAACCCTCAACGTCGTCGTAAGCAGCCATTCCCCCGCGATACGTGCCGAGGTGAGAATGATAGTCCGTGCCGAAAAACACGTCATAGATAGCGTCTTTTTTTGTTGCCGCGCCGAAAAAACCGCCCATACGGACCTCCGAATTAACCTAAAATGCGTTTCATCATCTCTTGATAAGCGTCCTCGACGTTGCCGAGGTCTCTGCGGAAGCGGTCCTTGTCGAGTTTCTCGTGAGTCTCGCTGTCCCAAAAACGGCAGGTGTCGGGCGAAATCTCGTCGGCGAGCACAATCGTGCCGTCGCAGGTCTTGCCGAATTCGAGCTTGAAATCCACAAGGTCCACGCCTACGTTTTTGAAAAACGCTTTCATAACTTGATTGACCTTAAAAGCCATATTGGTGATTGTCACGATGTCCTCTTTGGTCGCAATGCCCAGAGCAAGCGCGTGATACGAGTTGATAAGCGGATCGCCCAAAGCGTCGTTTTTATAGGAAAACTCGATTGTTGGTTCTTTAAACACGATGCCCTCTTCTACGCCGTAACGCTTTGCAAACGACCCCGCCGATATGTTGCGGATAATCACTTCAAGCGGCACGATGGACACCTTTTTGACGAGAGTTTCGCGGTCGGAAATCTCCTCGACAAAGTGAGTCGGCACGCCCTCTTTTTCAAGAAGTTGCATCATAAAGTTTGTGACTTTGTTGTTTATCACGCCCTTGCCTGCAATCGTGCCCTTTTTAAGACCGTTAAAAGCGGTAGCGTCGTCCTTGTAGTCAACGAGTAAAACCTCGGCGTTGTCCGTCGCGTAGACTTTTTTTGCTTTGCCTTCGTACAGCATTTCTCTTTTTTCCATAATGCGCTCCTAAATTATTTTATAAATTCAGACGCCACAGCCCTATCTTTTTCAAGTACGGCGGCAGCGTCGGATTTTCTTTTATCATTGAGTTTTTTTGCGAGTTCGCAGTCCTCGACCGCGAGTATCTGAGCCGCAAGCAACGCGGCGTTCACTCCTCCGTTGATGGCGACGGTGGCGACGGGTATGCCGCTTGGCATCATGACGGTAGACAAAAGCGCGTCCATTCCGTCAAGCGCCGACGACTTGCAAGGTATGCCGATGACGGGCAAAGTGGTATTTGCCGCTATCGCGCCCGCAAGGTGCGCCGCCATACCTGCCGCGGCAATCAAGACCCCGAAACCGTTTTCTCTTGCGCTCTCGGCAAACTCCTTGGCTTCGACGGGAGTGCGGTGCGCCGAATAGATATGCACCTCAAACGGGACGCCGAGCGCACTCAATGTATCGGTTGCCTTTTTGATAATGGGCATATCGCTGTCGCTACCCATCACGATTCCGACTTTTTTCATATACACCTCTTATAAATCGTAAATTAAAACAATCCCGAAATAACTCCGTCGTCCGACACGTCTATCCTCTCTGCGGCAGGCGATTTGGGAAGCCCCGGCATTGTGAGTATATCGCCGGTCAGCACCACTATGAAGCCCGCGCCCGCGGAGATTTTGACGTTTTTGACTGTGACTTTAAAGCCCGTCGGCGCGCCGAGTTTGGTCGGGTCGTCCGAAAAGCTGTATTGAGTTTTTGCGATACACACGGGACACTTGTCAAACCCGAGTTGCGTAAGTTTGGCAATCTGATTTTTGGCGTTCGGCATAAATATCACGCCGTCGCCGCCGTATATCTTTTTGACGACAGACTCGATTTTTTCCTCTATTGAGCAGTTATCCTCGTAAGAGAAAGTGAAATCTCCCTTTTCCTCCTCGCAGAGGCGCACGACCTCGCGCGCAAGGGCTTCGCCGCCATTTCCGCCCTCCGCCCAAACGGTGGAAAGCACCGTATTTACGCCGAGTTCTCTGCATTTTGCGATGATAAACTCGATTTCTTTATCGGTATCCGTCGGGAAGCGGTTGACCGCTACGACGCAAGGCAGTTTGTATACGTTTTTGATATTTGACACGTGGCGCAGGAGGTTGGGAATTCCGTTTTCGAGCGCGACGAGATTTTCAGTGCCAAGCTCGGTCTTTGCAAGCCCGCCGTGCATTTTGAGCGCGCGCACCGTTGCCACCACGACGACGGCGGAGGGAGTAAGCCCTGCCATGCGGCATTTGATGTCAAGGAATTTTTCCGCGCCGAGGTCCGCGCCGAAGCCCGCTTCGGTCACGGCGTAGTCGCCGAGTTTGAGCGCGAGCTTTGTAGCCGTCACGGAGTTACAGCCATGCGCTATGTTTGCAAACGGTCCGCCGTGTACGAGCGCGGGAGTGCCTTCAAGCGTTTGAACGAGGTTCGGCTTCAAAGCGTCCTTTAAAAGCGCCGCCATAGCGCCCGCGGCTTTCAACTGTCCGCAGGTGACGGGTTCGTCGTTATAAGTATAGCCAACTATGATTTTGGACAATCTGTCCTTCAAATCGGCAATGGAGTTCGACAGGCACAAAACAGCCATAATCTCGCTTGCGACCGTTATATCGAAGCCGTCCTCGCGAGGCACTCCGTTAGCCTTGCCGCCGAGCCCGTCCGCGATAAAGCGGAGCTGACGGTCGTTCATATCCACGCAACGCTTCCAAGTGATGCGCCTTACGTCTATGCCGAGCGCGTTGCCCTGCGTAATATGGTTGTCGAGCATCGCCGCGAGCAGGTTATTCGCCGCGCCGATTGCGTGGAAGTCTCCCGTGAAGTGGAGATTTATATCTTCCATAGGCACGACCTGAGCGTATCCGCCGCCCGCCGCGCCGCCTTTGACCCCGAACACAGGTCCGAGCGACGGCTCGCGCAAAGCAACCATAACGTTTTTGCCGATGCGCTTCAATCCGTCCGCAAGCCCTATCGTAGTAGTAGTCTTGCCCTCTCCCGCGGGAGTAGGCGTGATTGCGGTCACGAGAATGAGTTTGCCGTCCTTATTTTGGTTATCTTTCAAAAGCGACAAATCCACCTTTGCTTTGTAGTTTCCGTACTGCTCGATATATTTATCGTCAATTCCGGCGACTTTTGCTATTTCGCCAATGTGCTTCATCTTGCACTGTTGCGCGATTTCGATGTCGGACAAATACTGTGCCATAAATTTCTCTCCGTTGTTCGGCGGATAAATTGCCGCATTTAGTTTTGTTTATATATTATCTTATAAATATAACCTATCTATCACTCGTTGTGATATTTGGTATTTTTGGTGATTACGTCGTGCGCGCCGCCCTCTACGATGCTCGTAGCCGATACAACGGTCAGTTTTGCGTTCTTATGCAGTTGCCATATCGTAGTCGCGCCGCAGTTGCACATTGTGGATTTCACCTTATAAAGACTTCTGTTTACGTTATCTTTCAAACTGCCGGCGTAGGGAACGTAGCTATCCACGCCCTCCTCGAAGGAAAGCCCGCTCTTGCCGCCGAGGTCGTATCTCTGCCAGTTTCTCGCGCGATTGCTGCCCTCGCCCCAGTATTCCTTGACGTAGTTGCCGTTTATGTTGAGTTTGTTCGTCGGGCTTTCGTCGAAGCGGGCGAAGTATCTGCCGAGCATCATAAAGTCCGCACCCATAGCGAGCGCAAGCGTCATATGATAGTCGTGCACGATGCCGCCGTCCGAGCAAATCGGGATATAGACGCCCGTCTTTTCAAAGTATTCGTCACGGGCTTTTGCAACTTCGATAAGCGCGGTCGCCTGACCTCTGCCGATGCCCTTAGTCTCGCGCGTGATACAAATAGAGCCTCCGCCGATGCCGACCTTTATAAAATCCGCTCCGCAATCGGCAAGGAAGTTGAAGCCGTCCTTATCGACTACGTTGCCCGCGCCGACCTTGACGGAATTGCCGTATCTTGCGCGGATAAATTCAAGCGTGCGCTTTTGCCACACGGTGTAGCCCTCGCTCGAATCTATGCAAAGCACGTCCGCGCCAGCTTCTACGAGCGCGGGGACTCTCTTTTCGTAATCGAGCGTATTTATGCCTGCGCCGACTAAATATCTCTTTTGGTCGTCGAGCAGTTCGTTGGGGTTTTCCTTGTGAGCGGAATAGTCCTTGCGGAAAATCAAATAAAGCAGATTGCCCTCGTCCGAAACGATGGGAAGCGTGTTGAGCTTATTTTCCCAAATGATGTCGTTTGCCTCGATGAGCGTCGTATCCTGCGGCGCGGTGATGAGCTTTTCAAGCGGAGTCATAAACTCGGACACTTTCGTATCGGGAGTCATGCGGCTTACGCGATAGTCGCGGCTTGTCACGATGCCGAGCAGTTTGCCGTTTGACGAACCGTCGTGAGTGACCGCAATGGTATTGTGCCCCTTGTCCGCAACGAGGTTGAGCACGTCCGTAAGCGTATTATCGGGTGTGAGATTGCTGTCGGAGATGACAAAGCCCGCCTTGTAACTCTTGACCCTGCGCACCATCTCGGCTTCGTCCTCTATGGACTGCGAGCCGTAGATAAAGGACAGTCCGCCCTCTTTTGCAAGCGCGATAGCCATATTGTCGTCTGACACCGACTGCATAATTGCCGACACCATAGGTATATTGAGCGAGATAACAGGCTCTTCACCCTTTCTGAACTTTGTAAGCGGAGTTCTGAGCGATACGTTTGCGGGGATACAATTTTCGTCCGTGTAACCGGGAATCAACAGATATTCGCTGAAAGTCCTCGACGGCTCTTCACAATATTTTGCCATACTGCCCTCCAAATTAAGATAAATAATTATATATATAATTGCATATTTAGACACGCTTTGTCAAAAGAATGACACAAAAAGTTGGAGTAAATTTATTTAAAATAAATAAAACGTCAAAATAGGAAAAATCAGTTGCTAAACCTTGCGGAATATGATATATTAAGATGACACGCCGGTGTGGTGAAACTGGCAGACGCGCTGGACTCAAAATCCTGTGGACTAATCATCCGTGTCGGTTCGAGTCCGACCACCGGCACCAACGAGCAAACAATCCTGCGCAATCCGTAGGATTGTTTTTTATTGCAAGACCATTCGTGCTTGCACGTAAATGGACTTGCAATAAAAACATAAGGCACGCAGTGCCGCAGGATTATTTGCGAGCGCCAGTAGGTGGTATGTAATACCACCGAGCTTACACAAAAGTTACTGCACCATATTTTGTATTTATATGTGTTTTTATGTCGGTTTATATACTTGCTATATGTAAAAAATTTTGCTAAAATTATTTTATATAAATTAACAATAGGTGTTTTAGTTATGCAAAATATTAAACGCAAATTACGATATATACTATTGCTTGTTCCAGTTCTTATAATTTTAGTTTGTACTTTAACGAGTTGCCAAAGTACAGATAAATCACAATCATTTCTTAATAATTCTGGTTTGTCATATTCTCAATTTGAATATGACAGTGTCAACAATATAACGAAAGTTATTTGGGCTACCACTTTAACTAATGACACAATTTATAACTTCGATAGTTTCTCAGTAGAATTCAAATTATATAATAATTCAACACTCATAGGGACAAAAACTTATAATTACGACAAAGGCGTTAAACATGGTGGCAATTATACAGGAAAATTTAATTTTTATGCCGATGGTGAAATAACCAGCATTGAATATGTTTCGTGGAGTGCTAACTATAACAGCTTTTGGGATACATATAAAATATGGTTTATCATAACAATAGTAGTTTCTGTTATTTTGGCTCTCGCTTATATCATTGTAATGATTATTGAAGATTTAGAATTAGGCGATGTGGGCGAATTTATTGCTGACCATTGGTGGATTGCTTTTTCACTTTTGTTACCGATAGGCAGTTCATTATATGGCATTATTACTTCATCCTGGGTGCCCGTTTTGATTGTTATAGGTGGCGTTGTAGCAGTTATAATTATTGGACTTATAGCGCACTTAATTAAATTTATAGTTGAAGAAGCCGACTTTGGGGGATTTGGTAGTTTTGGTAGAAATAGGAATATAGACGATGGCGAGGAAGAGTTTGAGGAAATAGGCGACATTGAAGATTGCCTTGATAGCCCCGAAAAATTAGATTATTTTAACGTTAGCGATTTGAAAGAGTATTGTCGTGATAACGGTATTCACGGTTATTCGTCGCTTAACAAATCACAGCTAATTGATTTAATCGTAAATCATAGAGAAGATAATTCAGAAGATATATCAAACAAAGCCACTAATAAACATACATATAAAACAAAAACTAGTAGCTTTGACGATATTGCAGGTTTAGAAAACGCTAAGAAGGCGTTTAAAGAAAAAGTCGTGTATGCTTTTGAACATAAAGATTTGTATGAGAAATACGGCAAAAAGGTTGGCGGAGGTTTATTGTTGTACGGGCTACCCGGCACGGGCAAAACATTGTTTGCAGAAGCCGCATCAAACGAAACGGATGCCTTATTTATACCTGTAAAATGTTCCGATATAAAATCGAAGTGGTATGGCGAGTCGGAAAATAATGTTAAGAAAATATTTGATAAAGCAAGAAAAGCTAAAAGAGCTATTATTTTCTTTGACGAATTTGAGGCAATAGGTGCAAAAAGAACCGATAATAGTGACAATGGAAACAATGATCTCGTTCCGCAGATTTTAGCTGAAATGCAAGGTATAGACTCTACTAAAAACGATAATATTATTATGGTAATAGCAGCCACAAATAAGCCATGGGCTATTGATAGCGCATTTTTAAGACCAGGTCGCTTCGATGAAAAAATTTATATACCACTACCCGATTTTGAGGCGCGTAAAAAGTTATTTGAACTTAAATTAAAATCAACACCTCAACAAGATTTGAATTATCAATATTTAGCTGAAATATCTGATGGATTTAACGGTGCAGATATTGGTGAGTTTTGCGATAAATTAAAAATGCTCGCAATAAATAGAAGTATTACAATCAATGATGTAAGTCCTATCACTATGGAGGATGTTTCTGAAATTAAAGAAATCGTAAAATCAAGCGTTTCTACGGAAGATATTAAACGATTGGAAGAATTTATGAACAAATAACATTTTATTTGCTATGTCTTTTACACTACTATATAACGTCATCGCGCATTTGACCCAAATCACCGCGCCGCAGTGCCTTTAAACTTTCCTTATCGGCACTGTGGAATATTGGAGTACGCGTCTGTTTCAACGCTCAAATTCCATACTTATTTTTCAACTCCGTTGCGAACTCGTCGAAGCTACGCATTTGCCCCGCCTTTTCCTGCTCCTCTGCTATTCTGAGTTTAGAAGCAATCATACGGTCAAAATCCTCCTGCTTGGATTTTGCGGTCACGGGAAACGGAATGCCCTGCTCGCGTATGGAAGCCAATAAAAACATATTCACAGCTGTGGTCATATCCAAGCCCATCTGCCCGAATAATTCCTTTGCTTTGTCACGCACCTCGGTATCGACTTTTATATTTACGCTCGTTTTCATAAACACACCTCATAAATTCAGTTTATGCTAATTATAAACTTTTATATGCCTTTTGTCAATACGATAGGCATATTTTAGGTAATAAATGAAACTCTAAACTCCACGCTGTCTTATGCGACGCATATGGTAGTAGAAATTGTCCTGCTTCAAGCCGAGGATTTGCATAGCGACGGTTGCGGTGATGCGCTTATCGAGATAGTCCTTTGCGACACCGAGGAAATCGTCGGAATACTGCTTTGGGGGTCTGCCGAATTTGATGCCTTTGCTTTTTGCGACGCGTATGCCGTCGGCTTGCCTTGCTTTTATATTTTCGCGCTCGTTTTGAGCCACAAAAGACAGCACCTGCAACACAATATCCGAAATAAACTTGCCCACCAACGTATCGGCTTTCGCGCGAGTGTCGAGAAGCGGCATATCCAAAACCAAAATATCCGCGCCGATTAAGTCGGTTATGCGCGACCATTCCTTGATAATAGTATCATAGTTGCGCCCCAAGCGGTCGAGAGACTTTATCACAAGCAAATCGCCGCGCCTCAGCCTTTTAAGCAGACGTTTATAGCCGTCGCGCTCAAAATCTTTGCCGCTTTTCTTGTCGCAGAAAATGCGGCTTTTTTGTATTCCGAATTCCGAAAACGCGGCGATTTGCCTCTGTAAATTTTGGTCGCGCGCAGACACGCGTCCGTATGCGTAAGTGTTCATTGAATTATGCTCCTGTTTTTTCTTTTTAGCATAACAATAAACCTTGCAAAGCTGTGAAATAAATATGCGTATCGAGCTTGCAAATTCGCATAAAATCCGTAAAAAAATATACTTGTTTTAAAAAAAGCGTACTTTTACTACAACGCTTTTTTATTAGGATTTTATCAAAAAAATCACTTGAATTATCATACCATATCGCCTGCTGTTTGGCAATATCTAATTGTGGTAAAAGTACACATTAGCTACAACAAAAGGAGAAAGAATGAAAAGAAAACTTTTACTCGCGCTTACGGCTGTCGTCTGCGCGATATGCTGTGCGTTCGGCTTAGTAGCTTGCAACGACAAAGACGGCGCTACGCCGATTGCGATTGAAAGCATAGCCCTCAGCCAAACCTCCCTTACTTTGGACGTTGACGGCTACGAAACGTTGAGCGTGACGTATACGCCCTCGAACGCAACAGCGAAAAGAGTCACTTGGTCGTCGTCCGCGCCCACTGTTGCAAGCGTTGACAGTACGGGCAAAGTTACCGCAAAAGCGGCAGGCACGGCAACCATAACGGCAAGAACGGCAAACGACAAAACCGCAACTTGCCTCGTGACGGTCAATCCGTCCGCGCCTGTGACGGAAGTCAATTCCGCACAGTGGACGCAAATTTTAAACGGAGCAAACAATTATACCTACACACAGACCTTCCCCGATATGAGCATCGAGCATAAGGTCGTAGACAACAAGTGGCAACAGACAGACAACAGCGGAGACGTAAATCAAATTATAGTTAAAGACGGCGAAACGTATTACGTATACGCGGAAGCAAGCGGTTCTTGGTCGCGCTCGACCGTGACAGCCGCAGAAGCCGCGCAAAGTCCTATGGCGGCATCGTATAATATCGCGCTCGGAATTGTCAAAGTATTCAAGGACGATTTCAGTTTGTTTACTTATTCCGACGGAAAATATACCGCCGCATCCATTGATAAAACCTCTGCTATGGGCGGCGCTGTTACGAACGTAGAAGTTGCGTTTGAGAACGGAAATTTAGTTAAAGCTACGTTTGATTTGGACGACGTGCAATACGAAATCAAAAGCGTAGGGACAACCGACGTTGACGTGCCTACCGTTTTCACAGAAAAATCCCCTCTACACTAACTATATAGGATAAAAGCCCCCCCATTAAACAAAACGTCCGCGCAATTTGCGCGGACGTTTTTACTTGCAAAATATCGTTACAAAACGCGCAAAAACGCACATTTAGCGGGAGTTGTACTCTTTTAGCACTCTTTGCAGATTGCGGTTGTTTTCCTTTTCCTTTATAGAGGCGCGCTTGTCGTGTAGTTCCTTGCCTCGACAAAGCCCGAGCTCCACCTTTACGAGCGCGTCTTTGAAGTACACTTTGAGCGGAATAAGCGTAAAGCCCTTTTGTTCCACCTTGCCGCGGAGTTTGTTTATCTCGGCTCTGTTGAGGAGCAGTTTGCGGGTGCGGCGTGGGTCTACGTTGAAGTAGCTCCCCATCTTGTAGGGAGAAACGTGCATACCTATGAGAAACGCCTCACCGTTTTTGATAATGACAAAACTGTCGCGCAGATTGAGCGCGCCTTGCCTTATGGATTTGACCTCACTGCCGACGAGCACTATGCCCGCCTCGTAGGTATCCTCCACAAAGTAGTCGTGATAGGCTTTTTTGTTTGTTGAAACTATTTTTATCATATATTTCTCTATTATTGTTGGTCATTGCGAGGCGCGAAGCAATTCGGAACGTACAGCTTTTAGGTCTGGATTGCCGCGCAAACAAGTTTGCTCGCAATGACGGATAAAGTGATTGTCACACGCGCTGTAAATAAAACAGTCGGCATAATAGCGTAAGCGTCTTGCATACTGTTTTGTTTACAGTGCGGGATTATAATTCCTCACTCGCAATTTAAACTTCGTAACAGCTGTAAAACTGATACAGCTTCGCGTCGGGCAAAAAAACGGCTCGCAGTTTACGTGCGAGCCGTCCGATAATCGTTTGCGAAAGTCAGTCTACTACGCCGACCACCACGCAGATGATGGCGCACGCCAGTATAAATGCAAACAGACCGAAGGTAATCTTTTTGAGAATACCCTCTTTGTCTCTCTTTTTATGCTTGCCGTAAAACGTATCGGACGCGCCGGAGATAACGCCTACGTTGTCGTTTGTCCCCTTTTGCATCATTATAACCACGATAATCGCAATGCACGCGATAGTCATAAGTATTGCAAACGCCATCAGGACGTTTTGTCTTACGTTGTAGTCCAAGCCGCCGATAGCCGCAAGGAGCGTGAGATTTAAGGTATCAAGCATATAGCCCTCCGAATGTACTTTGTGATTTTAGCATACGACTTGGTTTTTTGCAAGCGTTTTCGACTAAAATATAATTTAATATTATATAGTCGATTTTAGCAAATCATCATTCAATCCGCGCAGATTTGAGCTGTCGCCCGTTTTGTGTCACTTTGCCAACCCGCCACGTATACTGATAACCGCGAGGATATATGGAAATAACCAAATTTGCAAACGAGTTGCCCTATCCCACAGTCGAAGCGCGCAAGGACCTATCGCAAGCAAAACTGCTTATGCCTAACTACGCAGGTCCACACGGCGAGCTGACCGCCGTTTTGACGTACAGCTTTCAAAACTACGTATCGCAAAAGCTCCCGACCGTAGCGCAAGCGATGATGGGCATCGCAAAAATCGAAATGTGTCATCATCGCCTGCTCGGCGACGCGATAGTCAAGCTCGGCGGTTATCCCGTAATGGGCGCGCGCACCTACTGGAACGGAAGTATGGCGAACTACACCTTAGACCCGCAAAAGTTTTTGCAGCAGAACATAGTCGCCGAAGAAACCGCGATTTTAAACTACGAGCGCACGATACTCAACCTCGACGACGAAAGCGTGAAAATGCTATTGGAACGCATAATTTTAGATGAGGAAATCCATATAAATATCTTCAAGGAATTGCTTAAAGATATGCGGTAATTATTAGGGAATATATCTGTTGCTTGCCGCCTTTTCGACGCGGTTCATAATCGACTTTTCAAGCCCGTCGCCGCGGAGCGCCTCGACAATTATATAGTCGTATTCTTTTTCGGCAGTTCGCAACGCGTTATAGATATTGCGGGAGTAGTCCTCGACGGTCACTCCGAGCGAAATTTGATATCTGTCAACCACCTTATCCCGATAAATATCCCTTGCGACTATGACGGGTTTAAGCCCTTTTTCCTCGGCGGAGTCGTATGCGGCGACCGCGCTGTCTATCGAAGCCGCGCAGACGGTCTCGACAGTAGGCGCGTAGTGCGTATATTTCATTCCGGGGGCTTTTGCAATCTTTATCACCTTTCCGTTTACGCCGACATTGCCGACAATATCGAGCAACATATCGGCGGTTATCGCGCCCGGACGCAATATCACGGGACAATCCGAAGTGAGGTCAAGCACGGTGCTTTCAATGCCCACCTTGCAAGGACCGCCGTCCATAATTATCGGCACTTCGCCGTGCAAATCCTCGTAGACGTGCATCGCGGTCGTGGGAGATACGTGCTTGGAGCGATTTGCCGACGGAGCGGCAAGCGGACGCGATGCGGCGATAAGCGCGCGAGCGTATTCGTTTGCGGGCATACGCACTCCGACGGTTTCCCCGCCCGCGGTGACGGCATAAGGAATTTTGTCGCTCTTTTTCAATATGACGGTTAAGGGTCCGGGCATAAACTTACGCGCGAGCTCGTAAAAGACTTCGGGGACGTCAACCGCTATATCTTTCACCTCGTCGAGGCTCGAAATATGCACGATAAGCGGATTGTCCTGCGGTCTGCCCTTCGCCTTGAAAATCTTGGCGACGGCGTTTTCGTCGAACGCGTTCGCGCCGAGCCCGTACACCGTCTCGGTCGGGAAAACGACAAGTTCGCCCCGCATAATCAGCGAGGCGCACTCGTTTACACATTCATAGGCTTTTTTTATTTGGGTGTCCATTTGCGTTTAGACAAGCCTGTACACGCGGTACATAAAATTGAAATCGTTGTCCTTTTTGCCGATTTGCTCGAACACGAACATATCCTGCGGCGAAGTGGACGGCGCGTAGAGAGTGCAAGCGCGCATATTCGCGGGCATGACTACGTTTTTATTGACGTTGGGATTGAAATTTTTTATGCCGACGGGGTGCATCTGTACGCCGTCGATTTCAATCGTATCCGTGCTTGTGTAGATATAACAGCCTATCTTGTATGCCGCAAGGTCTGAAAACGGTTCTTCGCCGTTTGAAAGCTGGGAGATTTCCTTGCCGTCCTCGCCGATAAGCACCTTGACAGTGCCCCCTTTTTTCTCGTCGTAGCGCTCGCCTATCGTGTACGACCCGCGGAACGCCGAAAGCGAGGTGTACTTATAGTCCTTATTCGTTATCTCCTCGCCGTAGATATTGAACGCGACGTAAAGCGCGTCGTCGCTGTCGTCGGGGTCCTCGACAGCCGCGACTATGACGTTATTTGAAAGCTCCTGCCTTAAAACGGTAGTCCTGTCGTTTTCCCCTACGAGCTTGCCCTTGGAGTTGTAGATTTTGACCTCGCTCGGCGCAAGCGGAATGTAGTAGTAGCCGTCCGTCTTTGTCATAATAAGGTCGTAAACGCCTACTTTGTCCTTGGTTTGGTCCGCTATCTCTATGCCAAAGTTGCCCGTAAGCGACAGCACGACGTTGAGATTGCTGTCGAGAATGAATTGGTCGTAATATGCCGTTTTGTCGTCCTCGATAAACAGCCCGTAGCTCGCATAGGTGTAGCCGTCGTTGAGATATGAGCTCGTGTCCACGCCCGTCTTTGACGAATCGTAGAAGTTGTTTGTGAGGTTCATAAACACCTTGTCGGCGTTTTTGGTGTATTTTGAAAGCCTGTTGTTGTCGGGAGTGTAGAAATAACGCGACATAACCCAATATTTACTGCCGTCGTAATAGTCGTACTCGTCGGTGGAATTCACCGTCCAAACCTCGTTGAAAAAGAATTTTCCGCCGCCGAGATAGGTTATCTCGCTGTCGTAGTTGCTCTTGTCGTCGCTTAGGAGGGAGGCGTTGCCTGTTGCCGTCATCGACTTTGGCGCGCCGTCCGCCTTGTCGGGAATGAAATATACGTAATCCCCTGCCTTATTGCCGGTAACGCTGACGTACTTTCCGTCGAAGCCGTTTACGTAGGAAATGGCGTTGTCGGCGTTTGCGACGCGGCAGACAAGCTCGCCGCTCTGATCAATGTCGTCATCATTGTACTTTGGACGGTATATCGAGGTATATCCCGACACTCCGCTCCTGTCGAAAGTCGCGTGAACGGCAATCAGATTATCGTCGAGGATTTTTATGATATTGTCGAGGCTCGTAGACCTTATCGAGCCTTCCGCGTCGATTTTTATCTTCGTGCGCGAAAGCACGGTCTTTCCGTTTATATCGAATACGCCGACGGTGCCGTTTTTAAACTTGCAAGCAATGAGATTGCCCTTTATGCGCATAGCGATTATGCCGAATTTTTCGCCGGGGAACACAACGCCTTTCTCGCCCGTGCCGTATTCTTCGTTGTCGTAATAAATCCTATCGTCGTCGCACTTTATGAGGGACATTGCGCTTACGACCTTGCTCTTATCAGTCGTCACGGTCGCGTCCTCGTACTTCACTATGATGAACGCGTTAAGGCTTTTGATATATCCCGTATCGCTCCCGAGATTAGACACTGACGACGTATAAATTTCCCATCCGAGCGGAAGCGTCAGTTCCAGTTCGGAGCGCGTAAATTCGCCGACGCTCGAAGTAGACTTATATATATCGTCGAGGGTAACTTTTTTGCGGTTGCAGGCAAAAAGCAACACTCCCGACGAAAATACGACCGCCGTCAATGCCACTGCCGCGATGAGCTTTTTTAAAAGGTTTGTAAATCTCATAATAACTCCGTAAAATAGCGAGTATTTATTTTCACTCCCAACATTCTGTTTAAAAGATTGGCAAGCAGGATATTAGCCTGTCCGCCCACCGCGTAAGGCGCAAGCGGAGTTTCTCCGTTTAGGTACGCCCTATGTACGCTCGGCACGGCTATATCGTCAAAGGATTTGCAGTGTTTGCAAACCACGCCGTCCTTATCGCTGAAATACGCGTCGTAATCAAGCACGCACTTACATACGTTGCAATGCCCGAAGTCGAGGGACGCGCCGTTAAAATCGAGTACGCCCTTCAAAAACTCCGTCGTAATCAAATGCGCGGATTTTTCGTCGCCGTAGGCAAGCTCGGATAAGCTCTTCAACGCGTGCGCGAATATGCGCGCGTCCGCCTCTTGCGACAGCTTTTCAAGCGAGTCGAGTATCGCAAAGCCCGCGTAGTATCTCTCAATATCCGCGGTTATCGCAGAAAAGCTCTCAATCTGATTGCACTCGGTTATCACGTATTTATCGTTTCTGCCGCTTAGCAAGTATTCGCCGAAATTGAAAGGTTCGGCGGCATATCTCAACTTTGCCTTGGACTTTAAACAGCCGCGCGCGCTTGCGGAAATCCTTCCGAAATCAACGCTGACGAGAGTGACAATCATATCACTCTCCCTATAAGGCACCGCCCTCGTAACAATGGCTTTGGTCTTTATCGGTTCCACTTGCATTTGCAAGCAAAACTAATTATTTTTTGCTTGCGTCCCCGCTTGTTTCTTTCATAGCGCGATACATATCGTAAAGCTCTATATCGCCGGTTTTTGCAAACATTTCCCACAGTTCTTTTTCAGTCATAGCGGTAGCGTGTGCAAAAAAGCCGTTATTATTCAAATGTATTTTTATCCGCCCTTAACGCGGTCAATCGCGTTTAAGGTCTTTGAGGTCGTAGCCGAGTTCGCGCATGAGATAATCGCTGTCGCGCCACTCGTTCTTGACGCGCACGTACAAGGACAAAAACACCTTTTCGCCCGTCAACTTTTCAAGGTCTTTGCGCGCCTCGGTCGCAATTTTTTTGAGCATTTCGCCGCCCTTGCCTATGACAATCGCCTTGTGCGACTGTTTTTCGCAGACTATATCCGCGTCAATATCGCAGATGGGCTGCCCATCGCGCTCCTCGAATTTGTTGATAAATACGCCTATGCCGTAAGGCACTTCCTTATCCAAAAGATACAGCGCCTTTTCGCGTATAATCTCGGTCGCCATAAATCTCATCGAGCTTTGCGTGTACTCGTCCTCGGGGTACATCGGCGCGCCGAGCGGCAAAAACTCTTTGAGCTTTTTCATAAGCGGTTCGAGATTTTCGCCTTTCTTTGCCGAAATCGGCACTATCGCGTTAAGCCCCTCTATCCCGTTCAGCTTTTCAAGAGACGCGAAAAGCGTTTCTCTCGTGACGGCATCTTCTTTATTGAGCGCGACTGCAATTTGCGTCTTTTTCGCATTTTTCTCCAAAAAATCGTAGTCCTCTTTTTGAAGCCCGCGGCTTGCGTCGATGACGTAAATCACGCCGTCCACGTCTTTAAGCCCGCTTTCCACCGCCTGCATCATATATTCGCCGAGATGATTGCGCGCCTTATGTATGCCGGGCGTATCTATCAGCACCATCTGAAAGCCGTCGCCGTTGATAATGCCGAGCAGTTTGTTTCTCGTAGTCTGCGGTCGCCAGGAAACTATCGACACTTTTTCGCCCACGAGCGCGTTTATGAGCGTAGACTTCCCTGCGTTCGCAAGCCCCGCTATACATATAAATCCCGATTTGAAATCTTCGTACATATCGTCCTTTTCTCGCGTAGCCGTTATCTCGCAAGCCCCGCGCAATCCATTATCTTACGTTGAAGCGCGGTCATAATCTCCTCGTCCTCTCTCTCGACGTGGTCGTAGCCCAATAGATGCAGTATCCCGTGGCAGATAAGAAAGCCGAGTTCACGCGCGTATGAATGATTAAACTCTTTCGCCTGCTCGACGGCGCGCTCTCTGCAAATCATAATCGAGCCGAGCAGCACGCGTTTTCCGTCGTAGTCGCAATCGCAAAAATCTTCCTCTTTTACGGGCAAATCGAGCTTATCAAAGCACGGAAAACTCAGTACGTCCGTCACCTTGTCCACTCCCCTTGCCGAAGCGTTTAGCGCGCGAACGGTCTCGGCGGATACGACGGTCGCGTCGATAACGAAAAAATCCCGTTGTCCGACCGTCTTAAAACACGCCTTTTCGACTTTGCGCGCGAGCGCTTTTTCGCTTAGGGTCGCGCCGCTTATCCTTATCATTTGCTTTGCGCCTTTCTTCTCTTGGACTTGTCGTAGTCTATGCGGCTATGGTGCATCGACGCAAGCGCATAGATGACCGTTTTTTTGATGACTGAAATGTCGCTCATAGTAAGCGGACACTCGTCGAATTGTTTGAGTTTCACCTTTTCGTCCACTAACGCGTCTATGCGCGATTCGTACTCTTCGAGGCTGTTTGGAATATACGCTCTTATAGCGGCTTCGACGGTATCGGTTATCATGACGATTGCGGCGATTTTCGTCTGCGGTTTTGGACCTGAATACTTGTACTTTTCCATTGCAAGCTGCTCGTCCTCGTTGAGGGAAAGCGCTTTTCTGTAAAAGTATCCGACGGGCGACGTGCCGTGGTGTTGACGGCAAATGTCCACTACTTCTTTTGGCAAGCGGTTTTGTTTTGCGAGTATCTCGCCGAACAGCGTATGCGACGTAATCATGCTGACGCTGACTTCGGGGATAAGCTCGTCGTGGGGATTGTAATCGGATTGGTTTTCGCTGAAATAAAGCGGCGCTTTGAGTTTGCCTATATCGTGATAATATGCCGCGCATCTGGCAAGATTGGGGTTTTCGCCTATTGCCGAGGCGCACGACTCCGAAAGCGTGCCAACCACGAGCGAGTGGTTAAACGTGCCGGGGGCTTCGCTTGCGAGCCTCTTCAACAACGGATTGGACAAATTGCAAAGTTCGCTGAGTCTGAAATCGTCGGGGATATTGAATATGCCCTCGAAAAACGCCACGAAAAACATAAACCCGACCGCCGAAAACGCGTTTCCGCCGTAGTACCACAGCGGATTTAAATACAGCAGCGGAGTTTCGCCGTCGTAGTTTACGAGCGTAATCATCAATACGAGCGGCAAAATCAAAAGCGGAACAAGCAAGGACACGAGCAAAAACTCCAATCTTGTATAGTGCTTTCTTGCAAAGAACGAAATTATTATCGGGCTTAGCGAATTGCATATAGCGGCTGAAACTATCCTTGCTATCTTCAAATTGTACGCCTCGGGCGAGAAAACGAATGAGAATATCACCAGTAATCCTGTTATCGCCGCCGTAAGTATAGACGCTTTCGGGCTTACGAGTTGCAACACCACGAGCGACGCGAGCGCAATCGGCATAGCGTATCTGCTGTTAAACTTCAAACAACAAGTGATAACCAGCAAAAACGTTATGACTATCATTATGACCGAAAGCCAAAAGTTCTTCACGTTTCGCGAATTCTTGGGATCTAACGCGTATATGCCGAGCATAAACATAAGCAAAAGCAAAAACGCCGTCAACGTTCTTCCCGCAGTTTCCTCGGCATAATCAGGCGTAAACGCCTTGCTGAAATCGCTGATCATGAATATCGCAAACAGCGTTATCGCCATAGTTGCGACCACTACGCCGCCGATGCACTTAAAAAAGTAAGCGACAAAACGACGTCTTGCAATGAGCTTTTCTTGCTCCGCTACCGATAGGTTTTGAATGTCGTCAATCATATTTCACTCAAAGTTCCTTTAAGTATTCTTGTGTATTTATTCGCTTGCGCGAAAGTTTTATAAGTTAAGCTATGCGCTCCTCAGCCTCGACCGTGACCGTGACGTATTTGCCTCCGTCCGCCTCCGTCACAGTGCAATACTTGTCGAGCACCTTTGACGGCTCCGTAAACTCTGAAACTATATCGGAGTACACTTTTGCCGTCATCTCGTCTGCGCTCATGGTATTTTCGCGCTCCCTCTCGACGATTTGGCGAAACTCGTAGGTGTAGATTTTTATCGGCAGAAAAAATCCCAAATCCGACACCGTTGTTTCCAACTCGTATTTTTCAAAAGGGCTACTCGGCGTTTTTGGCAGTTTGCCGAACATCGACATCTTTGTCACGCGCTTGGTCTTTCCTACCTCGCAAACGCGCTCCGTATCGGCAAAGAACACGCTCTTTTTATAGTACACCTTGCCGTAAACTACGCCCTTTGCCTCGACTTCGAGTTTATCCTCGCCGAACACTACGTAGCCGTCTATGAGCGTATCGCCTGCCTTCACAACGTCGCCGTAGTCCACGGCGGCTGTCCCGCCCTCGACGATTACGCGGGTAACGACCGCAACTTTTTTGGCTACCACCTTAGACCCCGACACTTCGACTATCTGCGCGGGCGGCAGTTCTCTTTTTATCTCGACCGCGACGTGCGTCCCGTGACGCCTTACGCTTGCGTAAGAAACTCCGTCAAGCGCAAGTATGCCCTTTTCCACGTCGCTCAAATCAAGAGACGGAAGCCACTTGCCTACGCTCACTCCGTGCGAGCTTAGTATGTCGTTTATGCTTGCGTTTAATGCGCCGTCGAGCGAGTCCGCATAGGTGTCGGCAACGCTGACGCTCACGCGCGTGACAAACTGCGAAAATATCGCTATTGCCGCCGCAACGACTATCAACCCGACCGCGAATCCGAGCCGCGCCGCCGCATTGAATACAAACGGGAGCGCGCCTTTTACTCTTATTATTTTATAATCATAACACAGATTATCCAATAATGCAATAATTTGACCGCGATGTTTTGAAGGGACTTCGAACTCCACCCCGTCTGCGGAAATTTTGACGTTCTTTACGTTACACAGCTTAGACAGCGCGCCGAGCACGCGTACGCCGTGCTTGCCGCTTACAAAAAACACCGTCTCGCCGCGCTTTGCCCCCACCCTGCGCATTTTGCGGGTATAATCAAAATTCGGCAACTTTATTTCGCGCTTTTCTCGCTGTCGTTCGGGCTTGCCCACCCGCCTTTCCACAACCAGACCGCGCTCGTCGTCGAATTGCAGATTTCCGCCATCTAATCGGGCGCTTTTGCTTTTTCTACTCAAACTGCACCCCCTCGACAACGCCTTTGACGTACACGTCGCCACCGCCTATTTCGACTATTTGAAGCGCGTCTCCGCTCACCGTCAAACTCCCTGCCGATAGGCGGAATTTCAGACTTTTTTCGGTAGACGAAAGCACGTTTTTAACCCCGCTTATCATCATCTTCGAGCGCGAAAGCATCGTTAGCGTAAAAGGAAAAATTTCGCTTTTTACGTTTAATTTTTTTATAATCTCGTCTTTAAACACTCTAAAATATATGCCGACGTAAAAAAAATAAAACCTCGAACGCGCGAGGCTTTATTTATTATAAACAAAATTTTAAGCAGTACGATTTTCTTACAAGCCGTTTTCTATAAAACGAGTTGCACTTTAAAACGGCAAGTCGTCTCCCTCGGGCGGAGCGTCGGCGTCGTCGTAAGTATATTCGTCGTCATCGTCGAATCCCGCAACTGACGCGCTCGCCTCTTTAAGTCCCTTGTCCGTTTCGTCCGCCGCGACAAGCTGCTCTGCAAACGGCAACGCCACGTCGTCGGACGGCACGCCGACCTCTTTAAGCTCCGTCTCGTTCTCTACGTTCGTGCGGATTTTCTCAACCGCGTTCTGCTCGGCGGGTGCGCCGCTATCGGAGGAACTGCTTGCGTCAAGCTCGCCGATTTCCTTAAACGAAGTGGTTTCGCCCGTCCATTCAAGCACAATCGAACCCGTCGCGCCGCTTCTGTTTTTAGCCACTTCAAGTATAATCTGATTTGTCGGCAACGCCGCGTTGTACTTGGACGGATTGTAAAGGAATGAAACTATATCCGCGTCCTGCTCGATAGAACCCGATTCTCTTAGGTCCGAAAGCAAAGGTCTATGGTCGTTGCGCTGCTCGATGCCGCGCGACATCTGCGAAAGTATGATAATCGGACAGTCGAGCTCCCTTGCGAATATCTTCATTCTGCGGGACATTTTGCTGACTTCTTCTTGACGGTTTTCGTTGCTTCTGCTCTTTTCGTCCGTGTTGGTCATAAGTTGCAAGTAGTCGATGATAACGAGGTCCAGTCCGCTTTCGCGTTTTAACCGTCTGCACTTTGAAAGCACGTCGGCAGGACCGTTCATCGAATAGTCGTCGATATAAATCCCGCAATTCAAAAATACTCTGTAAGCGTTGGTAATTTTTTTCAAATCGTTGTCGTTTAAACCGCCCTCTATATCCATTTTGGAAAGAGACACCCCCGAAAGGTATGCAAGCATACGCTTTGCAAGCTCGGGAGAGGACATTTCAAGCGAGAATATTGCGACGTTTCTGCGCTTTTCTGAATTGAGCGCGACGTTTGCCGCGATATTCAGCGCGAGCGCGGTTTTTCCGACCGAAGGTCTTGCCGCAAGTATTATCAACGCGCCGGGTTTTAAGCCTCTCGTCTTTCTGTCAAGGCACGGAAAGCCCGTTTTGATAATTTTATCCGATATTCTGCCCACCTGCGCGGCGTTGATTTCGTTTAGCGCGGCGGAAAAAGCGTCGTCGGCTTTCACAAGCGCCCTTTCGCTCTGCTCCTCGGATATGTCGTAAACCAACTTTTCCGCATTGGCAAGCGCACTGCCGCCGTCCGTACTTTCGTAGCTGTATTTAGTGATTTCGTTGCCTGCGTGGATTATTCGCCTAAGCAGACTGTCTCGCTTTACTATTTCGAGATATTGCTCGCTGTTTGCGGCGGACGGAACGGTCTCGGCAAGCTCGCTCAAATACGCAATAGACCCCACCTCGTCAAGCTGACCGTTGAGCTCCAACCTGTCGGACACGGTAACGGTGTCGATAGGCTTGCCCTCGGCTTGCAGCTCCTTCATAGCCGCAAAGATTATGCCGTTTTGAGCGAGATAAAAATCGCCCGCTTTTAGCATCGGCACAAGCGTCGCCGCGGCTTCGTTGTCGATGAGGATTGAGCCGAGCAAGGACGCCTCTGCGTCCAAGTTGTTCGGCATGCCCCTCATAATTCGCTTTACTTCTTTTTCCTTTGCCATAATTTACCTTTTATTGCAAGCGTAACCGCAAGCAGTACGACCGCTAAAACCAGCACGAGCGCAATGAGCAGCGTATACCAATTTGCGGTGATTTGCGTTTTCAAGCGCAGAGAAAACGTCTGTTCGTTCTCGGTCTCGTCAAAATCAAAGTAATGCAGATAGTATCTGCCCGATTGGGTCACGTTTCCGTCGCTCGATATGGATTTATAGATTGTATCATATCTTAACGCGATTTTCAAGCGGTTATATTGAGTTCCGTCGTGTACGGTCTCCTCGCTCGCAAGTCCGCCCTCTATCTCCCGATAGATTTCCGACGGATTTATCCTCATCGCCACGTCCTCCTGCTTAAACAGGATATTCAGCGGATACGTTTCGGACTTCCAATTAAGTTTAGCGTTCAACCTGTCGCCATCTTCGCCCTTGAACGCGACGACCGCGCACATAGTAAGCTCGTCCTCATCGTAGATTATATCGTGGAGATACAAACTCCTATTGCTTTCGCTTATCGCCTTATTATCGTCTTTTTTATTGCACGCGTAAAGCAAAACAGCACAGCATATGCAAATCAACAACGCGATTGAGCGATATAATATTTTCTGCTTAGTTCCGCAGCCCGCCATCGTATTAATTATCAAAGCTCTTTTCGAGCTCGTCGAGCGTAGCTTCAAACTCCGCCATAGCGGTCTTATAAGGAGCGTCCGTCTCCAAATCGACTTCGGCAAGGCGGATTATATCGAGCGGCGGCATGCTTCCGCCCGCAGAAAGGAATTTTTTGTATTTCTCGAAATACGCGCTTCCCTTGTTGATAATATTGTTTGCGATTGTGACCGCCGTCGTGATGCCGGTCGCGTACTTATACACGTAATAACTCGTATAAAAATGCGGAACTCTCGCCCACTCGTAGCGGATAAGCTCGTTATGCTCGATTGCCCTGCCGTAGTATTTTTTGTTTAGCTCGTAATAGGCGTTGCACATATCCTCGACGGTGAGCGGCTCGCCGCGCTCGACCTTTTCGTGCGCAAAAACTTCGAACTCGCTGAACATTGCCTGCCTGAAAAGCGTAGTGCGGAACATATCGAGATAGTATGCAAGCAGATACTTTCTAAGCTCCCCCGTAGCCGTTTTGAGCAGGTGCTTTAAGAGTATAACTTCGTTGACGGTGGACGCGATTTCGGCTACGAAAATCTCGTAGTTCGCCTTTTGCTCGGGCTGGTTTAAGTTGGAATAGTAGCTGTGCATAGAATGTCCGAGCTCGTGCGCAATCGTAAACACATCGTGGATTGTCGGCTGATAGTTTAAAAGGACGAACGGATGCACGCCGTACACTCCCCACGAATACGCGCCGCTGCGCTTGCCCTTGCTTTCGTAAACGTCAACCCAACCGTTTTCAAATGCGCTCGCAAGCACTTCGCTATATTCGTCTCCCATGATTTTAAGCGCGTCTTTGACGGTTTTCACGGCTTCATCGTAGGACAAAGACAGCTCCTGCTTCTGCACGAGCGGCAAAAACAAATCGTACATATTGTGAGATTTTAGCCCGAGCGCGCGCTTTCTAAGCGCAATATATCTGTGCATCGACTTCGTGCCGACGCCCACGGCTTCGAGCAGTTTTTTATAGCAGGTCGGCGGAACGTTTTCCTGATACATTGCGTAATCGAGCGAACTTGCAAATCCGCGGATTTTTGCGAAAAACCAATCCTTTTTCACGTTGCCGGCGTAGTTTGTCGCAAGCGTGTTGATATATGACTTATATGCGTTAAACATACTTTCAAACGCGTCCTTTCGCACGCGTTCGTCGGGATTTTGCAACAACAAACCGTACATGCCGTGGCTCATTTCCACGGTGTTGCCGTTTTCGTCAACGACAGGTTTAAACTTGACGTCAGCGCTGTCGAACATGCTGTATACTTCGTGATTGGTATCCGCAAATATGCCGACTTCGCTGAGCAGTTTTTCCTCTTTCTTCGTGAGTATGATTTTTTTGCTTCTCAAAATTTCCTTGAAAAACACGTCGTAACCGTCGAAACGCTTTGACTGCGAAAGTTCTTTAAGCCTCTCTGCCGACAGCTCAGAAAGCTCGGGCTCGATGAACGAAGCGAGCGTCTGATAGCGCACGAGCATCATCTCCGCCCTGTTGGACATTCCTTGATATTTGTCGTTTTTAGCGTCCTCGTCGAGGTGCATTTTTGCGTAGGAATACAGCATAACTATATCGTGCGAAAGGGATTTGTTGAGCGCAAGACATTCTTCGAGTTTATCCTCGTTTGCAAGCGTATCCGCATAAGCGGCAATCTTTGGCAACCTCTCCTCGGTTGCAAAAAAGCACTCCTCCCAAGCGTCGTCGTCTGCGAAAATGTCGGACAATTTCCATTGATATTTCGAGTCTATTTCGTTTCTGTCATACAACATAATTTACACCTCTATAATTGTTATCGTTTAAAACTCTTAAATAAAAGTTTCCCACCCCTTCCCTGCGGGCTTTCCCCTCCCGCTCAAACTAAGACGGGTGCAGTAGCTCCCTCTTTGTTTATTTAAGTATTCGTCGTTCGTGGGATGGGAAGTCGGCGCGCGCACGCCTGTTATCGTCCGCTCGACACTCTTGCGAGTGCGAGGTTATGCCATTCGTTCGCGGGCATATAAACAACACTTGCCCGCTCACTTGTACTTGTTGTGTGCTACGCACCCAACTCTGGTGCTTGGCACTCCCTTCCTCCGCGCCCTGCGCGTCGCGTTCT
>JAMPEA010000017.1 GCA_023665365.1 Bacillota bacterium
ATGCCCGCGAACGAGTGGCATAATCTCGCGCTGTAAGCGTCGAGCGGACGATACTTTAATGCACGCGCGCCGACTTTCGCCCCCACGAACGACGAAAAGCTAAAAAGACAAAGAGGGAGCTACTGCACCCGTCCTACGGGGTCCCCGCAAAATGCCATTTTGTGGGGTGGTTCGAGCGGGAGGGGAAAGCCCGTAGGGAAGGGGTGGGCAATTTCATTCAAAGTATATTTTCTTCATCAAATATCGCGCTTTTGGATATTTGAGGTTGTCTGCGTTTCCGCTAATCGTTATTTTTTACCATTTGACGGGTGTTACGCCGTCTGCGGCAAAATGCCAACCGTTTGCGGTTGAGGATTCGTTATAGAAGTAAATTTTGTCTGCAAGCGATTCGTTGCCTGCTTGAATGTCAATATTATCCCAATCTTCCGCCGTACCTTTGTAATATATTGCGTCAAGAGAGGAGCAACCGCTCAACGCTTCTTCCCAAATCGTTTCAATGCCGCTTCCCAAAACCACCGATTTAAGCGCCGTGCACCCGTCGAATACGGCGCCGAACAAATCCTGCATACCGTTACCAAAAACGACGGTTTCAAGGGCGGTGCAGTTTGCAAACGCATATGGTTCGATACGTTCTGTCCCGTCGGCGACGATAACTTTTTTGAGGGCGGTGCAATCGGCAAACGACCTAATATTTATCCTTTTTACGCCGTTCGGAACGGTTAAATTCGTGATAGTTTCGCAGTTTTCAAACGCTCTATCGTTTACGGTATAATCCTTGCCGTCGATGCCATTCGGCAAAATGACGTCGGCGTAGTTGCCCGTGTAGTCGGTAAGCAACGTTTTATCGTTGCCCACGTAAAACACAAAGTCGCCGTCCGCAATTTGTACGTTACTCTTTTCAGTCAAGGATTCGTGAATGACAAAGGCGTTTGTGTTTAAATCACAGCCTTCTTCGCCCGACTTGCCTATATTTACTTCGGACAGGTTATAAATTTCCACAAGACGCGTGCAACCTTTCAGCGCGTCTTTGTGTATGGTAACAAGATTTTGAGGCAATACAAGGCTTGCTATATGATTGCACCTGTCGAAAGCCCCTGCATCAATAGTTTCTGTATTTGTGATTTCAACGCGCCTAAGACTGCTCGGAACGTCGTTGCTATTGTATCTGAATAAAGACAAAATGCTTCCCTGCACAACGCTTGCGAACGGCAACGTCAAACTTTCGAGGCTCGTGCAATTATGAAGTATACCCCAGCTGATTTGCGTTACGCTATCGGGTATGACCATACTTTTGAGCGAGGAACAACCGCGGAAGGCAAATTGTTCGATAGTAGTCAATCCCTCGGCTATCGTGACGGTTTCAAGCGAAGTGCAGTCATCGAATGCCATGCCGCCTATCGTTTTAACGCTTGCGGGAATTGAAACGTCTTTTAGTGCGGTGCAGTCGCTAAACGTGCCACCGCTAATTTTTGTAAAACTATTGGGAATAGTTACGCTTTGCAAATTTTCCCGAACCGAGCGGTCAACAGCATTTATGCCTTGTATTGTCGTTACGGGTTTTCCCTCGTGCTCTGAGGGGAGCGTTACTTCTGTCGCCGTGCCTCTCCACCTGCTGATTTCGTAGGACTGCCCGTCGGAAGCAAGCTCATAGGTGTAAAACGACTGCGGCTGGTTTTTGTCGTCGTCGTTTCCGCCTCCTCCGCAAGCGGCAAGCGAGAGTGTGCACGTTAGGACGCATATAAGCGCCAATAGTGTTATGGTTAATTTCTTTTTCATAAAAACCTCCAAAGTTTTTTGTTAAAAAAAGTGCGCCCACCGAAGCAGACGCACAAAAAACGCAAACTCCGATAGTCGCTAAACAAAACTTTGAACGAAGTATTTTATATTACTGCCAAAGTGGAATTTGCTTTTTTATCAAATTCAAAAGCAGTAACATAAATAGCGGATATATCCGCTAATATTTATTTTTGGGAATAAAAAACCTCCGTTCGCAAATTTAAGTTTTGTTTAGCATAATCACTATACCATAGTTTAGTTTTTTTTGCAAGCATAACGTATCAAACGACTAATATCCGCGAAGTAAATTACTCAAAAATGGTTGTATAAGTGCGTCGAATGTGGTTGAGAGTGCGCGCACTATTTAGATGAAGAACGTCAAAGAGGCATTTGCACACGCCGCCTAACGTATTATCGCAGTGACGGAGTGCAAACGCCTCTCAAAGTTATTGCCAAATGGCGTATTACAGATTGCTTCCGAGTAAATAGCTGTCGCGCGTGCCGACAATCTCCCTTTCGCAATTAAAGGTGCTTAGGCGGGGGCAGTTTGCAAAGGCGAAATCGCCTATTTTGACGTTGCCGCTGTCGCCGAGTATCTCGATTTTTTCAAGCAAGTCCATTCCCGAGCAAGCGTCGGTTGCGACCTCCGTGACGGAGGCGGGGATTTGCAGGGATGTTATAATCGGATTGCCTTTGAAACGATATTCGAGGTCGTTGTCTATATTGCTGTTGCAAACTTTGACAACGGGCTTATCGTTGTGAGTTGCGGGAATGACTACTTCTGCGACCAATCCCTTGTAGCCGACCGCGGCGTAGGCTTTGACCTCTTTGTGCGTTACGTCGGAAAAATCGCCTTGCGCGTCAAGCCCGCGAAAAATGATATACTTTTCGGAAGGGTTGTAGGGGTCTATGGGCAAATCGTGTTCCTGCGTGTCGTGTGAAACCTCCGTCCAGATGGCGTAGGTGACGCCGCCGACCGCAAGCGCGCTGAGAACGGCGATGACGACGATGAGTATTATAAGTGTAGTTTTACTGCCTTTCCAAACTTTTTTCACTTTATTGCTCCTTTACTTCATTCGCGGATTCGGCGTTTGCCTCGGAATTTGCCTTTTTGGATTTGGTTGCGCGCTTAAACTCGGGCAGTTTTATTATTCCCTTTTTCCATAATACCACAAGTACCGCGCAGATTGCAATAAGCGTTAGGACAATTCCTATCGGAATCCAGTACCAAGCGAATGTTTTATTGAACTCGGCATCCAGGAAAAACACCTTGTAGCCGTTCGTTTCAAAGACCATATACACGCCGTTTTCCACAGTAAACGCAACTTTTTCGCCGTCCGCGTCTAATAGGGAAAGCGAGCGCGCCGAAAGCATAGCGTCGGTCATCTTGATTTTTGCGATGAACTGTTTTTCGTATACTTCGCCGTCCGTCGTCACGGAAATTTCTATGCCCAAGTAGTGGTTTTCGTCTGAAAACGGGCGGAAGGAGATTTGCGCGTCGTTGGGCACGCCGCAGTCGGGATTTATCAGTATGCCGTATAGATAGCTCCCGTCGTAGGACACGGGATAGCTTATGTTGCCGACGTACTTTTCAGTGCGGTTTATCGAGATTGTCACGGTGTGCGAGCCTGCAAGATAGTTGCCGCTTTCGGCGGTGGTCAGCGTGATATGATATAGCCCGAACGCCGTCTCGTTAAACGGCGGAATGACCAGATTTTGCTCGTCGTTTTCGACCGTGCCTTCTATAAGTACGCTTTCGCCTTCGAGCACGTCGTAACGCACGGGCGCGACGATTACAGACGGCGCTTTCAGTATATTTAAAATGCCTCTGACGGTCGTCGGGTGCGGATTGTAGTTGTCCAAGTCCGTTTGAGATAGTTTTGCGGTGACTTCGTACTTGCCCGCCGTCGTCTTGCCGTTGTTTTTGTACTCGACGAGCGCGAGGGGATAGGGCAGACTTTCAAACGCGAGCGAATGTTTTTCTCCGTCGTAAGTCACCGTTTTGTCGGGCAGTTTGGCAAGCGGTATATCCGCCTTTTTAACTTCTAAGGGGATAGCGCGCGCAATCGGCAGATAGTTTACTGGGTCGGCGCAATACTCCGCGTCGTAGCTGCCTACCGCTACGGTCGGCGTGACGCTCCCGTCTGCCCACGACCAGCCCGCGGGCAACGATACGCCCGACAAAGTTAAATCTCTGCCGTAGGTTATTGCGGCGAGCGTAGGCGCGGCGACGTTTGAGTAAGTGCCCTTTTGCAGAATTAGCGTGACCGTAAGCGGATAGTCGTTGTAGTTTTTCTGCGACGGATTGCAGTACGCGGCGTACTGCTGTACGTCAACCGTCGGAATAAGCGTCGGATTCAGCCAATATACGTCTTTTGGAAGCGGATACGATGCGAGAGTCAATCCGCCGTACACGTAGCCTGTAATCGGCGTAAGCGACGGCACGCTCGCGGGGTCTACGTCGGCTTTATTTACCGTTAGACCGATAGAAAACTCGTAGTCGTTATAGTTGTCGGCATCCTCGTTATACACGCAATCGAGCGTTCTCGTGCCCGCGTATATGAGGGAATTCGTCTTATAGTTCAGTTTATAGTTCGGGTGAGCCGCCGCTATATCGTCGTTCAAATCAGACAGATAGTAGTTTGGGCGATAGGTTATCGTCATATCTTCGAGGCGCGCTATGCCGTCGTACGTGCCCATTTCCAAATTGAGGATTATATTGCGCACGACGTCGTTATAATTATCTCTGTCGGGATTATACAGCGCGACGTAGGACTTTTGGCTTACAATCGGGATTTCGTCGGGCGATTGCCAACGGAAGCCCTCTTGAAGCGCGTAGTCTTTGAGTTTCTTTTTTTGATAGACTCCGCTCAAATTTTTGTGCGGGGGAACGTCCGTATTTTTGACGTCTGCTTTTTCGAGGTCGATAGTTATATACACGGTGCAGTCGTTGTAGTTGTCGGGGTCGGCGTTGTAAATCGCGGGATATTGCTTTATGGGGACGGTGGGCGTATCGGTGACTTTGACCCAGTTGAAGTTTGCGCTCAAAGCGTAGCCGCTAAGCCGCTTATCGGGGTCGTACGTGCCGCTGAACGGGCTGTGAGTTATGCCGACGTAGTCGCCCTTGTTTACGGTGACGGCGATTTCCTTTTGAGTTGTCGAAGTATCCGCGCCGTAGGTCGCAACGACAGTTATGCGATACTGACCGCTGTCGGCGACCGCAGTCACTTTCAGTTCGTTCTCGTTCGAGACCCTTTTCCAGCCGCCCGAGGCGTATTTTTCCCAATAGACGGAGTAGGCGACGGACAGGTCGTGCGAGAGGATTGGCGCAACCGTCTGCTCGCTCCCGTCGTAAGTCAGATTTGCGTCGTCAAGCTCAATTTGAGTATCCGCAAGCGCGGTGTTTGCGTTTAGCGTAATATCGTCGGCAATGACGAAGTTGCCCTTTTTCTCCCGCCATTCTTTAAGTACGTAGCCGTTCTTTTGAGGGGAGGGAAGCTCGTTTAATTTTACGGTCGAGCCGTAGACGTATTCGACCTTATCGTACACTGCGTCGTCGCAGGACAAACTTACGAAATAGCGGTTGTCCTCTATCGGCGTTACGGTTTTTTCAACGTCCGTACTCGCGGAGAGTACGGGCGTATCCGTATTAGTATTGCCGACGTTGTAGCCCACCACTCTGAACCCCGCGGAAATCGAGTTTTTTTCGCCCTTTGCTTTTAAGGAGTTTGCGGAAAAGTCCAAGTCGAATATCGTCAGGTCGCAATATATACCCGCAAACAGTGTCAATGAGCCGAAGCGAAGTTTTTTGTTTTGATAGGGCGTTACGCGCACCGACGGGATGCTCCCGCCGTTGATACTGACGTTTGCGCTTTCGGCGGCTCCGTCGTAGATGGGGGAGTTGAAAACGCCGTCGTTTATTGTGACAGCGCCCTCTTGGACGGCGACGGAGTAGCCCGCAGCCGATTCTTCGAAGCCGTTTGCGCTAAACGTCCCGCCGTTTATCTCGGCAGTGCCGGAAGCCAAGCACAGTCCGCTTTGACCCTCGACGATGACGGGCACGGTTTGATTGCCGCCCGACACAGCGGGAGTGACGTTGAGATTGCCGCTTTCGTTGACGCTTATGCCGTAGCCGAACGCGTTATCTTTGTCATACTTGATTTGCCCTCCGCTGATGAACGCCGTGCCCGAGACGTTGATTGCGGAGTGGTTAGCCGTGCAGTTTTCCACGGTTATAGTGGCGCTTCTGATTTCGAGCCTGCCGTTGCGACGGACTTTTAGCGCGCCTCTGTTTGAGGTTACGTCCGTCCCTTGCAGAATGAGATTAGAGCCGCTTGCCGCCGTGATTGCATAGTCGTTGGCGTCAAGGGTAAAGCCGAGATTGCCTTGCAGGGTCGCTTGTTTTTTGAAAACGAGCGGTTCGTCGATAGCGGTGCAGTTGTCAAAAACGTATACGGTCTCGGAGTAGGCGCTTTCGGCATAGTCGATGATGCTTTGCAAAGAGTTATAATCAGTCCCGTCGCATACGTACTTTTCGCTGTCGTAAGAGATTTGAAGCGCACCGAAATCCACGCCCTGTGCAACCGCGCCGCGCGGCGTAAGTAGGGCGATGAGGACGCAAAGCGTCGCCGTAAATATGAATATAACGGATATAATTATACTTTTTATAAATATATCTATAATACTGTTTTTAGGCGAGATATGCTTCAATTTTCCTCCTTCTTTCTGATAGTTACGTTTTGTCCCGATTGCGCGATTGCGGCATCTGTGAGGGGAGTATCCGAGGTGCTGTCGCTGTGATCCGAGCGGAGTTTGCTACCCTCGCCCTCGTAGATTATCGCGCCGTAGAAGCCCCTGTGATAGGTCGGGATATAAAGCGGAGTTCTTACGAGACGGGTGACTTTGAAGTTCATATACGGATAGGCGAGTATCAGCGAAATCTGGCGGAAGTTGGTTATCTCCACGGGATTTGCGGCTGTGCCGTTCGCGCCGACGGGCAACAGATAATCTCTTATCATATTGTCGTTGATGAGGGCGGTCAAGCCGTCGTTGACGGCGATAAAGCTGTCGTAGAGCGTGCCCGCCGCGGTTTCAAAGGTGACGTCGTTGCCGAACGCATTGCCGTAGAGGTTTGCGCTCGCGCCGTCGTAGACGTAGACGGACGAGGATAGATAGCGATAGTTTGCAATCACAAGCTCATCGCCGTGCACGTAACCCGCAATTCCGCCGAAGTACGCACTCTTTGGCGCGGATTTATATATCGTGCTCACATCCGCAAAGACGGATACGTCTTGATAATCGCCGCCCTCGATGAGTCCCGCAAAGCCGCCGATGCAGAGTCTGTCGGAGCTTACGTTGTTGACGTTCAGCTTGACTGCTACGTTTACTTTTGAAACCTTCGCGTTCCACACTCCGCCGACAAAGCCGCCGACCAGGACTTCGTTCATGCTTCCGCCGAGGACGTAATCGACGTATGCGTAGATTGTGCCGTTAAAGTCGATTTCCTTTATCGTCGCGCCGTCGATGAGCCCCGCAAAGCCGCCGATATAGCCGACGCCGCTCGAAGCGTATACGCTTATTCCCTCAAAGGTCAGCTTTTCTACGCCGCCCTCAGTGATGCGGGCAAAGAAGCCTGCGTATGCGCTGTCCTCAGAGTCGCTGTCTGAAATCTGCGAGATTGTGATATTGCGTATGGAGTGTCCGTCGCCGAGATAGTATCCGCGGAAGTTCCTTATAGCGGGCATAACCGTGTAGCTTCCGCCCACGAGTCCGTCGATGTCGGCAGTCTGCGTGTAGGTCGGAGCGGGGTCAAACTCGCCTCTCATCTCGTTGAGACCGTAGTTGTCCGCGTCGAGGTGCATGAGGTCTGCAAGGTTGTTGATATAGAACTCGAATTTCTGCGCGTTTTTGATTTGCAGATAGGTGATTTGAAGTATGGGCGCGTCTACGGTGTAGTTGCGGTTGTTTACAATCACCGTCAACGGCTCGGTCGGCGTTTCGTCGGCGTATGCGACTGCGCCCTTAACGAGGGTATACGCATTGTAAGTCGCGCTCGTCCAAGCGTTGCTCAAAGTGATTTGCAAGCCGTCCTTTTGTATCAATGCCGTAAGCGCGTCAGCGTCTTGAATGTCGGTGAAGTCGCTGTTTTCAATCGCAAGTTCGGCTGTTACGTCCTTAAACGCGGATTGCAGGGATTGCAACAGGTCGGAGTAGGTTACGCCTATCTTCCTCTGCTCGACGGTGTATTTTGCGGTGTCGAGATTGGTTATAGTGACGTTGTAGTTTTCTGCGCCGTCGCTCTCAGCGTCCACAACCTTGATATTTACGACATAGCCATATTCGCCCGCGTTGACGTTGCCGCCGATATTGACGCTGCCCACGACATGGTTGCCGTTTACAAGCTGCATACGCTGCTTGTTGACGTTGTAGAACAGGAAGAGGTTATAGCCGTACACTTCGTTGAACTTCAAGCCGCTGTTTATGCCCTCGGCATAGGTGAACTCGTGACTGTAAGTCTCGCCGTTGTACACGTGCGACAAATCTTGCATTCTCATCTCGACGTCGCAGGGAGTGATAACGTCGTCGTTGGTCTGGATTATTCCGTCCGAAGCGGAGGTTATCGTGTAGTTGTACTCGCCTTGCGAGTTGCGCTCCATTTGCAACGTGTCGAATACCACCGTTGCGAACGTCGCGCGGACGTTGACCGCGTTTGCGGTTATGGAGCTTATGGGCAGGAACACCTTGTCTTTATCAACGGCTACCACGTTGTTGATGAAGTAGGTGAAGTGGCTGTCGGCGTAGGCTGATCTGAGGGTCTTGTAGGTGACTTCGACGTTGACGACCTTTTCGTTTTGCGCATCGACGACGAAACTCTTTAAGTAGCCGTTTGCGTTGAATGAGAACACTGCCGAGCCGTCGTATATCTTGCTGAGGAAGTTGCCATCCGCGACGGTTATCGTAATCGGGCGGGGCGCAATCTTCCAAGTAAGAGCGGTGTTGTCGAGAGTGTAGTTGAGGTTGTACGACAGTTCGTAGGTTTGCTCGTCCACTTCCACTTTGTCCACGCCGTCTTTAATGCTTGACACTCGCGCGTTATAGGAAGCCGCGTCGATAGCAGAGAACGTGCCCGCAGTGTTGATTTCCATAACTACGCCGCCTATGCCGATACCCTCGGCGTAAACGCCGTGATATTCCGCGCTGTATACGCAGGGGCTTTCGGGATTGTAGGGGATTTTTTCCTGCTCGTTGTGGAAATCGGGGCTTACGTACCAGTTGATTTGTACGACGTACTTCTTCATAGTTACGTCAACCGTCTGTCCCGACAGCTTGTAGTTGTTGTTGAGCTTTTGATACTCGTTGTCGTTTGCCGCAGAGAAGGACGCGCTCATAGAGTATTTGCCCGCTACGACGAACTGCTTTTTCAACGCGTCCGCGATATTTATCTCGTCGAGGAGGTTAATATCAACTGAGAGCTCTATGCGGTTTTGCGAACCCGACGTGCCTGCGCCGAGTATGCTCGCGCGCACAGATGCGGATTGATTGGTCGCGTTGTAGGTGAAGTCCGCTTCCGACTGACCTTTGTATGCCCAAATGACATCGCCGCGCACCTGCTCGATGGTAAGTATAACGGGGTCGCCGTCGGCATCGGGCAATACGAGGTCATTGTAGTTTGAGCAGGTAACCGTCGCTTGTATCGCGTATATGCCGGCGTTGATTGCGCCGTTGTCGTTCTCGTTTGCGAGCGCTTCTGCAAAGTCCTTATTGTAGTATTCGAGTATGGCGATTTTGTAGGTTATCGTCACGGTTGAGCCGTCTGGCGCTTTGACCTGACTCGATACGCCGTTGCCGACCGCGGAATCCGCATTACGAGCGTACAGACGATGCGTCAAGCCGTCGTACGGCACTTTGTAGGAATCCATCACGATATTCGTAAGCGTGCCCTTTTGCACCGTGACGGTTATCGCGCCCGACCAGCCTTCGTAGTTGGCGGTTTCCGCAACGGTTGCGGTAATCGTCCTCGTGCCTGCGTTCTTTATGCCGTTATTGCCGCTTACGTCTGCGAGAGTGCTGTCGCCGCCCGAGTAGCTGATTTCAATCGCCTTGTCGTCGAACGCGTATTTGACGACGGGGGCGGTTATTGCGCCGTCTGCGATGATGACTTCAAACTGCTTGCCCGCATCGCTCGTAACAAAGTAGTAGTGCGCTTTGCCGTCCGAGTACGTCCAGCTGTCGCTGCCGCTAAACGAGATATTGGTTATCTTCGCCTTGTTCATAGTGAGCGAGAGGTTGGCGTTTGTAAGATTGTAGTTGTTGTTAAGCTCCTCGCTTACGCTGTCTGCAAAACGGGCGACAAGACTGTATTCGCCTGCGTCTTTGAATTGAGCTTCGCCCTTGCTTGTCGAGAACACCGCAATCAGATACTCTGCGCCGCTATACTTCGTCACGTCGTCGCCGCGCAGAGTCGCGCTTGCCTTGACTTTTACGCCTTGGTCGGTGCCATCATAGGTGAACGTGCCCAAGTGTCCGCTCCACGTCACCGCGAGAGACGCTTTGGTGATAGCAAACTCGTTTCTGCTCGTTTCGGCGTTGATGCCGTAGTTGTCGAGTATGTTTTTATCCGCGTCGGCGGGCAGAGCAGCGGTTGCGACGTAAGCGCCCGCGTTTTTGTAAACGGCGTTATCTATCGGAGTTGCAAGCTCGACTCCGTTGCCGTCCTTTGTGTACTGCAACGAGACGATTAGGTCAAGCTGTCCGCTTGCAACGTCCTCGCCGAGTACGCTGAGATACGCCGATACGGTCTGCGCTTTGCCTGTGTACTGCGCGGTCTTTGACGACGGCGACCAAGTTATATTGGTGACTCTCGGCTTAATCAGATATACGCTGTCGAAATCGACCTGCGAGGAGAAGTCGAGGTTGGAAATCGTGTAGTTGTCCTTATCCGCGCCCGAGAGGGAGAATATCACCTTGTTCGCTTCCATAACGTTCTTGGAGTTGTAATCGGAGCGGAGGGAGAGGTTGTCATTCTCGACGAAGCCGTTGTCGTCCTTAGTCAAGGTCAGAGGACTGCGGAGTGTTGAGGTGAGTCCGTCGTAAGTCTTTTGCCAGAAGTCCAAAGAGGATTGCTCCGCGGTGAGCGTAAGCGCCTTCTTTTGGATACTGCCGTTTGAGATAGTCGGGAGAGTGTAGTTGTCCTCCAAGTATTCGTAGCCGTCGAGCGCGTCGGCGACGATATTGATATGCTTGCCTTCGCCTGCGTGCTTGTCGGAATACTTTGCGGTGTACTGTATGAACGCCTTATTGTCCTCGTGTACGCCGCTTACGGTGTAGTCGAGCACTTCGTCTGTGCCGTCGTAAACTTTGTCGAAGTTTTTCGCGCTCGTCACAGAGAGGTTTATGCGGGTGATGGTGAGCGTCGCGGATTTGGCGTCCGTCCAATTTTCGAAGTTGGATTCGCCGTCGCCGAGGTCGAGCGCGGCGGTTACGGTATACTTGCCCGCGTTGCGCGCGCCGACTTCGAGCACCTCTTTCACGCCCTCCGAGTTCATATAATAATCCTTGCCGCCCTCGTCCTTGGTGTAGGTGTAAATCACGTTTATCGTCTCGCCGAGGACGGTTATCTTATCTGAGAACGTCTCGGTCACGTTTGCGGCTTCTGTGCTGCTTAGCGCAAGATAGTAGGTCGTCGCGTTGTAGGGTGTGGACGCGCCAACCAAGTATCTTTCGATTACGGCTTTCTTTACGGTCAGACTTTCGACGTTGCCGTTGGCGTTGGTGAAGGTGTAGTTGCCAAGCCTTGCGTGCGACGCGGTCACTTCGTACGTGCCCGCATTTTTGAGCACGGTGTCGTCCTTTGCCTTGCCCGTTACGCCCTTATAGGATATTGTAGCTTGCACGTCCGTCGTGCCGTCCGCGCCGAGGAAGTGCGCCGTCACAGGGCTGAGGTTGTTGCCTGTGTAGACGCGCTCGTTAAGACCCGACCAAATCAGAGTCGTTTCGTAGGGGGTGATAGTAAGGTCGGCGGTTATCGAGTTGCCGTCTCCCCAAATCTCGTAGTTGTCGGCAACGTTGCCGATTATGGAGATTGTAGCGGTGATTTCGTACTTGCCTACGTTGAGCGCGCCGCTGAATTTGTCTTTGTCCTCGCCGTTGAACTTGTAGGTGTAGCTTACGGTCGCGGTGTCGGTGCCTTTGAGCGTTATCGAAGTCACCGTGCCGTTGTCGAGATATTCGTTCTTAGAGTTTACGCCCGCGAAGTGCGTCGCCATATCGTAGACCTTTTCAGCTCCCACAAAGTAGTAATTGATAATTGCCTTGGATATGGTTAGCGTCGCAGTCAGCGTGAAGGTTTGATAGTTCTTGTGACTTACGGTCGCGGTGATGACGTACTCGCCCACGTCCTTTGCGCCATCGAACGTCGCGCCGCCGCAGGTGTAGACGATTTGAGCAGTGTCGGGCGTGGCGATGTCCTTGTTGGTCGAGGGGTAGAGCGTGAGGCTTGTCAGCACGTCTTTTACGTCGTGCGTAAGTCCGTCGGAATCGTCCGTTTTGATGACGATATAGTGCGTGTTGCCGCAGTATTCGATTGAACCGTCTTTAAAGTAGAGGTTTACGTCTTGCGCGTAGATTACGCCCTCGCTGTCCGCCGCCTTTGCCTTTGCAATCGTGATAGTCTTTCTAAGGTCGCTTATAGCGGTGTAGTTGTTCTTAATCGAGTCGTCGGGCGTGATGCGCGCAACGAAGTCGTAACTGCCTGCGTCGATTGCCTTGCCGCTGAAATCCTCGATGTACAGGTTGACGTTAAACACGTCGCCCTCGTGCTCGTCGGCAAGATAGACGGTGAGCGTTTTGCCGTCCGCGCTCAATTCGTATTTAGGATAGCCCGCCGCGGTCGGCAGTTCGAGCGTAGCGTTGTGCTCGTTGCCGTCGTAATCTGCGTTTTCTCCCGCAAGAGAGATGCCTTTGACCGTTACGGGCGTTATGGTTAGATTTGCGGATATTTCCAGCCCGTCGGCGCGGTAGTTGCCCTTTACGTCGTCGTCGAACGAGAAGTGCGCCGTCACGACGTATGCCGCGACGACTCCGTCGATTACGTTTACGTTGATTGCCTTTGCTACGTCCGACGTGCCGTCGTTTATCGTGTACGCGACGTAAACTTTGTCGCCGTGCGCGGTGTAGTAAACGCCGTCTACAAGCTGCTTTTCGGGCGCGGTGACGCTTATGGAATGTTCAAGTCCGTCATAAGGCACTGTTACGTCCTCAATCGTAAAGCTCGTGAGCGTCGATGGCGTTATGGTAAGGGTGGCGGTCGCCTCCCATGCGTTGTAGTTGCCCAAAGCTTTGCCGTCGGCGGTTATAGTGGCTTTGAGGTAGTAAACGCCCGCGTTTATCGCGCCCGTAAACGCCTTGTCGTATTCGCCGCCGTCCGTGGTCGCGTAGGTGTACTCGACTGTCGCTTGGTCGGTGGAGAGCAGGTTGACGGAGTAGTGTATCGGGTCGCTCAAAGCCGCGTCCTCGCTGTTGACGCTCAAATTGTGGAGCTTGCGGTTGTAGGAGAAGCTGTCGCTTACGAAGTAGTAGTCTATCGTAGCTTTTTCGATTGTGATTTCGGCTTCGTCCTTTATAGCGACATAGTTTTTGTTTGAAAGCTCCGCAGAGACCGTATACGCGCCCGCGTTTTTGAGAGCCGTATCGCCTATGGCGTTGCCGCCCGTGCCTTCGTAGGTCAGCTTAATCGTCATCGTGTCGCCGTCGTAGACCTTTAAATCGTCCTCGTTTTCCGCGCCGTAATCGAACGTGACGGTTGCGGTATGCGTCTTGCCGTCGTAGGTGAATTTCCTGTCGGACTCGGCAAGCGTGAGTTTGATTTTCTTTTGAGTTATTTCGAGCTTTGAAACGGCTGTGGTGTAGTCGTTGTAGTTGTTGCCCGCGCTGATAACCGCATTGATTTCGTACTCGCCTACGTTGGTAGCCTGTCCGCTGTTGTTTTCGCCGCCGTGATAGGTGATTGTAACTGCGTCGCCGAATTGCGTAACGTCGTCCTCGACGGTTATCTTTACGCCGTGCGGATTGGTATCGTAGGTTATCTTGCCGGAGTCTGCGTTGACGGTTATTCTGTTTTCGTCTATGTCGGCTTTATCTATCTTTAAGGTAGCCGTGCGCGTGAGCGTGACGTAGTTATCGTCATCGGCGGCGATTGTTGCGACTATCGTATAAGCGCCCGCGTTTATCGCAGAGTTGCCCGCCTCGCCGTCTATGGTGTAGGTGACGCTTACTTCGTCGCCGTAGTGGGTGGTAGTCGTGTTGACAACTATCGAGTGCGCCTCGCCGTTGTACGTCTCCGTCTTTGAGGTCAGCGTGATGCTCGTGATTTCGGACGGATTTATCACAACCGTAGCTTCCAGCACAAGTTCTTTATAGTTGTCTGTCTCGGCAACGGTCGCGGTTATCTTTTTGCCCGCGTCGCCGGTCACGTTGATAAACGCGTTTTTGCCGTTTATCGTGTTTGCGGTTGCACTCTCGCCGCCGCCGTACACTACGTTGACCGTTATGCCGTGTTGCGTGACGTTGGAAGACACGACTACGCCTTGCGCCGCGCCGTTGTAGGTGTAGGTCGTAAGTTCGGGCAGGGTAATGCCGATAATTTCAGCCTTGACAATCTCAAACGCCTGCGTCTTGGTTTCGGGCAGAGCGTAGTTGGAAGCCTTGTCGCCCGTTATCGCGTACGCCTCGGCAGTGGATACGCCTACGTTAGCGCGTTTGTTGTTGCGCACCGCAAGGCTTACGTCGTCCGCGCCGACTGCGTTGTCGATTTGAGGAGTGATATAACGCTCGACGTTGGAGAACGCAACTTTGAAGCCGTCCCAAGCGTAGATATACGCCGCCTCGTCCGCGAGGTCGTCGGTTGTCCAGCTGATTTGAAGCGTTCTCGCCTCGATTGTCCACTCGTAGGAATCCGTCGCGGAGCTTAGAGTGTAGTCGGAGTCGTCTTTGAGAGAAAGCACGACGGAGTAATCGTCCGCGTTTATCGCCGTGAACGACACCGTGTATATCGCGCTTGCGGAGATTTGAGGAGTGCCGACTGTTGCGGCGGTCGTCGCAGTCACGTCCTCGACGTATCCGACGTACATTCCGCTTATCGTGGCTGTCACGCCGTGCGCATTTCCGTCGTACACGGGGGAGGTTGCGTCGATTGCCGCCCAAGTTACCGTCAAGGGCTTGGGCGAAATAGTGCCGCTCACCGCAATGTCGGACGCAACTTGATAGTTGTCGTCGTCAACGGTTATGGTTATCGCGTGCGTGCCCACGTGCTCGCTCGCGTACGTGCCCGTCACGTTTACCCTGTCGCCGTCGATTACGTCGGCGCTTACGATTTCAAACTGTACGTCTTTCGTGCTGTCAAACGTCTTGTCGGCGTTGCCCGCGACGGTAATCGTGCGCTTTATAATCTTTGCGTCGGCGATTGCGTAGGCGTAGCCGCTTACAGTATAATCCGTGCCCTTCGCGAGCGCGTTGCCGTCCTCTGAGAATGCGAGATAGTAGTTGTCGCGGTCCGCGCCGCCGAGCGTAAACGTCAGCGTCCTCTTGCCTGCGTTGAAGTCGTCGTAGACGGCGGAGATTGTGACCGTCGTGCCTGCGAGTACGCCGTCGCAATCCGCGACAACGTTGCCGTCGCCGTCGGTTGTCGATGAGAACGTCACGTTTTTGGCAAAGCCGAAGCCGCTATAAGCCGTCGTGCGGTCATAGACTTTGGACCAGTTCAAATCGTCGGAAGTGTCCGACACGGTTATCTTGGCTTTGTCGATGGTGAGGGTCACGTTGACTTCTATATCCGCGTCGGGGTTGAAGAGGTCGCAGCCCGAAGCCGTGCCCGAGCCTCCGCTTGCAGAGCTGTCGTAAATCTTTATACTGTACTCGCCCGCGTTCTTTATCGCGCCGAACGTATCGTTGGCGTATTCCTCATATGTGTACGTGCCCGAGCCGATTTCCACTCTGATTGCGGATATGTCGGCGGCGGAAGTAACCTTGGGAAGCCCCGTAGCAACCGTGTACGCCGAGCCTTTGAAGGGCAGGTTGGGGACGGAATCGGCAACCAAGCCTTGATGCAGACGACCTATGCCGAAGCTCAATGCCGCAACTCTGTCGCCGAGCTTGGGCAGTGCGGTTTCGCTGAATTTTTCAGTCGAGTTGCCGTATACGAGATACGCGTCGTCGCCGTCGGTCAGGACGTTGTTGCCCGTGTAGCCGTCAAAGCCGCTCAGAATAAAGTTGTCCGCGTCGCCGCCCGAAAGCGTGAGTACGACGTGATAGTTGCCTGCGTGCTCGGGTCCCGTTACGGGGAAGTTGCCGCCCGAGGGAAGCCATTGATGCGCGAGGTGCTCCGCGTCGAGGTCGGCGGAAGTCTTGGCGTCGAGTCCGCAGTTGCAAAGCCCGAAGTAGACGTAGGAGAAACTCTTGCCGGCAATCGCGTTGAATATATCGTCGCTTACCGCGCTTACGGCGACAGTCTTGTTTTCGCCGTCCTTGTAGGTGAGCGAGTCGAGCCTTACCGAGCTTCCGTTGAGCGTCCAGCCGAGCATATTGGGAGTGATTTCATACGGCTTGATTTCAAAATCGAATTCCGTCGTGCCGATAAGCTCGTAGTTGACAGACGCTTTGCCGTCCTCTTTGAGGGAGATTTTCGCGGTGTACTTGCCAACGTTTATCGGCGAAGCGCTTAGGTCCGCGCCGTCCTTTGCAAATACGACGGTGAAGTCGTCGTCGAGCGTCAGACGCTCGTCGGTTATAAGGTTGTTGAACGTGACCGAGAGGTCGGACGGACTGATTGCCTTTGCGCGATAAATTATGTTATCGGCGAGAATGTCCGCGCTTATTTGAGTGGTGATTTCCTTGCGAGTGATGATGAAACCGCAATCGAACGGCGCAAGTTCGTAGTTTTGATAGCGAGAGCCGCTCAAAGCGAACGTCAACGTATACGTATCGGCGTTCACCGCGAGGAAGCGCTTAGTATAGCTCGCGCCCGAGCGCACCGCGCTTTCGGAAGTGCCCGTCGGGGAAATTTCCGCGTCGAGGCTGAAACGGGCGGAAGTGTTGTCGTATTCGAGCAGTCCGATTACGGTTATCTTTACGCCTTGCGACTTGCCGTCGTAAACGAACGCGGTGGAAGTCACGTCCTCTTTGCTCAAAGTAAGCGTCTTGCGGCTTACGGTAAATCCGCAGGAGAGCGCGCCGACGGTGTAGTTGCCGTTGTCCGTCGCAGTTACGCTTACGTTGTATTCGCCCGCTTCGAGCGCGGAGTTTGCGCTGATTGCGGACAGACCGTAGTTTTTGCTTATCGTGCCCTCATAGACGAAGCCCACAGTGTCGCCGTCGTAAATCTTGCCGTCGCCGTCGCTTGTCGCGCCGCCCGTTGCGGTTGCGGTGAGTACGTGCTGATTGCGGTCGTATACGGCGGTCAAACTCTCGTTGCCGTCGAGTTTATAGGTCACGTCGGTGATAGTCTTTGGCGAGATTGTCCAGTTGCAGGTCAAATCGCTTGCGCCGCTTACGGTGTAGTTTGCATTGTCAACCGCGGTCACCGTCGTCGCGTAAGAACCCGCGTTCATAGCCGCGTTGCCTACGCCCGCAAGCCCGCTGACGGAGTAATCCGTGCCGGTCGTCTTGTAGGTGAGGATAACCGTGTCGTCGCTCTCCGCGTTGACGACTTCCGCCGTCACCTCGTGATTTTGCTTGGAGTATACGAACGTGCCAGTCGTCCAGTCTACGTCGATGACCTTTGGCGCAATCACGTAGGTTGCGCTCGCGTTGTCGGGCAGTAGGTAGTTATCCTTGGACGTTCCGCCGAGCGCGGTTATCGTAACCGTATACGTGTCGGCGTTTGTTGCGGCGAAGGTTATCTTTATAGGATTGGCGGCGCGGTTTTCAGTGACAGTCTGCGCGCCGTCGGGAGTGAGCGCAGGTACAAACGACAGTCTGTCGGCGCTTGCGAAGTCGGCGGCGGCAATGTTGCTGACCGTCAAGGTTATGCCTTGCGCGGCTCCGTTGTATGTAAGTCCGCTTGCGCTCGACCAGCCGAACGCGAGGACGATAGGCGTAATCTCCCAATCGTGCGACAAATCTTTGCCGCCGTCGAGAGTGTAGTTTGCGTTGCTTAGCGCAGTCACTTCCGTCGTATAAGAGCCTACGTTTGTAGCGATGTTGCCTACGCCCGCGAGTCCGCTTACAGAGTAATCCGTGCCGCTCGTGCCGTAGGTGAGCGTAATCACGTCGCCCGTGACGAGGTTGCTTACAGTTGCGGTCACGGTCTTTGACGTGCCGTCGTATTCAACAGTGTCGAGCGACCAGGTAAGTTCTACGGGGCGGGGCGCGATTGCCCAGTCGAGAGCGGAGTTTTCTTTGATGAAGTAGTTGTTGTTGTCAAGCCCGAGCGCGGTTGCGACGTAGCCGTCGTTTGCGTTGCGGTAGGCGTTGTTTTGATATTGCGAAACCGTTACAGAGTCGCCGTCGTAGGCTTTGAGGTCGGCGTCGTCGGTCGCGCCGAATTCCACCTTAGCGGTCACGGTATGCGTCTGTCCGTCGTACACGATGCCTGTGTAGTTTTCCCATACGAGGGACACTCCCTTGGGAGTAATTTCGTAAGATACGCTTACGCCGACAGAGGGCAGACGGTAGTTTGCGGCATACGTGCCCGCAAGCGAGGAGACCGTCGCGGTGTACGCGCCCGCGCCTACGTCGGTATTGATATTGCCGCTATACACCAAGGTCACTTCGTCCTTTGTCAGCGTGTCGTCGCGCACAAACAGGGAGTCTGCGTCGATTTCCTTAACGAGTTCATAGGGCTTGGCGTTATAGACAAGGACAGACGAACTGTCGAAAACTTTTTCGTTTCCGTTATTTTTATATTTCCAGCCGTCGGACAGCTTCAAAGCGGCGCGATTTACTGTAAATTCCGTCCTTTCGTCGCCGTTGGACTTAAACGTATAGTTGCCGTTGACCGTGCCGTCCGAGTTGTACACTTTGCCGTCGAATATCGCAACGTATGAGGCGGCGTCTATCGTCTTTTTGAAGTCGTTTGCGCTCAGCGTGTATTCAGTAAGTCCCGTTTTTGATACGACGGCGGTTGCAAACAGAGTTTCTGCGCCGTTTGTTTCCTTGTAGAACTCAATCTTGAAAGACACCTCGTCGTCGGCGATAAGGCGGGAGAGGGTGAGCGCGTCCGATAGATACTTGCCGTTGTAGGTGTAGTTTTCTGCGGTCGCGTTCCAAACGGCGTTTATCGTGCGCGGCGAGATTGTAAAGTTGCAACTGCAATCCTCGGGCAGAGCGTAGTTGTCGTTGTCAAGCGCGGTCGCAACGCCCGTATAAGAGCCTTGATTTGTCTGTACGCCGTCGGTGACGGTCACGTTCACTACGTCGGAAGAGGACGCGAGATTTTTCACGGTTGCAATAAGTTCGTGCGGTTTTCCGTCGTATTCGGCGGTTCTGTTGCTGTGAGCGGCTTCGCAGAGTTTCCATTCGAGAGAAGCGGTGAGAGGCACAATCTTAAACGCCGCGTCGAGCGTGCCGCTGAGCTCGTAGCAATCCTTGCGGGCGCAGGTCTCTGATATTTTGACCGAGACGGTGTAGTCGCCTACGTTCACCGAGCGCAACGACCTCGTATATACGTCGTCGCTTGCCGAGCCGCTGCCGGCAGACTCCGCATTGGTATCGATGTCGAAGTCGAGGTTAGCGTCGAAGTCGGAGGCGATAAAGCCGCTTATTTTGAGTTCCACGCCTCTTGCGGTCGCGCAGTAGGTGATTTCGGCGGTGTAATTGTAGGTGTACGCGACGGTGAGGACGCGCTTTGTTATCTTCCAATCCTTTTCGACTTCCGCGTCGGCGGGAACGGTGTAGTTGGTGTTGTTGCAACCCGATATTTTGGTCTTATAGTCGTTTGCGAGCAGGGCGTTTACGACGTAGCCGTCGTTAGAGGAGTACGTAAACGCAAAGCCTGCGGCATCTGCGTCGTAGATTTTGCCGTCGTCGGCGTTTTGCGCGCCCGCGGAGGGGGTAGCTACAATCCTGTGATTTGCGCCGTTATAGGTCACGGATAGCGTATTCGTAAATCCGCTGTCGCCGCCCGCCCAAGTGAATTCGGTAAGTTGTTTGGGCTTGATTTCCCAATCGGTCGAGAGCGTGCCCTCGATAGTGTAATTTGCCGACGAGCCGCCAATCAAATCCTCGATAGACACGGTGTAGTTGCCCGCGTTGGTTGCGGATTTTTCGCCGCCGTAGTTGAACTGGATTGTGTCGCTGCCGACGCTGTTGGTGACGGTCGCGTAAACGCCGCCGTTATCGGGGTTGTACTCGCTCGCGCGGTAGGTGAGTTCGGTATTGTGCCACTCGACGGTGATGACCTTTTTCTCGATGGTCCAACTCTTGTCTGCGCCGCCCTCGGGGAGGCTGTAATTGGAGGAGAGATAGGTCACGCCGTCCACGGTCGCGTCGGCGAGGGAGAAGTTTGTAATAGAGTAGTGCGCTGCCGCGCTTCCGAATATATCGGTGGAGTTGACCGCGCCAACTGTAAGCGGAGAAGACACGTTGATATTTTCGCCGCCGAACAGAAGCTGAATGCTTTCGCCGTCCACGATGCCGTCTACGCTGAGCGTATAGCCGTGGTTGTTGCCGTCGTAGACGTAGGCGTTGCCGCCGCTGTGGTACTCGACGTACACGAACGAGAGCGGTTTTTTGGTGATAGCCCAAGTGTCGGAGTAGCCCTCTTTGAGGGTGTAGTCGGTGTAGCCGTTATAGGGGTTGAAGCCCTCGATGGACACGTTGTAAGTGCCGACGTTTTTGCCCGTGGAGGAGTCGCCTTTAAGGGAGTAGCCCTCTTTGTCGTCGTCGCAGAGCATAAACGATTTGACGAAGTTTTCGTAGAGGTAGTCGAGCGTATATCCGTGGTTGCCGCCGTCGTAGACGTAGTCTTTAAGTCCGTTATTGATAGCGACGGGGTCGAGGGTGACGGTGTAGGGGTTGACGGTTACTTGTGCGGTATACGCGTCTATGACGGACTGGTCGGAGTAGTATTCCAAAAGACCGTCGGCGATAGTGGCGTACCAAGCGGTGGGATTTTCTTCTGCAAGGACGAAGTTTCCGCTTGCAGAGACGGCGGAGGTGACGGAGACGCTATAAGAGCCCGCGTGAATGATTTCGGTGAGGTTATAGGTCAAAACGGTGTCGCCGTCGGGGAGAGGCACGTCGCTATCGAAGTAGGAAGCCTTGAAGCGCGAGATGAGGTTTTGCGAGGTGTAGGTAGCCGTCTTGTTGCTGAACGTGAGGTCGAGGACTCTCGGGACTATGGCGAACAGGAAGTTATTGCCCGTGTAGTCCGCACTGCCGGTGAGCAGCCAGTTTTTGTCGATTTTGATTTTGCTTGTAGCGTCGTAGGAAAGCTCGTACTTGCCGACGTTGGTAGCCGAGAACGAGTTGCTGGTTGGGTTGAAGATGAGTCCGTTGCTGTACGTAAACTCCGCGCCCGCCGAGGTAATCGCGCTGAAACTGCTCAACGTGACGGGTACGCCGCCGGAGTTAAAGCTGAGGGTAATTCCGTGGGACTTGCCGTCGTAGATATGGGCGTTGCCTGTATTTGAGACGGAGATAGAGAACTCGCGCCTTGTGATTTGCCAAGAGATAGAGCGGGAGTTTTCCTCGATGCGGTAGTTGCCTGTTGAAATGGCTTTGAGGTAGGTTTCGTAGGGGCTATCCTCGCCGTCAACGATGTTCACGTCGGTATATTTGTCGGTATCCTCGCCGTCGAACTGCAAAGAGAGGGGGGCGAGGCTTTGATATTTGGAGTAGATTTGCGTATTGCTTACGAGGTCGCCGAGGTAGACGAGGTTATCGTCGGTATCGAGAATTCCGTCGCCTGCGGACACAAACTGCGCCGTGACGGCGTGCTGATTGCCGTCGTAGACGACGCCGGGGATATCCGAACCCTCTATGGGATTGCCGTCGAGGAACCATTTTACTGCTACGGTTTTTGGCTTAATCTCGAACTCATGGGAGGGGTTTTTCATGTCGTAGTTCTTGTAGGTCACGCCGTCGCAGACGTACTTGATATTGTCGATAGTGACGGAGTATTTAGCGGCGTTGACTGACAGGAAGGTGAACGTAGCCGAGGTGTTATCGACAGACGGATATTCGACGTTGTCGGAGCGGGTGAGGGTCATGCGGTTGCCGTCCATGATTTCGGAGGCGAGGATGAGGACGTTATCGCCCGCGGCGGCGGCAATATCGGCGGATAGGAAGTCGTCGTCGTAGAAGTTGGTGATTTGGATTTTCGTGCCCTTTTTCACGCCGTAGACGTAGGTCATATCGGGAATATCTTTGGAGTAGGTCGCGCCGCTGTCGGCGGTGTAGACGAGGTCGCTGACGGAGAGGTTGCGGGCGATGATTGTAAAGAAGTCCTCGTTTTTGAGCTTATAGTTGGAGTCTGCGCGCCCGTAGTTGCTTTCCGCCGTGCCGTAGAGGTTGGTGCACTCGTGGAGCTTGTCGTCGGCATCGAACACGCAGATAACGCCGTCCATGGTTATATCGTATTTGCCGACGAAAGTGCCGTAGACGGATAGGGTGTCGCCGTTTGAAATCAGCGTCTCTGCGGTGAGATTGGAGTAGCGCAGGAAGCCGTCGGCGGACTTATTGTCGTAGCTGATGCCGAGGTTTTTGACCTTGATTTGGTCTTTGACGCGGTCGTTGTCGGCGATGCCCTTAAAGGTGTAGGACACGCCGCCGTAGTTGACGCTGCCGAAGTCCATTTTGTCGGAGTACTTAGTGACGACCTCGATAGTGGCTTGTTTGATTTCCCAGTTGATATAGAATGGAGAGGCGATATTGAAGCTGAAATTTTCGTAGAAGTTGTCGCCGTCCTTATAAGCCGCGCCTACGATGACGACGGCGTAGTTGCCCGCGTTGACCTCGAATAGCGAGATAGCGTCCTTTTCGCCGAGCTCGCCGCCGGTGACGTAGTTCAAGTCGTCCCAGCCGATGATATGCTTGCGGTTGTCGTTGCCCTTGATAAACTGCGCCTGTTGGTCTTGGGACATAGCATTCCAATCCACCGAGGCGGTGTCTATGGGAATGCCGTAGAAGTATATGGTGAAGAATTTTTGATATCCGTCGCCGTAGTCCTTGGCGAAGTCGGCTTTCTGCTGAGCGGAGAGGTAGCCGTTGGTGATGATTTGCGACGGACCTTGCGGATAGCCGTTATAAGTGTAGGTTAGCTCGCCGTTGTAGTCGAAAGAGAGGTCCTTTGCGAGGATTTCAAAGTTGTTGTGTTCGCCGTCGTACGAGGCGGAGGTGAAGTCGAACTCGCCGTTTTTGATAGAGCCGTCCTTATTGACCCAGCGCATTTTGATAGTGCCGAAGCCGGGGCGAGCGACGGTGTCGGTGGCGGCGTTGAGCTTGACGCCGTAGTTGTTGAAAAGCGCAAGCCAAACCTTGCGTTTGACCTCGTCCTGCTCGACGGTCATATCGAGATACACGTCGTAAAGCCCTGCGCTTTGGTGCAGAGCGGCGGAAGTATCGCGTCTCAGCCTATCGGCGATGAGCGAACCGTAAACGTCGAAGTCGTTGCCGACGAAGCCGTCGATAGCGAGTATCCAAGCGTCCTCGAATTTGCCGTAGTCGTACATTTCCCAAGCGTTTTTGAGGGCTTCCACGTCGAACGAGCCGTTTTCGGGCGCAAACTTATATGCGACGGGTTTGGGGTCGGCGATTTTGCCGAAAGTCTTTTGCGCGTAGAGGGCGTAGATATTTAAGCCGTCTGCGGGCTGTATTGTAGCCTCGACGGTGTTTTCGCCCGCCTGCGAAGCGGAGAATATCTGCGCGTTGCTGGTATCGCGGTTTGCCGACCAGACGTAGTTTGTGTTATATCTCGACGACGCGCTGCCGTTGATGACTTGCAGTATGTAAAGCAGGTTTGCCCAATATTTGCCTGCGTCTTTGAAAACCAGCGTTTTGTAGGTTTCGTCGCCGTCGTTCTCGCCCAAGTAGAAGTCGGTTGCCGCGCCGTCCGCGACGTAGCTCGAATAGCCCAAGCCTTTGAGGTCAACGACCACGCCGTAGCCCCACTTGCCGCTGTTGTCGCACTCGGCGTCGTAGTACCAAGCGAAGCGGTTTTCATTACGTTCCTGCTCGAATATCGAAAGCAAATAGCTTATCTTGTCCGCGTCGTATCCGAGACCTTTGTAATAATCTTCGTCGAGCACCGTGCGCAGAGGGAACTCGTAAGCCTCGCCGTTGTATACGAACGTCCTATCCGAGCTTGCCTCAACTTTTAATTGCAGGGGATTGATGACGACTTCTGCCATCAAGTCTCTGAGTTGCTTTGAAAGGGTAACGCCGCCGCGCACTACGTTGACGGTGACGTTGACGGAATACTTTTTGTCAACCGTGCCGCTTTCTTCGGCAAGGAAAAGCTCGTGATTTTTGTAGTGTTCAATTGTTTCTCCGCCCTTAAACCAAGTCCAAGAGAATTCTTTTTCGGTTGCGGCGTGTACGGGGTGAATTATGTCGTCTAAATCGACTGACGTGCCGTAATCTACGTTGGGACTGTCAACGGTTGCGGTGAGTGCTTCCATATTCCAGACATAGTAGCCCCAAATTGCGCCCGTTATGCTTGCTTCTATTCTGTTGTTGGTGCCCGTTATTGCGGTACTATTAGTTGGGTCATAGACGTATTTATGGGTCTCGAAGTTGTGGTTTGGTATTTGATATGCCTGACTTTCTACCTTAAAACCGCTATAATCGCCGCCGCCCGCAAGGTGACGTATGTACGAATAGGTTGTGCCGCTATTTGACGTAGTGGTTTGGTGTGTATATAGATAGGCGTTATAGCCGTAAGATACATAATATTGCTGACGTATTGTGGTTGCATAGTTCGTCCCGTCTGTCCAAACGTCGTATGTGTTGATGGGAAATTTTTTTGCCCTCCAAATGGCATAATAGGTGGTGGAACTGCTGATAGTTTTGTTTGATTCCGGAGCGGAAGCTGAGGATGCGGCTGTGCCGGAGGCTGTTCCCCAACCGACAAATTCATATCCTTCACGAGAAAACATTGAATCCGGAAGCGAGAAAGTGACGCTTCCGCCTTTGCTTGCGGGAATATAAGTGCTTGTTGTCGTGGTAGAACCGTTTGAGGTAGTGCCGTTGTTGCCGTTGTACGTTATCGTTATCGGAGAACCGCCGCTAATGTCATACGTGATGGTAAATTTTGTGAGAATTGCGTAGAAATAAGAGTCCCCCCTTTTATTTTTTTTCTCGCGTTTTAACTGAACGTAGACTGTGACTTGCGTGTCCGACGCTCCCAACGTGACGGCGTCGGGTTTTTGAGTTGCGCTATTGTATACTGCACAGCTGTCCCAGTCGTACACTTTTGCATATGAGGTGGATATGTAAGACGCATAGGTGCCGTTGATGCCTATTCTGCCATATGCTTTTGCTGAATCTGGGTCGCTACCTACGATAACATAGTTGTCGTTAAGCGCTCCAATTTCCAACGTGCCGCTGAGCGTTGCTTTTACGGTTGCTCCTGCGTGGAGCGCATTTTTTATAGAGTCCGGCAAATTAACTTTTTGAGTGACCGCCGTTTCTTCTGTTGCGTCAAACGTTGCAGAGCCAGGTGCGACAACTTTGCCCAAGCCCTTGATGGCGGTTACGAAGCCGCCGCTGTCAACGCCGGTTGTGTCGGGGCTGTTAGCAGTGGAGTCTGCATTGCTGGTCGGGGTGACGCTCGTAGTCAACCATATTGCGGTTGCGGTGATATTGCCATAAGACCCTGCGGGTATTGAATGTTGATTTGCAGTCGCTGCCAAATAGCCGCCCGACGCTACCGACAGTGTCCACCCGTTCAAAGTGTAGTTTGTGCGAGTGCCGACGTATGGCAAGGAGACGGCTGTGCCGTAATAGTAGTCGGTTGGTCCGTTTGTGCCGCTACCGCTACCCCATTTGTAGGTGATTGTATATCTTTTAGTTTCCCACTCTGTTGAAATTTTACAGTTTCCGCAAATGCCGTAAAGCATCCATTTGGATACGTTACTGCTGTTGGGGGCTTGGATTTGTTCCAATGCTATTTTTTGCCCCGGAATGTCACAGCTGTCGTTGTTATCGTATGTTGCGTAAACTTGTTTGAGCGTATAACCCGTTCTGCTTGCAGTTATGGTAACTTCTACGTCGGAGTATTTTTCCGAATAGGGGGACAATGTTATATCCGTGATATAATCGTTATCCGCCTTAGTCGCCGAGACGTCCGCCCAAGCTACGTCAAAGTAGATTTCCGTAGTGTTGTTGCTTAGGTCGGGGAAGAGATTTGAAAAAGTGTTTCCTGCCGAATATTGTTTGCCCCTGTTGGCGTTGACTAAATCCGTATCGATTTTGTTATCCGACTCATATTTCCAAGCCGAAGTAACCGAGCCTTCCTTTGTAAAGTTAAATTCGTCGGGGTCGGGCACGGGATAGGTTTCGTCATAGTCGTACGTCCTTGTTGCGTTCGAGCCTGTGCCGCCGTTCGGTCTGTAAATCACCTTGTATTGCCTTGCAACGTAGTTAACGGTGTTTCCCGTTTTTTTATTTTGAAACTTGACTGCCGCGCTCGGCTCGGGCGTATATCCTCCGCTTGTCGTTATCGACGCTATCGTGCAAGTCGGCATACTTTCATCCGCAACGTCAACTGTGCCCGAATAGCCCAAGTTTGACGTTGTATAAGCCGCCACGTTTTTAAAGCGATAGCCGATTACATTCTTTGGCGCAATCGACATAAATGCGTATGGGTTAGTGGTGGTTTTAGATATATTGCTGTTTGCGCCTATCGTTCCGCTGTTAGTCACCGCGCCCGTTGACGTAGGCGTAGCATTTTCATACCAGAGATAGTCAAACTTTCCATAGTCGCCGATAGATACCTTTATCGTTGTCGAATACGTGAGGGTGATAGTTATGTTTGTCAGCCTTGCTTCGGGGGTTGACCAACCGGGGTAGTGGTTGGACATGCCCGATATGCCTATGCCGAGATATGCGCCGCCTAACGTCGCGCTTGCGGTTGTGTTTACTACGGTGTCTCCCCAGTCACCGTCGTGACCCTCGTGTTTGCTCGACAGACCAAAGCCGCTCAAATATTTGTCCGCGCCGGGGCGGGTGTTGTCCCAGTTGGTTATTTTTTGTTGATTGGGTTTGATTACGGACGTGCTGCCTTTTACACCCAAATAGAAGTCGCCGGGGGACGATATAAAAATTGTGTAGGTTTTACGCATACTCAAAGTCGCCGAGACCGTAGCCGTCAAAGCTCCGCTGTTTGCCAAATCCGCAAAATATTGGGGCAGTTTGATATTGAGCACCGCGCCGAACGCGTTATATGAGCCGTAGTC
>JAMPEA010000018.1 GCA_023665365.1 Bacillota bacterium
GTTTATATGCCCGCGAACGAGTGGCATAATCTCGCACTCGCAGAGTGTCGAGCGGGCGATACTTTAATGCACGCGCGCCGACTTCCCCACCCGCGAGCGACGATAAATTAAGTAGTCAAAGAGCGAGCTACGAGGAGCGTCCTACGGGGTCCCCGCAAAATGCTATTTTGTGGGGCGGTTCGAGTGGGAGGGGAAAGCCCGTAGGGAAAGGGTGGGTCATATATTTTAAAATACACGACGCACAACCTTTCTGGATTGCTTCGTTCCTCGCAATGACGACGGGGCTATATAATTTTACTTTGTATATTGAGTAACTTACACATATCAAACGTTTTAATATAAAATATAAAAAAATACACGTTTTGGGTACTTTTATCACTAAATCTATTAGCTTGTTATAATCAAGTCAAAATCATCAACAGGAGAGAAACGATGAGCGAAAATTCACCGATATACGATTTGTTTACTGCACAAAAAGACGTTTTGAAAACCATAAAAGATACGCCTAAGATGAAAGAGCTTTTTGATATGTCGTTGCCGTTGGACAGAAAAATACGCGAAAAACTTGCGCCGTATCCGCAGAGTATTGAAGTTTATAACGAATTGGAGCAAGTCCAACTAAACTATTTGAGCGAAACGGAATTCAACGCCTATAATCACGGCTTTAAGGCGGGGCTTATGCTTGCCATCGAGTGCGGCTTGCACGCCGAAAACTGATTATCCGCGCAAATGCCGTATTGACTATTAAATCGGAAATTATTATAATATATTTATAATATCCCTTTTAGGAGTTTTATATGGATTATCAGCTTAGATACAACGAGTGGCTTGCGAGCGACGAGGTTTCAGCCGAGGACAAGGCGAGGCTTCGCGCGCTCACCGAGGACGAGAAAAAGGAAATGTTTTTTGCTCCTCTCGAATTCGGCACGGCGGGTATGCGCGGAGTGCTGGACGTAGGCGTAAACAGAATGAATGTCTTTACCGTCCGTCGCGCGACCAAGGGACTTGCCGACTACGTGAACGCGCGCGGCAAAGAGGCGTGCGCGCGCGGCGTAGTCATATCCTACGATACGCGCAAATATTCGAGCGAGTTTGCGATAGAGGTTGCAAAGGTGCTGTCGGCAAACGGCATAAACGCGCACCTCTTTGAGGACGTACGCCCCGTGCCTATGTGCTCGTTTGCGATACGCCGCCTAAACGCGATTGCGGGCGTGATGATAACCGCGTCGCACAATCCCAAAATCTACAACGGCTACAAGGTGTACGGCGAGGACGGCGCGCAAATGTCGCCCGAATCCACCGCCAAAGTCGTAGAATATATCGACAAAACGCCCTACTTCGGCATAGCCGTCGCGCCCGTTAAAATGTGCGCAAACTGCATAAAAGGCAAGGATAACGTCAAATTCGACGAGCATATCGCCGTCATCGGCAAGAGCGTGGACGACGCATATTTTAACGAGCTTGAAAAGCTGTCCCTCTCCCCCGAAGCGGTCAAAACTCACGGCAAAAACGTACGCATCGTCTACACCCCTATACACGGAAGCGGCTATATGCCCGTCACGACGATACTCGGAAGAATGGGCATAAAGGTCAACGTCGTCGAGGCGCAGGCAAAGCCCGATACTGAGTTTTCGACAGTACGCGTCCCAAACCCCGAGGAGGCGGATACGCTCAAACTCGGCGTGGAGCTTGCAAACGAAATCGGAAGCGATATTGTCATCGGCACAGACCCCGACGCCGACCGCATGGGCATAGCGATACGCAACGACAAGGGCGAGTTTGTACTGCTCAACGGCAATCAAATAGGCGTGTTGCTTTTGAACTACATACTCCGCCGCAAAAAGGAGAACGGCACTCTGCCGAAAAACGGCGCGCTCGTCAAGACTATCGTCACCACCGAGCTTGCGCGTAAGCTCGCCGACAGCTACGGCGCGACCACCTTCGACGTACTCACCGGCTTTAAGTTTATCGGCGAAAAAATCAAGGAGTGGGAGGACAGCGGCGAGTATACGTATCTATTCGGCTTCGAGGAGAGCTACGGCTCGCTCGTCGGCACGCACGCGAGAGATAAGGACGCAGTCGTCGCCGCAATGACGTTTGCAGAGATGGTTTGCTATCTCGACTCCGTGGGCGAATCCGTCTACGGCGTGTTGCAGGATATTTTCAAAAAATTCGGCTACTTCGTCGAAAAGGCTACGTCGGTCACGTTCGGCGGGCTTGACGGAATGGAAAATATGAAAAATATTATGCTCGCCTTGCGCGGCGCGAAGTATATCGAAATCGAGGGTGCGCCCGTGCTTGCCGTAAGCGACTTCGTAGACAGAAAAAAGACCTACGCGGACGGAAGCGTCGAGGAGGTCACCCTGCCAAAGACGAACGCGCTCAAACTGCATCTTGCGAACGGCGATTGGATTTGCGTCCGCCCGAGCGGAACAGAACCAAAGCTCAAATTTTACGTCGCCACGTCAAAAGCGAGCAAGGACGAGGCAACCGCCCTCGCTGACAGATACCTCGCCCATATGCGCAATTTAGTAAAATAATTTACCCCATAAAATAGGGACATTTTATGGGGACTCAATTAAAAACCATCTTAAATGGCTTCCCCTGCGGAGCACGCGAGGGGAGGCTCCGTAAAGCACAAGCGGAACGGTGGTGAGGTGTAACTCTTTTCCAAAACTTAACAAAAAAATAACGGCGTTCGTTGATTTGCGAACGCCGTTATTTGATAATTTTTCTATTATAAATTAGTTTTTATGATAGCCGCCGTCTGTGCAAGTCACGGTCCAATAGGAGGCGTTGCTTCCAAAATCAGTCTTATTTACTTTCAACCACTCCGCTTGGGTGTTGTTGTAGTGCACGTCTACGTTTGCGCGTCCCGAGAACGCCGCAGCGCCTACGCCCTTTATGCCCGCGGGAAGATTGACGGTGATTGTGACGTTGCTCCCTCTAAAAGCCTCGCCGCTGATAACCTTTGTATCTGCGTGTACGTTATAAGTGGTTGCAGTGTTGTCTATTGCCTGCACCAATATGGCGTAGGGATTTGACGCAGTGCCCAAATATAATGCGTTTTCGTACTCCGTGTAGTCCAAAGCGAGGTCGGCAAAAACGCTCTTGCCAAGATACGTGATGCGGTCGGGCACGCTTATCGAGGTCACGCTCATTCCGCCGAAAACGTAATCGCCTATTTCCAGCGGAACGGTGGAATTTACAAACGTTAGGTTCGTTATCAAAGAGTCGCAAAAGGCGTTGCTTTCAATGCTTTCCACTGCACTGCCGATCGTCACGTTGGCAAGACTTTCGCAATTCATAAACGTGTCGTACTTTATCGTAGTCACGCTGTTGGGAATTACAATGCTTTCAAGCGCCGTACAACCGCTGAATGAATCGTGGCTGATTTCGGTCAAGCTGTTGCTGAGCGTGACGCTTTCAAGCGCAGTGCAATACATAAACGCATAATCTCCTATATACACGACGGAATCGGGCATGACTATGCTTGTGATTGTCTCGTCATCCTCGAAAATATACATATCCACACCCGTCACGGGGGCGTATCCTATGTATTCTTCGGCGTTGGCGTACATCGGAATGACAATATCCGTATCGGTGCAAGTGCCGATGCCTTTAAACATATAGCCGCTTATAACTCCGTCGTACTCAAACTCCAACCCTTTGCTGGGAATGAGATGATTGCACCCGTCGCACACGTTGTCGTGATTTGCGTCGGAATGCTCAATCTTTTGCGAGCCGTCGCAGTCGTGCAATGCGGTGCACTCGTGCCAGTGATACGTTGCGTCGTACACCCAAGCGGCAGCATAGTTGTGGCTACCCGCGCCCGAGTCGTCGTTGCCGCCCTTATCTCCGCAAGCCGCCAAGCCGACCGCCAAGCACAGCACACAGATTATCGCAAGTAGCGAAATCAATAGCTTTCTTTTCATTTTGTCTCCTTTTGGGAATTGTAGTTTATGTGTACTTTTTCTACATTGGGATATTGCCAAAATAAGCGACATTATGATATAGTAAATATGGTACTTTTAATAAAAAATAATCAAATTTAGGCGTTGTAGTAAAAGTACACTTTTTTTAAAATATTGCTAAAACAGGGGCATTAAACATAAAAAACGGCGTTCACTTATTTGTAAACGCCGTTTTTATTTATTGTGATAGCTTATTCGTACTGCACGTTGAATATCAGTGAATAATCGCAGTGACTGCCGTTTACTTGCAAGCTGATCTTCAAGGTAAGATTTCCTTTATAATAACCGTAATTACCTCCCTCGAAGGTGACAGTACCATATGTTGAAGTTGTCCCACTTATAGTCATATTGTTATTGTTTGTATATTGCAACGTAAACGCGTCGCCGCCGGTCAAGTCGTCAAACGCTTCTCCGAAGAAGTTGCAAGTGCCAGTGACGGCTTCGCCGTTTTGACCGAATACGAGTGTATGCCCTATCTGTTCGTTGCTTTCGCCTTTCAGCTGCTGTAAAACCTCTTGCACAACCTCGCTGGAAGCGGTCGACGTATTGTTGGAATTGATGCCTCTAAGAATAAAGGTTTGACCTATCGGTGTCTCGGGAACAACGATAACGGAGCATTGCGCGCTGACATCGTCTATTTCGGCAGTCACCGTAACCGAGCCAACCCCAACGCCTTTAATCGTCCACCTATTTCCGCTGTCGTGCTCTATCTCGACAACGCCGTTCTTACTTGCCGTCCACTTTATATTCTTAGTAGTAGCATCTGATGGCGTAACTGTTGCGGTTACCGATTCCTCGCCATTAGTCGTTATAACAATAGTACTTGTTTTGTTAAGCGTGATGGATTCTGCGGGGATTTTTTCGGGGACGTGAACGTTCGTCGGGAACGGAACGGTCGTTGTGCCTACACCGTCGATGAGGACGTCTTTGCTTTCCAAAACGCACTCGATTTTATTGACGGCGGCGCTATACACCGTGACGGCTATATTCGTAAGAGTTTCGCCTTGAACGGTCTGCTGTTGCTTTGTATATTGGTTATTTTCATATGTGAAGCTCGCGTATGCGTATTCCTCGTGGAATGCGTTTGCGACGGCGGTCACAAGATTGCCTATTGAGGTGACGCTGTTGTACTCTTCCTCGCTTATCTCCTCCTTGACCCAATAGTCGTCGCCTTGCGTCGGGTGTTCGGGATTATACCCATAATATTCGTCGTCAACCTTAGTCAGATAGCCTACGCCATCGTCCGAATTTATGTAGAAGTCATATCCGTTGCGCTTGATTTCGGTCACGACCGTGTCGCCATTGGAAATCTTCAAGGTGTAGTTGTTTGCGGTTGTAAACTCGGTGAGCATATCCGCCCATTCAGTCTCGGTGAGCTGAGGATATGCGACGTCCGTATGGGCGGGAAGCGCAACCGACGTCTCGCCGAACTTCGCATAGTTTACGTTTATCTTTGAGTTTTGCCCCTCTTTTTTGAAGCCCTGCACGTCAAAATCTACAAGTTTGTCGTTTTCAAACTTAACGGACACTTTATCAGCCGTGCCCGCGTCCTCGACGGTCAAATTCTCTGCGACGTAGCGCCCGTCGGAAAGCGTAAAGAGGTTGCCCTTTTCCTTAACTACCTCATCCAAAAACGCGAAAACCTCGTCGTCGAAAAGCGTACTCATTATGGACGTGCCGTAGCTCGGAGCGATTTTGTCAAACTTGTTAAAGACGTCTTTTGACTGCTCCCACTTGCCGTTTGTGGACATGCCCGTTTGCGAACTCTTTAAGTAGATATACTTTTTTTCGCCCTCTTTTGAGTAGAGATAGCTTGTGGACGCGTTGGGGCTTGTCGTCGAAGCCGTCTGCATATAGCGATTGTTCGCTACGTCCGCCTCCACCTTGTGCGTTGCGCCGGTAGCGCCGAGCCCCGTGTCGTACGTGATGGTGTAGCCGCTTGAAATCGCACTGTTCCACGCGTCTTTGAGCTTATCGACGGTGAGCTTATTATCGCCGTCCCCTCCGCCCTTGTTGCAAGCCGCAAGTGCGCACGCGCAACATACGACAAGCAGTATCGCAAGCAATGCGACAAAACACTTCTTTTTCATAATTCTCCTTTGGGAATTGCAGTCGAATTTTTTAAATCTACAACGCCTCGAAATATACATAGAATATATTGTTCTATGTACGTTTGGCGGAAAAATTCAGCTAAAATCCGCGCAAAAACGAATGTAAAACAGCCAAAATTGCATAAAAATTCACAATTTCACAAATTATATTGACAAATATCGGCGTTTTTCATAGAATTAAAACGTAAAATGTACATAGAACAATATATTCTATGTACATTTTCTTTACAAAAATTCGCCTAAATGTATTTTTATACCAAGCCTTAAACGGACAAATTCACTTTTTCTTTTTCAGCGCCAGCTCGTAGCTTTTATCTATATATCGGCATATCTCGTCTATCGGCACGGACCCGTCGAGGCAGATTGTAAACCAGGTGCGCTTATTCATATGATAACCTGCAAAATATCGTTTGCCGTCTACAAGCTCCGCGTCGTTTGCTAAGTCAAGGCGCAAGTCGATGACGCTCACTTCGTCGTCGCAGTCCAGCCCGAGCTTGCGCTTTGAAATTATCATCATTATGCCATACCATTTGCGATTGTCCTTTCTGCGCCAAATCGCGCCCGTAGGAAGCCCGTCCCACAAAAATTCCAACTCGTCGCCGTAGGTTTTGCGCACGTACTCTATGACTCCGCGCGCTACGTCCTCTTTAAACACGTCGCGAAAAAAACAGCCGTCGGCGATTTTGCTTAGCACGTCCTCGAACTCCGTGCGCACCTGCCCTACAAACGCCCCGCTCGCCTCTGCGACGAGGTGTAGCGTATAAGGCTCGTCCGTTGCAAGGTCGATAACGGTTGCGGCGACCTCGCCGTCCTCGGCAATTTCGACCGTCATTTCAAACTGTCCGTCGAGGATTTGCGTAGAATAGACGTATCGTCCGTTTTCAAAGGAGAATCCGAACGCAATCAACTTTTCAAAATTGGGAGATTTGTGCTTAAACGCGTTAAATTCCATATCGCTTTTGTAAATATTTATAGTGTTTTATATATCTAAATTATTTTTCGTAAGGGTTCCAAAGATACTTATCGAGGTCTACGGTGAAATCCTCTCGCACCTCTATTCCGTCGGCTTTCAGCAAATTCGCCTGTGCTGCTTTCCCGCCGAACGCAAACGCCTCCGCGCACCCGCCGAAGCGATTGACCACTCTGAAACACGGCGTATGTTCAGGGTCGGGATTGAAATGCAACGCATAACCCACCGCGCGCGACGCGCGCGGAGACCCGCACAGCATCGCAATCTGCCCGTAGGTCGCCACCTTGCCTTTCGGGATTTGTTTGACTACGTTATAAACTACGTCGTAAAAACTCATTAAATCCTCGCTCAAACTAAAATAGAATGCCCCTTCCGACTTCGCATCGTCATTGCGAGCAAACTTGTTTGCGAAGCAATCCAGACCATAAAGTCCTTTCAATGCACATACTCTGGATTGCTTCGTCGTTTTACTCCTCGCAATGACGAACAGGGATAATTTTACCACAAGTCCCCCTTAATTCCCATACTGTTTTGTTTACAGCGCGGGGTTATCATTCCTCAACAAGTATGCCTCGATTATCTCAGCCATATCGCCAACCAGCTTCGCGCAGGGACGCTTTTTATAGTATTCGGGCGTGCGCTCGTCGGGTCGCGGATTTGTAGCGGCAAGTTTTGCCCCGAGCAATTCGCGGCAGACTATACTGCCGTTTATCGCCTTAAACTCGCCCGCGAGCTTTTGTATCTTGGCATACTGCTCCGCCTTTGCCTCTATGCCCTCGACGGAAAAGTCCTTGCCTTCGAGCAAACCTATCACTATCCCCATCGCGCTAACCGCGCCGCAGACCTCGCGCATTCTGCCAAAGCCGCCGCCGAATGAGGACGAAACCTTGACGAGTATATCCTTATCCACGCCAAGCTCGTCCGCAAACGCCATAACGACCGCCTGCGTACAGTTGTAGCCGTTTAAAAAGTTCTGTTCGGCAATCTCGCGCTTTGTCATTTGACGATTTCCTTGACGGCAATATCGAGGTAGTTTTTATCCGCGAGGCTCTCGACCTTGCCCGCGTCCACCGCCGAGGCAATATCTCTGTCAATAGGCAGTCTGCCCAGCACTTTGAGGTCGAAGTCGGTCGCGACCTCGTCCACCTTGCTCGTGCCGAATACGTCGATTTCCTTGCCGCAGTCGGGACACTTGATATAGCTCATATTCTCGACCACGCCGTAGATTTTTATATTCATCGTATTTGCCATTTTCATAGCCTTTTCCACTATCATAGAGACGAGCTCCTGCGGGGACGTGACTATGACGATGCCGTCGAGCTTTATGGACTGAAATACCGTGAGCGGCACGTCGCCTGTCCCGGGAGGCATATCCACAAACATATAATCCACGTCGCCCCAAATCACGTCCGTCCAAAACTGCTTGACCATGCCCGCAATGACAGGTCCGCGCCAAATCACGGGGTCGTTTTCGTGTTCGAGCAGGAGGTTTGAGGATATGACCTTTATGCCGCCCTCGCTCGTCCTTGGATATATGCCCGTATCGTCGCCCTCTACGCCGCCCGAAATCCCAAACGCGCGCGGAATGGACGGACCCGTAATGTCCGCGTCGAGTACGGCGACCTTGTTGCCCGCCTTTGCCGTGCCTATCGCAAGCAACGACGTCACCAAAGATTTGCCCACGCCGCCCTTGCCGCTGACTACGCCGATGACGCGCTTGATGCGCGACAGCTCGTGCGGCTTTTCATACGTTATTCTGCTATCGCAGTTTTGCGAGCAAGACCCGCAATCGTGACTGCAACCCATATATATAGCTCCTTTCGGCGCAACATTGCGCCAAATCGTTTTTATAAATAATATCACCATAAATGCTTTGTTTCAAGCAAACAGTATACAAAAAATATAGTTTATGTTTAAAACCTACAAATATGGATAAAAATTAAAAAAAGATAGTCGGATTGCAAGAGCCGAAAACAGAATTTAAGTCAATGCAATTTGAGATATTTTTAGTCTTATAGAATGAAGCCGTAGCAGCGCTACGGCGAGTGAGATAAGGCAAAAAAGAGCCGAATTGCAAGGCTTAAAACTGTTTTCGGCGATTAAAATACGACTTAAAACAAGGAGAATAACTATGAAACTTATCGACAGCAAAACTTTACTTAACTTAGCCAAGGCGTACGCCGGCGAAACACAGGCTTATACCCGCTATAAGTTTATCGAATACGGCGCGCGCAACGAGGGCTATAACGCGCTCGCCGAGGTCATCGACAAGGTGGTTTTCAACGAGTTTAACCACGCGCGTATGCTCTACACCGCAATCCAGCAGGCAAGCAACAAGACCATCGACAATATCGACATCGCAACCGGCTATCCGTTTAAAGAAAAATGGAATCTCGTCGAAAACCTCAAACTCGCCGCAGACGACGAAGCCGCCGAAATCAAAATCTATAAGGAGTTTGAAAAGGTAGCGCGCGAGGAGGGCTTCGACGAAATCGCGGACCTATTTATGAAGATAGGCGGGGTCGAAGCCTGTCATAAAAAGCTGTTCGAGGATTTGCATAATCAAATGTCCACGGGCACGCTCTACAAAAAGAATAAGTCCGTCAAGTGGAAGTGCTCCGGTTGCGGCTACGAAGCCGAGGGCAAGGAGGCTTGGGACACCTGCCCCCTATGCAAGGCAAAACAGGGCTTTGTGCTGCTGAAATTGCAAGACGGAGTATTATGACCCCATAAATTAGCAATTTATGGGGACCCCAATTTTACCCCACAAAACAGGGGCGTATATTTACCCCATAAAATAGGGACATTTTATGGGGACCCCAGCGGGGACCCAAATATTGCGCCGACTGTCACACAGAAAAAGCGGGAAGTTAATTCCCGCTTTTTGATATGCGTTAAATTATGAAAATCTATTTTCTTACCAATTCTTTTCCTGCGCCAATTCTTTATAATTTGAATATTCACTCGGCAAAGATTCCGTTGTACAGTTAAAATCCTGCAAAATAAGTTTTAGCGGAAGGTCTCCACCTGCATTGACCCTACATTCCACGGAAGTAGCGCTTATTGTCACTTCATTATCACCTATTCGCCCTCTCACCATCTCCAATGTCTCGGTTATAAAATCTTCTTCCGTTATTTGCCAAAAATAATCTTTCTCCATACTTGAAGCATAGGGATTTACTATTGTATAAACTCGATGTTCATCCTGCTCATACACACTATAACTGATATAAGTTTCAAGCTCCACTCCGTTTGCATACATTCTTTCCACACTTAAATTTCCGTCTATCTTGATTTCGTTTTCCTGTGTCATATCATCGGTTTCCATAATCATTCTTACGGTTAAGCTGTTTATCTCGCCGTTTTCAAACATAGCGTATATATCCTCTATCGTCGTACCTTCCGCAAAGGTCAACTGATTTTCTTTCAAGCCCGAATTGCCCTTATCTCCGCACGCTACAAGCCCAATCGACGCAACCGCAATCAGTACGCATACGATAATTGCTAAAAAATACCTTTTGTTTTTCATATTTATAACCTCCGTTTTGTATATTTTATCTCAAATTGAGATATATGTCAATCATCTCATATTGAGATATTTATAATAAACGAAAAATTTGCGAGGTTTTTATGCGTTTAAAAGAGTTGCGTGAAGAAGAGGGTTTAAAGCAAGCAGACCTTGCTCGATTGCTGAATATTAAACAAAATACGTATTCTCAATACGAGACGGAACAAAGACAAATCCCCATAAACGTTCTAATCAAACTTGCAAAATATTACAACGTATCCGTCGATTATCTGCTTAACCTAACCGACACGGTTGAACCCTATCCGCGGAAAATTAAATAATATATTCTTGCAAAAAATGAACATTTCTGTCACTTGACTTTTTACGATACATTATGACAACATATTTGCAAACTCAACTAAATGCACGCCTTTCATTTGCTTAGCCTTTGCCGTACAACCCGATGTAAAACCGGTTTTGGAAAATAAATAGTAATGCACTTCGCCGAAATTAAATACCGATACCTTGTTAATTAGGTTGTCAAGCACGCCCGCGTCAACTTTTTCATTCGTCCATTTACACTCTGCAAACAAGGCTACGTTTTTATCCTGTTCTCCCATAATATCTATTTCTATTTGCTTTTTGGCAACAGGGTCGTTTCCCCACCATCTGCCGAGCGAAGAAAACTCAACGGGACACTTATCATTCAATAGCAAATTCCAAAGATATTGTTTGCAAATCTCCTCAAAGACCTTGCCCATATAATCCGATAGCTGTTGCTCTATGCGCCTGTATGCTATATCGCTTGCTCCTCTCGCAATAACCGAATTGTTTGGAAGCACGAACCTATACCAAAAACGAAATAGATTATCTTGAACGGAATATATGGACTTTTTGGAATTTTTCTCCCCGTAAGGTGCTTCCTTTTTAATGATACCAAGTTCAATAAGCTGTTTCAGATAAGTCGCGCATACGTTTGTTTCGGCCCCTACCTTAGAGGAAATTTCAGACATTCTCGAAGCACCCTGCGCAATTGCGGAAATTATGGCATTATAAACAATCGGCTCTCTCACCTCTTGTTTAAGCAAATTTGTCGGTTCCTCATACATCGCAGATGCCGAATTCAAAAATGTGTTTTTTATATTTTCCTCCACGCTTTTCGTATCGTCTATTTGCAATAAATATTGCGGAGTGCCGCCAACCATTCCATAAATCAATGCTTTTTCTTCACCCGAAAAATTATTAAAATATTTGCAGACTTCATCAAAATCAAACGGATTGATTTTGAGTTGCGCCGTCTTTCTGCCATACAGCGGCGCTTTATATGCAAGCACTTCGTCCTCCATATAGGACATTGACGAACCGCAAAGAATAATCATCAATTTTGACTTATCTTTATATTTGTCTATCAATAATTGAAGCGTCGAAGCCAAACTTTTTTCCGTGCGTGCAATGTTTGGATATTCGTCGATAGCCATAACTATTCTTTGTTTTTCCGCCAATTTGAAAACATATTCCAATGCTGTTTGGAAAGAGGAGAACGTAGAATCTATATCCGTTCCGCTGCTAAATTCCAAAATGCTTTTACTTAGATTTTCTAAATTCTGTTTAGCATTGCTTTCAACGCCCATAAAGTAAATTGCAATTTTATCGTTTATAAATTGATTTATAAGGGCAGTTTTACCCACTCTTCTCCTACCATAAATCACGACAAATTCAAACCTATCTGATTTATAAAGTTTGTTAAGCTCTTTAAGCTCGCGCTCTCTGCCTATAAACATAACTGTACTCCTATTATGCATACAGTATAACACAAAACAAAATTTAGTCAAGTACGATTTGGCAAATCGTGATTTGCAAAAGAATTATTGAATTATAAATGCGCGATCATTTGCGTGATATAACCAGTTAAAAACACGATAATTGGATGCAATGCGGTTTTATATAAGGCAAAGTAAACGATATTTTGTAAAAACGCGATATTTTGCGTTAGACAAGGAAAAGCTCTGTTGCAAGCAATTAAAACCAAACGTAAAACCTTGTAATTTAGATGCAGTACACGAAAGCGGCGATTTTTTATCTCGCCTAGTGTACAAATCGTACACGACGAGTAAAAAATCGCTTCTCGGGGTCCCCGCAAAACGTCCCTGTTTTGTGGGGTGATTGACAAAGTAATGCGCTAAATTACAAGGTTTTAATTGTAGCCGCGAAGTCCGACTTTTTTAACCTTCCCCTCAAACAGCTTTGCGAACGCCTCGGCGGTGGTTTTGTCGATTTCGTGGTAGCCGTGGGAGATACAGCCCTCGCTATCCTTGTACTTTTGCATATAGTAGGCGTTTGCGCCGCTCACCCAATCGGCGATTTTTTGCATATCCCCCATGGTGTGGAACTCCTTGATTATCGTGGTGCGATATTCGTGTCGCACGCCGCTATCTTTGATGACGCGCATACTCTCGTTGATTTTGTCGAGGTCCACGCTTTTAAGCCCGACGGTCATCGGATATTTTTCGGGACTGTTTTTTATGTCCATAGCGACGTAGTCCACCAGTCCATCGTCAATTAATGATTTGAGTACGTCGGGGCGCAATCCGTTTGTATCGAGCTTGATGACGTAGCCAAGCTCGCGCACGCGGCACAGAAAGTCGGCGAGGTCGGGTTGCAAAGTCGCCTCTCCGCCGGTAACGCTGACGGCATCCACAAGCCCCTTGCGCTTTTTAAGATACTCGATGACTTCGCCGTCGTCAATCTGATTTGCTTTTACGTCGCCGACAACGAGCGCGCCGTTATGGCAAAACGGACAGCGTAAGTTGCACCCGCCCGTAAAGACGGTGCAACAAATTTTGCCCTCGAAATCGACCATTGAAAACTTTTCGTAACCGTTGATTTTCATAAGTTTTTTATTTAATAAACCGCTTGCGCACGAAGTGCGCACAGGGGTCCCCGCAAACGTCCCGTTTGTGGGGTAAAACAGCAAGCAAAAGATTTTGCGAAATATAGTAGGAGTTTACAACGGCAACTGCGATTGATAGCAAAAAATCTTTTGCGCGGTAGCAGAGATAAAATCAAGGTGACACTCTTGCGATGCTTGCAAGCAAGCATCGTAACGTGTCAACCGCCGATTTTATCAAGCCCGCCTAAGTATTTACGTAAAACAACAGGGATTGTCACACTGCCGTCGGGGTTTTGGAACTGCTCCACGATTGCGGGGATAAGGCGCGAGGTCGCAAGTCCGCTGCCGTTGAGCGTATGCACGTATTGCGGTTTGCCTGTCTTGCTGTCGCGGTAGCGCGTATTGTTTCTGCGCGCCTGATAGTCATTTGCGTTGCTGACGGACGAACATTCCTTGTAAATGCCCATTGACGGAATCCAAAGTTCTACGTCGTAGGTCCTTGCCATAGAAGCCGAGCAGTCTCCCGCCGCGAGCTTGCTCACGCGATAGTGAAGCCCGAGCTTTTCGACGAGCCTCGCCGCCTTTTCGACGAGTTCCTCGAAAGCCTCCATACTGCGGTCGGGATGAGCGTACTGCACCATTTCGATTTTATTGAACTGATGACCTCTTATCATTCCGCGCTCCTCTGTGCGAGCAGAACCCGCTTCCTTTCTGAAACACGGCGAGTATGCAAAGAACTTCATCGGCAGTTTGCTCTCGTCGATAATCTCGCCGGCGTACATATTGACGAGCGCGGTTTCTGCGGTGGGAAGCATAAAGCGATTGCGCTTTTTGTCCTCGTCGCAGTCGAGCCAGTACACCTCGTCGCTGAATTTTGGGAACTGCCCCGCGCCGTAGCCGCAGTTGTAGCCGAGCTGATAGGGCGGCAAGATAAACTCGTATCCGTCTGCGAGGTGCTCGTCAACAAAGTAGTTGAGAAGCGCCCATTCCAGCCTTGCGCCGAGACCTCTGTAAATCCAAAATCCGTTGCCGCTGAGCTTTACGCCCCTCTCGTAGTCGATAAGTCCGAGGTCGGTGCAAATATCCACGTGGTTTTTGGGAGCGAAATCGAACTCGGGTTTGACGCCGCCCATTTTGACGACCTGATTGTTTTCCTTTTCGCCCGCGAGCAAATCGTCGTCGGGGATATTGGGCATACAGGCAAGCGTATCGTTGATATTTGCAATTAGTTCGGCGATTTCCGCGTCGCTTTTGGCGATTTCGTCGCCGAGCTTTCTCATCTCCTCGAAGATAGGCTCTACGGGCTGTCCCGCCTTTTTGAGCACGGGGATTTGAGCGGACACCTTATTTTTTTGCGCCTTTAAACGCTCGACCTCGGTGATGAGCGCCTTGCGACGGTCGTCCCACGCGATGACCTCGCAAAAGTCCGCTTTAAAGCCTTTCTTAGCCAAAGCGTCGACGACTGACTGAGGATTGCTTCTGATTTTAATTAAGTCTAACATAGTTTGTTTCTCCGTGTTTAGTTGTATATTTTGAAGATTATATTTTACCGCTTAAATAATAATATTAACAAGTCTATTAGGCACGATAATAATCTTCTTTATCGTTGCCCTGTCCAATCCGAGTGCTTGGAGTGCCGCCGCCTCGACGTCCTCTTTGGGTGCGCCGTTTGCGACGTTTATTCTGCCGCGCAGTTTGGAGTTTATCTGCACCGCAAGCTCGATTTCGTCAAGGACGGTCGCCTTTTCGTCATACTGCGGATAAGGCTGATTGAACACGGAATACTCGCCGCCGAGCGTCTCCCAAAGCTCCTCTGCGAAGTGCGGAGCAAAGGGCGCGAACAGCAGAACCAAATCCTTGGCGCAGTCCTTGTAAAGCGAGTTTTTATGTTCCGTCGCGCCGTCGTAGGCGTAGATTGCGTTGACAAATTCCATAAGCCTTGCGACCGCCGTATTGAATGAGAACGAGCCGAGGTCGTTCGTCACGCTCTTTATCGTGTTGTGGCGTATGCGATTGAGTTCCTTTTCCGCCTTGGAGTAAGGCGCGCTGACGAAATCCACCTCGTAACACTTTTTGACTATGCGCTCTATCCTCTCAAAAAAGCGATTGACTGATTCCAGCCCGCTCTCGTTCCAAGGACCGCCCTCGACGTAGTTGAAGCCGAACATGAGATACACTCTGAAAACGTCCGCGCCGAATTTGGCTATGCTATCGTCGGGCGAGACCACGTTGCCGCGGGACTTACTCATCTTGTTGCCGTCCGTGCCGAGGATTGTCCCCTGATGCACGAGGGACAAAAACGGCTCGTCGAAGTGGAGATAGCCCATATCTCGTAGCGCCTTTGTGAAGAAGCGCGCGTAAAGCAGGTGCATACAGGCGTGCTCCGCGCCGCCGATATACTTATCCACGGGGAGCATCTTGTCAATCCACTCGGTATTAAAAGGTTCGTTGTCGTTGCGGTTGTCGGGATAGCGCAGGTAGTACCAGCTCGAACAGACGAAAGTATCGAGGGTATCGGCGTCGCGCTTTGCGGGACGACCGCAGACGGGACAGACGGTATTTATAAACTCGTCGCACTTTTTTAGCGGAGATTCGCCGTCGGGGGTGAAGTTGACGTTATGAGGCAAGCGCACGGGCAAATCCTTTTCGGGCACGGGGACTGCGCCGCAATGCTCGCAGTGGATAATGGGGATAGGCGCGCCCCAATAGCGCTGACGGCTGACGAGCCAATCGCGCAAGCGATAGTTGGTTTTGAGGCAACCCTTGCCCTCTTTTTCGAGCTTAGTTAGGATAGCGACCTTTGCTTCCTCCGACGAAAGACCGTCAAACTCGCCGCTGTTTACAAGTACGCCGTATTCGGTGAACGGAAGCTCGTCGTTTGCGCCGTCCTTGCCTGCGATGACTCGCTCAATCGGCAAGCCGAGTTTTTTTGCAAACACGAAATCGCGCTCGTCGTGCGCCGCAACGCCCATGACCGCGCCCGTGCCGTAGCTTGCAATAACGTAATCGGCAACGAGAATGGGCACTTCCCGCCCGTTGACGGGGTTTATCGCATAAGCGCCCGTAGGCACGCCCGTCTTTTCACGCGTTGAGGACATTCTGTCGATTTCGTTGACGGTCGCGCTCTTTTCTTTGTACGCCGCGACTTTCTCGCGCTCTGCATCGGTTACGATTAAGTCCACAAGCGGATTTTCGGGCGCAAGCACGACGTAAGTCACGCCGAACGCCGTATCCGCCCTTGTGGTGAAAACTCTTATTTTTATATCCTTGTCCTTGACGGCAAACTCGATTTCGCCGCCGTAGCTCTTGCCAATCCAGTTCTTTTGCATGAGCTTGGTCTTTTCGGGCCAGTCGAGCTTGTCGAGCCCGTCGAGCAGTTCGTCGGCGTACTCGGTGATTTTGAAAAACCACTGATTGAGGTTTTTATGCGTAACTTGACTGCCGCACCTCTCGCACACTCCGCCCTGCGCCTGCTCGTTGGCAAGCACGGTGTTACACGACGGACACCAGTTGACGGGCGCTTCCTTTTGATAGGCAAGCCCGCGCTTGAAGAGTTGCAAAAACATCCACTGCGTCCACTTGTAGTAGTCGGGCAAGCAAGTCTTTATCTCATAATCCCAATCGTAGGTTGCGCCTATTCTGCGCAGCTGCCCCTCCATCGTCTCTATGTTTTTGAGGGTACTCTCCTCGGGGTGTATGCCCGTCTTTATCGCGTAGTTTTCGGCAGGCAGTCCAAACGCGTCGAAGCCCATAGGCTGAAACACCTCGTAGCCCTGCATACGCTTGAAGCGCGCAAAGGTGTCGGCAGGTCCGTAGTTGTACCAGTGACCCGCGTGCAGCTTAGCCCCCGACGGATACGAAAACATTTCCAGCACGTAGTATTTTTTATCTGCGTTTGCGCGGTCGAACTTATAAAGTCCGCTCTCCGCCCACCTTTTCTGCCACTTGGCTTCGACTTGCTTATAGTCCATAAATCCTCGATTATATTTAGATAGTTTATATAATAATAGTATAAACAATTTTAATACCAAGCCGACTATAAGTCAAGACTTTTGCGCCGACTGTCACACGCTTCGCGTACGCAAACCTTTGAGATTAAAAACAGTTTGCAAAGGCAATGTATTTATGATATAATCATCTCACCACAAACCTTAATAGTTTAAATTGCAATCAACTTGTTAATGATTGATAACAAGTGTGTTTTCGCACAAACAAGTTGATTGCTGATAGTGAATTTGTTTAAGGTTTGTGGTGAACTCGCGGAGCGCACTTGTTATATAAGAATCCCCGTCCCACAAAAGTTACCCCATAAAATAGCAAAATTTTATGAGGTCTATATGGACCGTTTGCGGAAATCCAAAGACAAGCGATGACTTCGTCGGGGTCGCCGCTTTTTTCGTATATCAAAAAAAATATAAAGGAGAAAAACTTTATGAAACACAAAAAATCACTTGTAGCAATCATTCTCTGCATTGTGCTGATTTTCAGCCTATTCGCGCTTGTCGCCTGCGGCGATAAAGGCAACAACGATAACGACGAAAATATATCTTCCGCTGTCGACTTCGCAAAACACGCGATTCTTTATGCCAAAAACTCATCTGACGATATAAATTATTCGATTATTGGCACTCTGACGGAAGATTCTGAAAAACTCTATACACATCAAAATTTGAAATTTGAAAAGGGTCGATTTGGTTACATTGGCGCACGCTATGCTTTTGCCCCCGACACAACTGTTAGAAAGGCTTGTTACATTTTCTTTTATAATTCCGAATCGGAAGCAACAGCAGGAATGGCTGAAATAAACGAGCAGTTCCCAGACAGCACGGTAAGTCTGACAATGACTATGCGTCAAAACGGAAAAGTGTTGATTTCGGAGAGTGAAGAAGGCGTATACAACGAAATTATGTCCGCCCAACCTGTTGAAGGCTTTCCAATAGACACGATAAGCAACTTTGTAAAAGACGCTCTCGCGGCGGCTTTGCCCAACAACGATGCAGTTGGCGTATCGTGCTATGGTTACTCAGAAAAACCTTCGGATGAACCTAATGGGATGATGCAGCTCTTTATAAGAATGTTGAATTTTGAAAACGATGCAGCTGTGTTTAGCAACGAAGACTATATGTGTTATGTTGCCGAGCAAGAAGACCTTGAAGAAGCATTACAATCCTTTAACGACGGACTTGGCACGGAATTCACTTCTGACAGCTATGCTAAGATAGAAAACGGCGTTTTGTATGCTCACCTTATAGAAATACCCGAAGAAGAATAATTTTAACCACTGCTTATACTGCGACAACAACCGCCCAATTGAGGGCGGTTGTTGTCTCAAAATTGCGACTAATCTCGAATTTAATTCGACATTAGTCGTAAATTTATATATCGTGAGATTTAAAATTTCGTTTAAATTACCTGCATCAGTGCTTGCAATCTGATAAAATTTATGATATTCTAAACTGGCAGTTTGGATTTTCATAACTTTTGGAGGCAATATGTACATTAAAAGGCACATTGAAAAAGTAATCGACACGGTTAAAAACACCTATCCCGTAACTCTTGTAACAGGACCGAGACAGGTCGGGAAAAGCACGTTACTCAAAAATCTTTATCCCGATATCGATTACGAAACTCTTGATAATCCATTGCTATTGCAAGCGATTGCAAGCGACCCTGTGGGATATTTGAAGTTACAGGGAACGCCCTTTATCATTGACGAGGTGCAAAGATTGCCGGAATTATTTTTGAGCTTAAAATATATTGTCGATACTAATAAGGCAAGCGGCATGTACTTTTTATCAGGCTCGCAAAAATTCGAATTGATGAAAGGCGTCAGTGAAAGTTTATCCGGCAGAATATCCGTGATAGATATGTTGGGATTGTCAAGCCGTGAGATTTACGGCGACACTTTTGATTTGCCGTTTATGCCGACGCTTGATTATTTGTCCGAACGCAAATCTACTATCCCTGCCGACGGAAAGGAGCTGTGGCGACGCATACACCGCGGCTCTATGCCCAAGCTCTATGACGACAACGATATGGATTGGGAACGATATTATTCCGATTACGTCAACACATATATCGAACGCGATATTCAGCGGCTCGAACAGGTGGGCAACGGGTTGACGTTCTTACAATTTATGGTGTCTCTTGCAAGCAGAACGGGCGAGCTTTTAAATATGGAATCCATTGCAAAAGACGTAGGTATATCTGCGATGACGGTTAAAAAATGGATTTCTATTTTGCAAAAATCAAATGTAATCTATCTACTGCAACCGTTTTCGTTAAACATAAGCAAGCGCATCGTAAAAATGCCCAAGGTATATTTTACGGATACGGGACTTGTCGCATATCTTTGCAAATGGCTTACGCCTGAGACTCTTATGAACGGCGCAATGGCTGGCAATATTTTTGAAACTCACGTGATAAGCGAAGTTATAAAATCATATTACAATGCGGGCAGAGAACCTAATATATACTATTATCGCGACACCAACGGCAACGAGGTTGATTTGCTTTTTTATCAAAACGGAACACTTTACCCCGTTGAAATAAAGAAAACTTCTTCTCCTAACTTAAAGGATATTAAGCACTTTAAAAATCTTGAAGATGCCTATCCGACCGTAGACATAGGACAAGGCGGAGTAATTTGCACTTATGAAAAAATACTGCCCCTCGGTGAAAACAACAGGATTATACCGATCAACTTCATTTGATTGCTTTAAGAGTAGGTGCGCCGTATCATTAAACGCAAATGTCTTGTTAAAAGCCGCCGTTTGTGATATACTTATAAAATAACGCAAAAGGAAGCTATTATGTTTGTATCGTTTGAGGGCTGCGAGGGCGTGGGAAAATCCACACAGCTGAGGTTGCTTAAAGAATATCTCGAAAGGACGGGACAGCCCGCCGTGTACGTGCGCGAGCCGGGCAGCACGGAGATTTCCGAGCAGATAAGAAAGGTCATTTTGGACACGGCAAACGTCGCAATGACAAATATGACCGAGGCGCTTTTGTACGCGGCAAGCAGGGCGCAACTCGTGCGCGAAGTGATAAAGCCCGCGCTGAAAAGGGGCGAGCTTGTCATCTGCGACAGATATGTGGATAGTTCCGTGGCGTATCAAGGCTACGGACGCGAGATGGGCGCGGAACTCATAAGGCAAATCAACTCCCCCGCGATTGACGGCTGTCTGCCGGACTTGACTATTTTCATCGACCTAAGCCCCGAGCACTCTTGGCGCACCTATCGCACGGAGGACAGATTGGAGCAGGAATCGAACGAATTTTTCAACAGGGTTTATGGCGGCTTTGTCAGCGAAATCGCCGCTTCAAACGGTCGAATAGTTGCAATAAAACCCGAAATCGACAAATACGCCACTTCCGCAAAAATCATAGACGCAATGAGACAAAGAGGTATAATCAAGTGAGCGAACTTGTGTTTGAAAAAGCCTTGAAAGGTTCGCGGGCATACTCGCAGATACAAAGCGATTTGAAATCGGGGCTTTCGCACGCCTATATAATCTCATCGAACGACGACGTCGTCGTAGACGAGTTTTTCACTCTAATAGCGGCGGCAATATTTTGCGAGAACTCTCACTCCGCTTGCCTAAACTGCGCAGAGTGCAGAAAGGTTTTGCACGGCAATCACGCGGACGTATTTCACGTCAACTTAAAGCGGGACAAGATAAAGGTCGAGGACGTCAACAATATGCTCTCGTCAGTGTATATCAAGTCGCTGTCGGGACGCAAGCTGTATTTCATACATCGCGCGGATCTTATGAACGTGCAGGCGCAAAACAAGCTCCTTAAAACTTTTGAAGAACCGCCCGCGGACGTAACCGTGTTTTTGGGAGTGGCAAACGAATCCGCAATGCTCGACACTATAAAATCCCGCGCGCGCACGATACATATAGACGTATTCGACAAGGATTCCGTCTATGCCGCGATGCTCGCGCTCGGTTGCGACGAGGAGATGAGCGCGGTGGCTTCCGCTTGCAGCGAGGGGATGCTCGGCAAAGCGCGCAAGATTGCGACCTCGCCCGAGTACGGCATTTTGTATCGCTCCGCTCTCGACCTTATGTCGGGGCTTAATAAGAGTTCGGACGTGGCGCGCTTAGACGGCGCGGTCGCAAACGAGGAAAATATCACGGCGTTCCTCGACGTGCTTTCGATAATCGTGCGCGATATGATGCTCGCCGAAAGTCAGCCGAATATGGTGCTTTCAAAGCACGTAGCCGATAAAATATCCGCGCTCGCGCAGAAATATTCGCCCCTTGCGCTTGCAAAGATACTCGCAATCATAAACGACACGCGCAGACAGCTATCCCTCAACGTGAGCGCGCTATCTGCGATAGACAACTTGCTATTTTCGATTTTGGAGGTCAGACACAAATTTCAAAATAAGACCCCATCAAACACGGAGGTACGATAAAATGCCCGAAATCATCGGTATTAAATTTAAAAACAGCAACAAGATATATTATTTCAATCCAAACGGAATATCCTTTTCGGAGGGCGACGGCGTAGTCGTAGAGTCCGCGCGCGGGCTCGAATACGCGACGGTGGCAATCGCAAATAAGGACATAGCCGACAAGGAAGTCGTGCAACCCTTAAAGCCCATTCAGCGCAAAGCCACCGACGAGGACGTAGCGCAAGTACAAAAAAACCTCGCCGACAAGGCGGAAGCGCTTAAAATCATACGCGAAAAAGTCGCCGAAATGAAGCTGAGCATGAAACTCGTCGATGCGGAATATACCTTTGACCGCTCCAAACTCATCTTCTACTTTACAGCGGAGGGTCGCGTTGATTTCAGAGAACTCGTGCGCGTGCTTGCGTCGATATTCAAAATCCGCATCGAGCTTCGCCAAATCTACGAACGCGACGATACGAAAATGCGAGGCGCGCTTGCGCCCTGCGGTCGCGCCTGCTGTTGCACCACTCACCTGCCCGACTTTGAAAAAGTATCCATAAAAATGGCTAAGGTGCAAGGGCTGTCTCTCAATCCGCAGAAGATAAGCGGAGTTTGCGGACGACTTATGTGCTGTCTCAAATACGAAAACTCCTACTACAACGAGGTTTATAAGCTGATGCCGAAGGTCGGAAGCAAGGTGAAAACTCCCGACGGCGACGGCACCGTCGAATCCAACGACCTTATCAAGCAGACCGCGAGAGTCAAAGTTATGCTCAAAGACGGCACGTTTGACGTGCGCACCTACGCGCTTGACGATATGAGCATAGGCGAGCGTCAATCCACCGCGGAGATTGATTCGCTTCCCGACGAGGAATAAGAATAAATTATCGCTATTGCTTGCCCTGCTTGCAAGCAAGCAGGGTTTCGCTTTTGCTCAATTTATTCTTTCCTACCGCACAAAACATTTTTGCTAAGATTTTTTCAAAATATTACGCAAAAATCTTTTGCTTGGTATTTTGCCCCACAAAACGTTCCAGTTTTGCGGGGACCCCATAGGGAAAGCCGTATTACGTATGAAGCGCCATCACTGCTATCCGTCATTGCGAACATAGTGAAACAAATAAAAGCCTTCCCCTCCGAGGGGAAGGTGTCACGCAGTGACGGATGAGGTGTAAACACCTTATTAAGGGGGTAAGGGCTGTTTTCCGAGTCCGCCCTTAACCCCCTTATGAACCCCCTTACCCGAAAACTCCTCATATCCCCCTTGCCCCCTTATTCTTTAAGGGGGTGTTTTTTAACGTTTGTTTGATAGAGTGCTACTCGACGTACAGCTGTTGCGGGGTTTATTAACGTCGGCTTGATAGGGTGTTACACGACGCACACTCTTTACGAAGTTTAGAACGCGACGCGCAGGGCGCGGAGGAAGGGAGTGCCAAGCACCATATCCGTCGTTGCGAACATAGTGAAGCAATCCAATAAGCCCTCCCATTGAGGGGAGGGTGTCACGCAGTGACGGGTGAGGTGTAACCTCAATACTAAGGGGGTAAGGGCTGTTTTCCGAGTCCGCCCTATACCCCCTTATAAACCCCCTTACCTGAAAACTCCTCATATCCCCCTGCCCCCTTATTCTTTAAGGGGGAATTTGGACATAAATTATACAAAATCCGCATATTTTCAATTTCCTATTAAAACGGATAAAAGCGCGAGTATTTGGTTTCAGACAAGGAAACGGCACTCGTCAAACCGCCAAACGTACTTACCTGTACGTGACGGTGTAGACGAGTGCCGTTGACGAAGTATCAAATCAAATAATCGTGCTTTTTAAACTTGCGCTAATTTTATCGCCCGTCCGCCCGTAAGTGCAATGAGTTTCACCGCAGGCAAAGTAAAGTCATTCGCTACGATGATAAGCGGTTTTGTGAGGCGCTTATCAGCGGTGACGGTGTAGCCTGTGCAATCTTCGCTTACAAGCCCGAGCTTGCGGAGTTTTTCCAAAGTTACGCGGTTGCCGTCTTGGAAGTTTGCGTCGATGTCATCGAGCTTGACAGTTTCAATAACGCTGTCGTCAATGAAGTCTACGTTCTTTGTTTCAATGCACTTCTCCGCGGTTTCGTCATCGAGAACGTCACAGTCGTGGACGTGCATAACTTCGCACAAGTTTTGCTTATATTGCTTGTTTGTAAGTAGTCTATTATGCTTTAAGG
>JAMPEA010000019.1 GCA_023665365.1 Bacillota bacterium
CGTACACGACGACGAAGAAACGGGGCTTTGACAAAGCATATCGCTAAATTACAAGTTTTCTCTTACGAGGGAGTTGATTTCATCTAAAACAGAGGGATTCGCCTCCAAAAATTCGATAGTCTTATCTCTGCCCTGTCCGATTTTCTCGTCCTTGTAGCTGAACCAACTGCCGCCCTTTTGCACGATGCCTTTATTGACGGCTACGTCGAGAATACAGGCGGTGTTTGAGATGCCCTTGCCGTACATAATGTCAAATTCGGCAGTTCTGAAAGGCGGAGCGACCTTGTTTTTGACAATCTTTGCGTTGACGTGATTGCCGATAACGTCGCCGCCGTCCTTGATAGCGTCCTTTTTGCGAATGTCGATACGCACGGACGCGTAGAATTTGAGCGCCTTGCCGCCGGTGGTTGTCTCGGCACTGCCGTAGAATACGCCGACCTTTTCGCGCAGTTGGTTGATGAAGATAATCGTACACTTGCTCTTTGACGCAACGGCTGTGAGCTTGCGCAGCGCCTGCGACATAAGCCTCGCTTGCAAACCTACGTGACTATCGCCCATATCGCCGTCGATTTCCGCCTGCGGAGTGAGCGCCGCAACGGAGTCGACTACGATAATATCCACCGCGCCGCTTCGCACAAGCGTTTCGACAATATCGAGCGCCTGCTCGCCGTTGTCGGGCTGGGCTATGTAGAGGTTTTCAATCTGCACGCCGAGGTTTGCCGCATACACGGGGTCGAGCGCGTGCTCCGCGTCGATGAACGCCGCAGTGCCGCCCTGCTTTTGCATCTCCGCCACGCAGTGCAACGCGACCGTCGTCTTGCCCGACGACTCCGGTCCGTATATCTCGATAATCCTGCCCTTAGGTATGCCGCCTATGCCGAGCGCAACGTCAAGCGTAAGACAGCCCGTCGAAATCGCCTCGACCTTCTGCACGGTTTCATCGCCGAGAAGCATAATCGAGCCCTTGCCGAATTGCTTTTCAATTTGCGCAAGCGCGTCTTGCAAACTTTCCGCTTTGGTTTTTGGTTTTTCGTTTTTTTCCGCCATAGTTTACTCCTTATAATGTATATTATATATACTTATATTATATATACAATAAATACATATCTTTATATTTGCGTTTCCGCCTTTTTACGATTAGATTATATCCGACGCGTTGTACCGTTTTCGGGACATTGCGCGATTATCCGAAAATATTTTTCACAGCGTCCAAACGTCGCCTTTGAGATAGCGCAAGAGGTAAAACAACGCTACGTTCGTCGCACAGCCTCGGATATGGTTTCTGTCGCCCTCGAAGCGCCTCTCGAAAACGAGGATAAACTCGCCCGCGCCTACTGCTATATACACGAGCCCCACGGGTTTGCCCTCATCGCCGCTCGGACCGGCAAGCCCCGTCGTCGCAAGACCGAGGTCCACAGGCGCGACCGTCAAGCCCTTGACCATCTCGTATGCCGTCTGTCTGCTTATCGCGCCGTGCTCGGCAAGCGTCTTTTCGCTTACGCCGAGCCTATATCGCTTGGAATCGCTGTTGTAGCAGACTATGCCCTCGTAAAAGTTTTTGCTGATGCCCGCTATCCCCGCTATGCGCGAGCAGATTTCGCCGCCCGTCAGACTTTCCGCAACGCCGAGCGTGCGTCCGCTCGTCTTTAAAAAATGCCCCACAAGGTCGATGAGATTTACGTCCGCCGCGGAATAGACTTCCTTTTCAAACGCATTGTATACTCCGCACTTGATTTTTTCAAAATCCTTATTCGCGCGAGGCGTAGTCATCGTAATTTTTGCGTCGAGGCAGTCCTCCTCAACGGCAAATTCAACGCCGCCGTCCTTGAACGCCGACAATCGCTTTAATATCTCTGACTTGCTAAGTCCGCATATCTTGACAATCTCGCTAATCATATAATCACACCGTTCTTCCGATGAGGTCCACGCCCTCGACGGCTATAATTTTTACGTCGTAAAACTCGCCTATCTGCACCTGCTCGTCGGACGTGAAATACACAACTCCATCTATATCGGGCGCTTGCTCAGACGTTCTGCCAATAAACGCCTGCCTGTCATAATCTATGCCGTCGTATATCACGCGCACGGTCGCGCCTATGAGCGCGCTGTTGCGCTTCTCGATTATCGCTTGCTGTATCGCGGCAAGCTCGTCCGCCCTCTTTGTCTTTATATCCTCGTCGATATGTCCGCTAAGCCTGTCGGCGGGCGTGCCCTCCTCGCGCGAATACGCAAAGAATCCCGCATAATCGAGGTTACCCTCTTGCACAAAACCGCGCAGTTTCGAGTACGCCTCCTCGCTCTCGTTTGGAAAGCCGCATATAAACGTTGTGCGCAAAGTTATCCCCGCATCCTTGACCTTTTTCACAAGCGCGCGAGTGCCCTGTTCGTCCGTGTGCCTGTTCATAAGTTTGAGTATGCCGCTGTCGATATGCTGAAAGGGTATGTCCATGTATTTGACGATTTTCGGCTCGCTCGCAACGTAGTTTACGAGCGCGTCGTCAACCATCTCGGGTTCGAGATACAAAAGGCGTATCCACTCAAAATCAAGCTCCGCAAGGCGCTTCAACAGCTCGATTAGGTGCGGCTTGCCGTCGAAATCAACGCCGTATCGCGTCACGTCCTGCGCGACGAGGATAAGTTCCTTAACGCCGTCGTCGCTAAGCCTTTTCGCCTCTTTAAGCAAGTCATCGGGTTTTTCGGACCTGTATCGACCGCGTATAGACGGTATCGCGCAGTAGGTGCAGTGATTGTCACAGCCGTCGGCTATCTTCAAGTACGCGTAGTGGTATGGCGTTGTAAGCACGCGCTTTTCAAAAAACGCATCCTTGCACACGGTGTCCACAACCCTCTCGCCCGCGCTTATCTTATCTATCACGCTCAAAATACCGTCGTAGTTGCAAACGCCGAGTATCGCGTCCGCCTCGGGAAATTCCGCCTTTAACTCCGCCTCGTATCTCTGCGCGAGACAGCCCGTAACCACGACGTATTTCGCCTTGCCGAGCCTTTTCATCTCGCCAGCCCAAAGGATTTCGTCAATAGACTCCTCCTTGGCTTTGTCGATAAACGCGCAGGTATTGACGATGAGTACGTCCGCGTTCTCGGCATCCGATACGACACAATGCCCGCCCTGCGTAAGCCGTGCGAGCATCTTTTCGGTGTCAACTCTGTTTTTATCGCATCCGAGCGAAATCGCGCCTACGTTCATAGCGTTATTCTTCGTCTCCGTCCTCGACGTCGCCCTCGCGCATAAGCCTCAACTGCTCGCGCGTGATATTGACAATCATACGTTTTTTGCCCGTTCCGTCGTCGGTGAGGAAGCCGTATTCCTTCATCTGGTCGTGGATTTTCGCCGCCTTGGGATAGCCGAAGCCGAGCTTCCTCTGCATATAGGATATGGATAGCGGCGAGTTGTTGTCCTCTCTCAGTTCTATGCCGAGTTCGAGCGCGTCGAGCAGGTCGGGAGAAAATCCGCCCTTATCCTTGCCGCGCGTTTTTTCGGTCTTATTTTCGTCCTCTTCGACCTCTTCCTCTTTGAAGATTGCGTCCTTGACGGTCTCGTCGAAGTAGCTGTCGTTATGCTGTTTGATAAACTCGACTACACGGCGCACCTCGTCGTTTGAAATGTATGCGCCCTGCATACGCTCGGGGAGCGACGACCCGGGGGTCAAATACATCAAATCGCCGAAGCCGAGCAGTTTTTCCGCGCCGACGGTGTCGATGACGGTGCGGCTGTCGTAGTTGGACGTGACCTTGAACGCGATACGGCTGGGCAGATTGTTTTTGATTGTGCCGCTGATAACGTCCGTGGACGGGCGTTGCGTCGCAAGCACGATATGAATACCCGTCGCGCGCGCAAGCCTCGCGATGCGGTTTACGCTGTCCTCTACCGCCTTTTTGCCCGTGGACATGAGGTCGGCAAACTCATCGACAATTATGATAATCCTCGCCATCTTGTCGTGCCCGTGTCTGCTGACGTCGGCGTTGTAGCTCTCAATATCCCTGTATCCGACCTCGGCGAAGTATTTCATGCGGCGTTCCATCTCCTGTATCGACCAGTTGAGCGCGCGAATAGCCTTGTCGGTATCGCAGATAATCTCGTCCATAAGCAGGTGGGGTATGCCCGCGTATATAGTCATTTCCACCCTCTTGGGGTCAACGAGTATCAAGCGCACATCGTCGGGAGACGCTTTGTAAAGCAGGCTTACGATGAGCGAGTTGATACAACAGCTCTTGCCCGCGCCCGTCGCGCCTGCGATGAGTACGTGCGGAAGTTTGCTTACTCTCGCCACGCGGCTAACGCCGTATAGATTTTTGCCGACTGCAAAGGAAGCTGGGTCTTTTTCTTTATTGAACTCGGGCGATTCGATAATCTCGCTGAGCGTGACGATACGCCTTATCTTGTTAGGCACTTCCACGCCTACCGCGTCCTCGCCGGGGATAGGAGCGATGATGCGCACGCTGTCAACTTCCATCTTCATCGCAATATCGCTTTCGTATCCGCATATGGAGCTGACCGTCTTGCCTCTTGGCATCTCGACTTTGAGCTTGTAAAGCGTAAACGTCGGACCTACTTTGATTTCCTTGACCTCGCACTTGATATTGAAGAAGTTAAGCGTCCTGATTATGCGCTCTTTTTTAAGCTCGTAATCCTCGTTTTGGTCCTCCTCGGGTTTAGGCGGGTCGAGCAGACTGACGGGCGGAGCGGCATAGGGTCGGCGCGGAGGCGGAGCTGGTTTTTCCAAAACCTGTTCCACGTGCATTTGCACGACTTTTTCCGTCTTTTTCGGGGATTTTTTCACGCTATCGTCGTCGAAAACGCCTCTTGTCTGCGCGGATTTTATCTTTTCCTCGCGCAAAGCCTCGCGCTCGTACTGCCCGATTGCGGGAGTCTCTTTGATTGCCTGTTTTATATTTTGGATGCGGGATTGCATCTCTGCGCTTTCCTTATCCCTGCCCGACTGCTTTGCAATATCCGTGGTGCTTTGGATTTCCCCTCTCGACATAGGCGCGCCCGTCACCTTTTGACGAATGGGCAACGGCTCGCTCGGCACGTCTCCGCCCTGCGTGGGATTTGTATCGACGTAGGCGGGCCGAGTGTTTTCAAGCGTAGCCTTGGGCATCTCGTATCCGCCGCGTTTAGGCGGTTTTTGCACGGGTTTTACGGGCTCTGCGTCGATTGACGTGCCCGCAAACGCGTAGGGCACGTTGCTTTCCTTCATCGGCGTGTAGCCGGAAATTTCAATATCCGCAATCGTCTTTTCCTGCGCGGTGCGAGCGTTAGACTCGAATATAGCCGAGTTGGCGGCGGAAACGATATTGGGTCTGACGGGCTGGCTTGCTTCGTAGTTCTCCTGCAAATCGGCTTGCGGGCGGACTGCCTGCGGCTGTATTTGCGATACGTCGTAGGACTCCGCTTCGAGCTCGCCGTAAGGCTGTTGCTGAGGCGCGTTTTCTCCCGCAATCGCGCGATTTAGCGCGCCGAGCATCCCCGTATTGACATTGCTGCCGACCGCGCTTTCCGCCTTTCTTATCGTCGAGTTGATTGCGTCCGCGCCGTCTGCGTGTCTCACGACGCGCGTAGGCTTGACGACCTCTTTTTTGATAGGCTCGCTTTCCTCTTCCTCGTCGTATTCGAGCTGAATGGGATTTTGCGCGAACGTCCTTTCCCTATCGGCAATCAACGCATAGAAATCGAGCTTGGAGCTTATATCTTCGCGCTTGCCTTCTTCTGCGGCTTCCGTCTTGTAAGCGCTATCCTCGCCGCCCGCGTTTTCGCGGTATCTGCGGATAAATTCCTCTCTGACGGTCTCGGACGAATCTCCGGACGAAAACCTGTTTCTCATCTCTCCGCGGCGAACTGCGTCGTAGGACGGCGACACGTTTGAAAGCGCGTCTCGCGGATTGGACGCCGTCTCGAAACGGGACATAACCTCGGCATTCGGCTCCTGCCCGAATAAAATATCTCGCGCAACGCCGCGGGAAGTATATTCGTCTCCATCGGCGCGTATTGCGGTATTTTGGACGGGCTTTGTAAGCGTCTCGTCCTCATAGCCGCCGTTTCTGTTGGGATAAAGCGGATTGAAAGAGTTTATCGGGCGGTAGCCCTCTGCGCCTTTTGTGTGCCTTGCGCGCTTTTGAGGCATCGGGTCGCCCTCTACGTCAACGACGTAAAGGGACTCGTCGCCCTTGCTTTCTATCTGCGAGAAGTCCGTGATGACGGGAGCGTCGGCAACGCCTATGCGATGCGCTTGGCTCGGCTTGACCCTTTGGCGCGTAACGTAGCCGTTTTCGCCGCGGTCGCTGTTTTGCGGCTTGACGCGTCTTTCCTTTTTGGAAGCGGCGGTATACGTCACGTTGCGGCGGATTGACGGGAGCAAGCCCAAAAACGCCAACACCAAAAAGACGGCGCAGACTATAACCAACGCGCCAACGCTCGTGATAAGCCTCATAAGCGGGAACGTGATAACGCCGAGCAACATTCCGCCCGCGGTATTTGTATTGATATAACAATCGAGAAGATAACTGCCGTAGCTTGCGTCCACGACGTATACGCTCGACGAGTATACGTGCAACGCCATAACGCCGAGAATAAGCAAGCCGAAATAAAACAATGCGCGCGTAAAGCGCATTCTGACTCTAATCCCGAAAGTAAGCGCTATGCCGAGTATAACGCCCGCAAACGTATATCCGTAAACCGCCAAGCCGAAAAAGCCCACCAAAAAGCGGCTGACCGCCTTGCCTACGCCCCCGAACGCTCCGACGGCGCACAAAAAACAGAACGCCGAAAGCGCGATAAGCAATATGCCTGCCGCAATCCTGCGCCCCGTATACGATTTTGCCTGACGTGTATTAGCCAAAACTTACCTTCCGTAAATCATATCAGTATTTGAAATTATAACATAGTTTATATTATATTTCAAGCATAATATACCTAATGCAAATCAAATCGAGCGGATTTTTTTGGGAAATCACGATTTTAAAATTTTGAGTACGTCCACGCCGTCCGCGGGCGAAACTATCGAGCCGCAAGCCTTGCTCAAATCGAATATATGCCTTGCGGCGTTTAAAATATCGTCCTTGCCGGTATTGTCTATTGCCGAAATGCGAGCGTCGAAATCGTAAAGTTTGCCCGTCTGCACCGCGTGCGAGCCGAATGTGCGCATCATTGCCGAAGTGCTTTCCTGCCCGAGCACGAGCGAGGTTTTAAGCTGCTCCTTGCCCTTATTCAGTTCCGCGTCGGTGACGCCTTTTTCAAGCAGTAAATCAATCTCGCCGCGGATTGCGCGCACAGCCTTTTCGACGTTCTCGGGATTTGTCGCGGTGTAGATTATATACGCGCCGTTGTTCTCGTAAGAGGATGGATAGCCGATGACCGTATAGCAAAGCCCGAGCTTTTCGCGCACGCTTTGAAAGAGGCGCGAGGACATCTCCATGCTGAATATCACGCTAAGCAACTGCACCGCGACCGCCCTGTCGTCGTCATAGGCGTATGCGGGGAATGCAAACGCGACGTGCGCCTGCTCGATTTGCTTTTTCTTTTTGGTGAATATGCTGTGAGAATCCGCTTTTTCAAGCTCGACGCGAGCGGTCGAATCCTTGCGGGAAAATTTGCTTTCAAAGTGGCGTTTTACGAGTTCTATCGCACTCTTTTCGGAAATATTGCCCGCAATCGAAATCACCGTATTTGCCGCAGTATAGTATTTGTCATGATAGTTTTTAAGCGTCGCCGAGGTCATCTTTTCAAGCGTTTTCTTTGAGCCGAGAATGGGCTTTTCAAGCGGATTATCCTTGAAGAACGCGCTTAGCAAACGCTCCGTGCAAACGTCGTCGGGAGTGTCCTCGCTCTCATTGATTTCCTCGATGACGACTCTGCGCTCGCGCGCAAGCTCCTCGCCGTCGAACAGAGGATTGAAATACATATCGCTGAGCACGTCCGCGCACTTGCCGACGTTGGTATCGATGGACACTGTGTAAAAGCAGGTGTAGCTCTTTGAGGTAAACGCGTTTATCTGCGCGCCTATGCTGTCGATTTCGTTGACTATATCGAAACTGCTTCGGGTCTTGGTGCCTTTGAACACCATATGTTCGATAAAATGGGATATTCCCGCAATTTCGGGAGTTTCCTTTACAACGCCCGCCCCGACGAACACGCCGAGCGCGACGGAACGTACAGCCGTGTTCTGTACAAGCACAAGTTTGAGACCGCTTTCAAATTCAATCAATTTTTGCATAATGATATTGTAGCACATAGTTTTGAATAATCAAACATATTTTGTACTATGAAAGAAAACCGATTTCGTGCAATTTGGGCAAATTTTGTCATAGTGACGATGCTTGTCACGACTTTTGGCATAGCGTTTGCGGTCGCCCTGCCCGCGGACGGCGTAACCCAGACGATAAACAACGCCATCTACGAGGGCGACGGCGAATGCGAAAAAATCGCGCTGATGTTCAACGTATACGAAAACGCCGCAAACGTCGAAAAAATTGCGAAAATCATAGGCGAGCGCGGCCATAATTGCACTTTTTTCGTGGGCGGAAGCTGGGCGGCTAAAAATCCCAATACTCTGCTGAAAGTTGCGTCAAACGGCTTTGAAATCGGCAATCACGGCTATCTGCACCGCGACCACGCAAAGCTGACTCTCAAACAAAACACTGAGGAAATCGTACTCACCGAAAGGCTTATAGACGGCATACTCGACGATTTGCCAAACTATGAAAACTCCAAACTTTTCGCGCCGCCGAGCGGAAGCATAGGCGATATAATGTTCGACGCGTGCAGGGAGCTCGGCTATAAAGTGATAATGTGGACGCGCGACACAATCGACTGGCGAGACCATGACGCGGATTTGATATACGAGCGCGCAATCCGCGACGTAAAGGCGGGCGATTTGATACTTATGCACCCCACCGACTGGACCGTCGCCGCTCTGCCCCGCATACTGGATTATATCGAGTCGATAGGGTTAAGCGCGGACACGGTCGGCAACGTCATCGAATGAATTTCAGTTTTCCGTCGGAATCAAGACGTAAACGTCGTCGTATTTGTCTTGGAGGATAAGTTCGCCAAGCTCGTTCACTTCGAGCCCCACGCCTAAATTTACGCCCAGCGAGTGCGTAAGCGTTATCGCAAGCGCGTCCTGATCGACGTAGTATTCGAGCGTCTGCGAAGCGGCGTCCTGTGTCAAAGGCACATAGTTGTCGTCCGTAGGCGTTTTTGTGATTTTCACACTGCCGTCGAACTCGCCGTCCACGTTGCGAGGGGTGAATTCCACAAGATAGATATTGCCCTCTTGGTCCGTGACGGTATACTTGCCCTTTAAAATATTTTCGTAATCGGGTATTTCGCTGACGGTAAAGGTGAACGTACACTTGACCGACGGCGCGACCGAGGACGCCACCTCTACTGTGTACTCGCCGTTTTGCGTCGCGCTGAATTTAAAGCACTTCACGCCGCCGAAAGTAGTTTCGATGACGGTTGCAAACTCCGCGTTATCTGAGGTTATCTCGAAACCTTGCGCGTCGTTTGCCGCCTTGTTGACGCTGCCGTAGAAATAGACCTCGCCGCCGATAGCCAGCGTTTTAACGTCCGAATCGTAAAAGCTGTTCGACGCCGCGTTGCCTATCTTGCCCGACATAACTGTGGGCGCTTTGCCTGTGACTTTAAGCGTAACGGTCTTTTTGATGCCGCTTGCGGTGCGCAGTTTGAGAGTCCAAGTTCCGCCCTCTCTGAGCGCGATATTTATGACGTTATCCCTCCTGTACGCCATAAACGCGTTGGGGATACTGAGGAATGTAGTGCTGTCCACCTCGCCGCCGTAGTAGCCCTCGCAGTCGAAATAGAGAGCGTCCTGCAAAAAGCTCGCGGTAGACGGATTTGCGTTTTCGATATATATTTGGATATTTTTGTCGTCAACGCTGCATTCGATTACGCCATCGTCGCCGAGGTCGTCGCCGTTATACGTCAAGTCGAAAGATTTAAACCTAAACATATCGCGGGTATAGGGGTTTGACTTTGTTCTTGTGCCAGAAGTCTGCGAAACGGTGACGTGTGATTTAAACGAATACTCGCCGTTAGGTTGGGTTTTGCCTGTATTTTTATCTGTGATAAACGTCGGAGAATAATCGTTGCGACCTGCAAGCGCCGAGTTGTTTTCCCAGTATTTTTGAGTGTATTCGACGTACTGTACGCTATAATCCTCCGCGAGTTTGAAACTGACGGAAGTTTCATAATAATCCGCCTTGTTGGATATGACTTTAAGCCCCGAAAATGAGAAAGTATACTCGCGTTCGTCCTCGTTGACGGTGTATTTTAAATCGCCGTTGGAGCTTGCTTTTGCGTTGTTATAGAGTTCAACGAGAGTATCCTCTATGCCATAGGTCGTTCCCCTGTAATACCACAAAAGGAAAGGCACGCCGTTCATCATAGCGGGATTGATACTGCCCTCGACCACCATTTCCTCGCCCTTGAATTTTGCGCAGAAAATATTTGGGTCGAGGCTCAAATGATATTGCGCGCTGTCTGACGACGGCAAAAGTTGATTGATATAGGTGTAGTTGTTTCCGAACTCGTACTCGTATTTAAACGAGTCGGATATCGACTCCTCGTCCATGCCCTCGCGCGCAGTGTACGCGCCCGATAATACGTTGCTTTTAAACGCCTTGCCCGTAAAAATCGCGCCCTGAACGGTGCCGAGGTTTACGCCGTCAACCGAAACCGTGTAGCTGTCGCCGACCGCGCCGCTTGAAATCGTCACCGTGTACTGCCCGAGCGTCATAAGCACGCCGCTCGTCACGTCGCCGTTTTTGTCCTTGATTTCCACGTCGAAATTTTTGAGGCTCGTCACAACCGAGTCCACCAAGTTGCCCTGCGCGTTCTCGTAGGTGCAGTTGAGTTTTAAACCGTCAAAGGAAATGCTGTCGCCGATGAGGTAGCTCTTTTTCACGTCGGAGTCGTCCACTTCTATCCTGCGCAGAATGTTTTCGAAATCGCCGACGGTTATGGTATAGACCTCGCGCTTTCCCTCGTACACGACGGTTATTATATAATTGCCCGCGGCGTTCATATCGAAGCCGTCCTCTTTTCTGATTTCGACCTTGCTTGTGACGTCCTGCTTTTTGCCGCCGCCGAAGTGCGCGATGACCTTGAAGTCGTCGCCGAGCGAAAATTCGTCGCCGATTTTAAATTCCGTCAAAGGATTTTCTATGCTGATTTTTTCGAGCTTAGAATCGTTGCAGGCAAAAAGACAGCACGCGGCAAGCGATATGATAGCCGCCGCCAAAAATATGATGAAGATTTTGTTGATTTTGTTTTTCATATCTCACCTAAAAGACGTATTAGCTGTAAAAGCCGCACGCAAACAGCCATAGCGCGTCTTGATTTGCAGAATATCCCATAATCTCGGGAGAACCCATTGCCGCGCCCGCGCCGTCGGTATACAGCGAGTGGGTTTCGGCGTAGTATTGCAAAAACTCTTGAAGCTCCTTTGTGACGTAGCACACGCCCGAGCTGTTGCAAACCCTCGCGTAGTCCACCCTTATAAAATCCGTATAGTCCAAAACGGCGTATTTGTTTTCCGCTTCCAACTTACAGTACATTCTCAGATAGTTGTATCCAAGCCCGACCGAGTTCGCGTCGTAAAGCGAGGTTATGCTGTAACTCGGCGATTGCTTGCGTATCATACAGCAGAGGATAGGTCCGTAGCCCGCGCCGTAACCCAAGGCATTAGCGGCGTACAGCTCCGCATCGTAGCGGTGATAAAAGCCCGTATCTTCGTTGTAGCGGAATTTCGACATATCGAATACTTTCGTCTCCATATCCGCCCATATGAACTCGCTTTGCGAGTTGGCGGCTCTCGTAAGGGCTTCCTTTGCGCGCACCGTGCGCACGTCGGAGTAGTCCGATTTATGTTCGCCCTCGTAGGTTATTGCAAAGTCCACGTACACGGGATAATCCGATTGCGTCTTGCACTCCGCCCCGACCGCAAAGGTAAACGTGCCGTTTACTTCGTCGTCGGTTATTCTGTACTCCATGCGGAAATTGCGCGTATATCCGCCTGCGAGCGCGTAGCCGCCGTCGTCCACCCTATCGCCAATTTTTTTATATGCCGACGAGCCGGAGTATTGCACAACGTAGGGGTTTATCTCGTTGTCGTAGACGCTCACCCAGGATTCCACGCTATACACCCCCGCCGCCGTAGGTTGGTATTCGTAATATAGCGTGTGTGCAGAATTATTTATCTGTGCACGATACGTGCCGTCGTATTTTACGGAATAACAACCTTGACCCATATAAAGTCCGCTTCCGTCACCGGACTCCGGCGTCCTTATATCCGTGATGAGCAAAGTCACCTTGCGAGCGTCGGATGTCGCGGTATATGCACTCGGATTGTACGAATACTTTGACGGCAATCCTTCGAGATAGACTCCGTAAGTGCCGTCAAGCTCGCCCGCGTTAGCCTTGCCGTCGCCGCCGAGCCGAACCTTTTTCACTTGCGTATTGCTTTTCCAAACGACGAATATATCTTCCTCTTTCGGGTCGAAAAGGGAGTTGTTGTAGTACACCGATACGGTGTAATCATTTGCGTTTTGCGTATCTCCGCCGATATCGGGATTGTCGGGATTTACGGGGTCAATCGGCGTCACGGGCGTATTGCCGCCCAAGTTGCCCTTGTCGATATAATTCCCGTTATTGCACCCCGCAAGGCAGAGGACGACGCAGAACACAATCAATATTACGCTTGCGATTTTCTTTTTCATCTGCGCCTCCTTTTAAGCCCCTCGAAAAAGGACTTTAAATCCTGCCATTTTATCTGCCTGATTATTATGTCTATAACGAGCAAAATCAAACATATTATCATAAGCGGAAGTTTGAAACTGAAAGTATACACGGTATAGCTCGCGCCGCTGTTGTCGAGCTCGCTCACCTCGTCGAGTTCGAGGATACTTCCGTTTTCGCTCAAAAGCCTGTATAATTGCGACTTTCCGTATGTTTTAAACGCGTCGTATTCGGCATAGTAGGAGACGGCAAATTCCGCATCGGACTCGTAGTGCAAGCTGTTGAAATCGTATTCGAGATGCACTTTGTAGCTACCGGGCGCGTCAGTGGTGAAAGTCGCCACGTATCCGTCGGAGTCGTAGGCGAGCGTCTTTTCGTATACAAGCCCATCGGGAGTTCTGAGCAACGCGTTGAAAGTCCCTCCGCTCGACAGAGATTCCGACGCGTAGACTCGCAAAGTCGTAGAGTTTCCGCTGCCCTCCGTCTGCAAAATAAACGGAGTGTTTATCCGCTCGTCGGGCAGAGTCGCCGACGGAATGTTGGAAAGGAATTTCGCTCCGCCGCCGACCGTCCAATCCGCCGTCCAATCGGAGGATATATCCGACAAAAACGAGACGACTTTGCCCTTTCCGCCGCCATTCCAATAGGCGTATATCGGAACGTCGAAAGAAGTGACTTTATCGCGGAAATATTTTGCGGTCAGCACCGTCTTTGCCGTGCCTTTTGCTTGATTGTACCAAAAACCGCCCACGTTGTCTATATCGGTCACTCCGTCTGCGGCTTCGTCGTCGGGACGCGTGATTGTCACCTCGAAATCGCCCACGGTTTCTATCTGTTTTTTTTCTGCGGTTATCTCGGATATAATGCCCTGCGCCTGACTCTCGTGCGTGATGCTTTTGTAGAATACGCCCGCCTTTGCCGACGCGTTATACACCAAGTCGCTTAAAAAGTCGCTGTCGGCTTCCTCGGGATAAATTCCGAGCGCCGAGACCGCTATATTGTCGGCGGACATCTCGGCGGCTTTCGCCTTGGCGTTCGCCCTGTCTGCCGATGGGTCGAGCCCGTCGGAGATTATTATCACCTGTCTATCGTGATAGCGACGCGGCATAAGGTCGTAGGTATGTTTGAGCGCGGCGCTTAAATTCGTGCCGTTTTCGACTTCCGTCGCGTTGATAGTTTCTATAATGACCTTAGTCGCGGTGAGCGCGGTCGGAGGCATAAATTCCTTCACGACGCCCGAGAAGCCCACAACCATAACCGTATCCGTCGCGCTCAGCGACTTTATAATCTCGATTGCGGCGTTTTTGGCAACGGCGAGACGGCTTGTGAAGTTCATACTCAGCGACACGTCTAACACTATCGCTATAAGCCGCTTGTCTTGGTCGTAATTGCCTATGCGCACGGGGAGCAAATCCGCAAGTTTTTTGAGAGGCGAATTTTTGTCGTCGGGGTCGTCCTCCTGTATGAACGTATTGCCGTAGGTGGTCAAAGTCTTTCCGTAGTCGTCCACGAGCGTTGCGAGGCTCGTCACAAACATATCGCTTGCAGAGAGTGTGCGCACGTCGAAGTTGCAAAGCGCGATTTCGTCGTACTCGCACATATCCTCCACCCCGAGAGGGACTTTCGACGGGTCGGAGATATAATCCGCGTCCTCAACGCCGTATATAGTGCGACCCGCTTCCAAATCCGCGTTATTCCCGCCGATAAACAGCACTTTTCGCTCGTCGGTGACGCGCTGGGTAAACTTATATACGTTGTTATGCGGCGACGTATCCGCGCTCGAATCGACGGGTTCTACCTTGACTTCGTACTCGAAAACGCCCGCTTCGTCCGTCGATAGCGGCAGATTTATCGTATTAAGCCCGTTATACAGCGTAGCGGTCTTTTTGACAAGCAATTCGCCGTCTAAAAACAGACTGACGTAGCCGTCCACGCGCTCGATTTGGCTTCCGTCGGGATTGAGTCCGCAATTCACGCGCACAAGCACTTCGGCGTCCTCTTCCTTGCCGAGATAAGTTGACGGCGTAGCGTCCGCCGCGTCGAGCTGAATTTCGCTTATATCGTCCGCCAAGTTGTCGTCTATAAACACCGCGTCCACCCTGACGCCCTTATCGCCGAGCGCGGACACGACCTTTATAAGATTGTTTGAGGAGACTGTCTCTGCGCCGTCTGTCACGACGACAATGCGCTTTATAACGCCGTCGTCAAACAGAGTGCCTGCGTATCTCAGCGCGGAGCTTATATCGGTTGCGGTTCTGTCCACCTGCGAGGCGGATTTTATATCGGGCACGGGCTCGCCGAGGTCGGAGAGTTTAATATAGTTTCTGCCGAAGCATATCACGCCTATCTGGGAGTTGCGCGGCAGTTTTTGCGCGATTTTATCGACGCTGTTTTGAACGTCGTCGAGGTTGTGCTCCGCCGAGTAGGAAATATCCGCAAGCACGTAGACCTGCGTCTTTGTGACGACTTTTTCGTACGACATTCCGCTTATGGCAAGCGTAAAGCACGCGCACGCTATGACGTGAAGCACGAGCGAAAGCACGTTATGCAGATTGGCATTATCCTTGCGCACCGCGATGAAAAACGGCACCGAAACGAGCGCCAAAAGCGGAATTATAATGCACAAAAGCAAGGGATTATCGAAGTTGATATTGCTCATAGCAGTAAATCCCCCAATCCGCAAGCAACAGCAGCGCTATCGCTATGAAAAACGCCAACAGGTCGTCGTAAAAGCCGTCGGAGCGTTTATATTGTCTGTCGCCGCCGAGGGTGAGAGTTCCCTCGCCGACGGGATTGCTTTCAGCCAAAGGCACGGAGGCGTAGGCGTTAATATCGGTATTTTCGCTCCCCGAGCGTTTGACGGACACGGTGAACACGCCCACCTCGTCGAGCAGGACTTCGCAGACGTCCGCGCCTATCGTATCGAGCGTGACGCTTTTGCCGCTCGGCGAAGTGACGACGATGCTCTCGCATCCGGGCACGACGTTGACGCTCATCACGTCGCCCGCGCTGTATGCGGACTGCTCGATGACGGAGGGGAAGGAATACTCGATGAGATTGCGCACGAGTATGATGAAGTCCTCCGAGAGTCCGAAGTCGGAGTCGCCGATTTTGAATGCGAAAATAACCTGTCTGTCGTTGTTGTCGTTTAGACCGGTCGCAACGACGGTATCGCCGCCCGTACTCAAAACCGATGTGAATTTGCGCGGAATTCCGTATTTGGCGTACTGTCTAATGGCTACTTCGCGCTTAATCAAATCTTTTGTGAGCGATTTTTCGAGGGAGGAAGTGCCGTCGGTGTACTTAGCGGTAAAATAGCTGTCCGAGCCCGTAGAGTCGCGCGGAATTTCGTAGTCTCTGAAACTTATGCCCGAGCCTTTGCCGCTGCCGTCCACGGCGTCCACGAGCCAGATAGCGGCGTTTTTGGGGAGGGTTTTGGGAGCATAGCCGTTGAACACGTAAAGCCCGTATCCGTCGGCGGGAGACTCCTCGTATTTTTTTGTGCTCATGAGCTCGACGGAGGCTTTGCCTGCGCGCGCGATGGCGTTTTTGAGATAGGCGCTGTCCTGCAAGTCGCTGACGATGAGGACTTGCCTTTCCTGCGCCTTAGCCTCGTCGTAGAGAATGACGGTGTTATCCTCGACGAGCGCGTCCGCGTTTGCGATGCGCAACTGCAAGCTGGAAAAGGCGTTTAGCTCCGTTTGAATGGCGAATTGCTGCGGGACAGCCTCGACGAGGCGGACGGAGGTTTCGGCGATTTTGGCGGGCTCGTCGTCGTTTTCGACGCTTGCCCAAAGCTCGACGGTGACGGTCGCGTCCTGCGAGTAGGAAACGAGTTCGCCGCTGCCGCGCACGCCCTGCGCCTCGTAGGTGTAGCCGAAATCGCAAAAGGCGACGTTTTTCTCGCCCTTTGACACGTCGATGAGGGTCATATTGTTTGAAATTGTATATTGCTTGTCTGTGACAAGGTAGATTTCTGCGGAGCGATTTTGGTCGAAATACTCCTGCGCGCCGAGAATAGCCAAGGAGCAATCGGATTTATTCCACCCTGCGGCGAGCTCTTTGACGCTTGACTTAGCCTGCTCCTTATCGGAGACGCTCTCGAACGCGGCGGTTGCTTCGTCGCGGACGAGGACGAGGGTATATTTACTGCCCCCGCGGGAGTTGTCGATGAGTTTCAAGACGCTGTCTTTTGCGCGCTCGAAGCGAGTCTGCCCGTCGAAGCTCATATTCATGCTTGCCGAGCCGTCCAAGATGACGTAAATATCGCTTGCGGAGTTTTTGACGGTAAAGACGGGTTGCGCGACGAGCAGAGACAGCACGAGCACCGAGAGGATTTGCAAAATAAGCGTGATGATGCCCGTAATTTTCGAGATAGGCTTCCTTTTTTTGAGGAACTTTTCGCTGAGCGTCCAGAGGTACGTGGAGGCTATTGTCTGCTCGGTGTATTTGGATTTGATGATATAAATCAGAATGATTATGGGTATTCCGAGCAGTCCGAGCAGCCCGAGAGGATAATAGAAACTCATTTTATCACCTCCGACTGCGCGAATTGTTCGAAGAAGATTTCGCTGATAGGCTTATCGCTTCTGACGAGGGCGTATTCTGCGCCGCGAGCGAGACAGCAGTTGCGGACTCTGTCCTGCACGAACTGCACCGCCTGCTTATAAGCCTTGACAATATCCCTATTGATATTTTTGCGATAGGAGTTATTTGGGTTTTCGCTGTCGAAAAACACGTTTTTTCCGCGGATTTTGGGGTTTAGCTCCTCTGGGTCGAGGATTTGGATACAGAACACGTCGCGTTTTTTATCGGCGAGGAAATCGACGGCGCGCTCGTAGTCGTTATCGGTGAGGAAGTCGGAGATGATAATAGAAAGCCCGTTGCCGTAGCCCACGTCGCTTGGGAGAATACTTTCGCTGATGGAGCAGTCGCCGAAGAAGCGAATATCGTTGAGTTTGGTGATTTCGGCGAAGTATCTTTCCCTGCCCGAGATTGCGGATATAATTTCCTCGACCTCGGCGTTTCGCACGGTGTAGATTGAAACCTTGTCGAGCTCGGCGATAGATAGATATGCAAGCGTAGCGGCGATTTGCAAAGCGGCGGTACGTTTTTTTGAGTTGCCGAAAGCCATTGATTGACTGACGTCGATATAGATTTTTGTATGGAGCTGTCTTTCGTCGAGGTAGAGTTTGAGATATAGCGTTTCGAAGCGCGCGTAAGCGTTCCAGTCGATTTTGGAAATATCGTCGCCGGGGACGTACTCGCGGGCATCGACAAACTCGCAGGACGACCCAAACGTCCTGCTTTTGTGATTTCCGCCGAAAGTACCTGCGACGTTATTTTTAAGCACGGTTTGCAACCTTTCGATTTGTTGCAAAAACGCTTCGTTGACGGCTATATCGTTCATTGGTTATTTATCCTTGGCGTTTTCCGCTATGAGCTTGGCGATAACGCCGTCCGCGTCGAGCTTTTCGTTGATAGCGGTATAGTTGATTTTCATTCTATGGCGCAGGACGGGATAAGCGAGCGCGTCGATATCCTCGTAGGAGACGTTATATCTGCCGTCTATGAGCGCGCGCACCTTAGCGGCGGTGATGAGCGCCTGCCCCGCGCGAGGGGAACAGCCGTACTTGATATACTTGCGCGCGACCTCGCCCGCGGTATCGAGCTCGGGATGAGTGCGGGTGACGAGGCGGATAGCGTAGTTGAGCACGTCGGTTGCGACGGGGACGGTTTTTGCAAGCTCGCGCATTTGGAGGATAGTCTCGCCGTCTATGACGGCTTCGGCGGTCTCGTCCATGGTGATTTGAGTCATATTGACGATATCCGCGAGCTCGTTTTCGCTTGGGAAGCGAACGAGGAGTTTAAACATAAATCTATCCATCTGCGCTTCGGGGAGCGGATAAGTGCCGTCCTGCTCGATTGGGTTTTGGGTAGCGAGGACGAAAAATGGCTCGGCGATGGGATAGGAAGTGTTTGCGACGGTGACTTTATGCTCCTGCATGACTTCGAGCATCGACGACTGCGTTTTGGGCGTAGCGCGGTTTATCTCGTCTGCAAGCACGAGGTTTGCAAAGATAGGACCGCGGCGGAAGACGGTTATCATATGCCCGTCCGCGTCCTTTTCGATGACGTTTGTGCCGGTCACGTCCGATGGCATGAGGTCGGGGGTGAACTGTATGCGGGAAAATGGCAAATCGAGCACCTTTCCGAGCGTACGCACGAGCCTTGTTTTGCCTACGCCGGGCACGCCTTCGAGCAAGACGTTTCCGCCCGCGATGATGGCGATGACGACGTTTTGAACTATGTCGTCTTGACCGACGAGGTCCTTTTTGATTTCCTGCTTGATTTTTTCAATCGAGCGGCTGAAATTTTCAATTTGTAATCTATTGTCCATAATGCGGACTCCTTTATTGATTGTCTTTATTAGTGAGGTCTGCAAAGTAGGTGAGCACGATATACTCCCACTCCTCGCGGGATAGCGCGCCCTCGTCGAACGCCTGTTGTACGCGCTCATAGTATTCGTCGCGCACCTCGCCCATTTTTACGAAGCCCTTTTCGGGGTCGAAAAAGGGAATATCGCTGATATTGAGCTCGCCCGTGCCGAGGTTGCCGCCCGAACTGCCCTGATTGTTGTCGTCGGGCTTGTTGTCGTCCTCGCCGCCTTGACTGTCGGGAGAAAGCGAAAAGATTTCAAACAGCCTGTTTACGACGTACTCGCCCTCTTGCGAGTTGAGCGTCTTTTGCCCCTCCGACACGCCGCTACGGGCGTTTGCGTCCTTGACGACGTTGCGAACGCCGTTGACGGTGTTTTGCACAAACGCGGCAAGACTGCTCTCGGTCACTCCGTCAAGGAGCGCGCCTTTAAGCCCGTTAAGTTGCAAAAGCATTCCTGTTTTCGTCACGCTGTCCGCCTTTTTGGAGTTTGTCACGTATGTTATAAGCTCGTCGAGCGCCGCCCATTCCCAATCGGTGACGGTGCGGATAGGCTCGTCGGGAGGCGGAGGCGCGGGGGTCTCGGTTGAACCTGCCGAGGCGTACGTGCAAGTCACGGGGATTGCCACAATGCCCAATAGACAAATAACGCCGCAAAGCGCGGTGGCGATAATATGCTTAAAAGCAAGCCTCTTGGTCGGGATTTTTGCAAGCGCGTCGCTTACGCGCTCGCGCTGAACGGCAAGCATATCGCCCTCTGCGTCTTGATATTCGAGCGCGGTCTGCACGCTCTCTTTGAGGTCGAACTCGCAATCGAGCCGCTTTGCGATTTTTTTGTCGTTGGTCTTTAAGATGACAAACGCAACCCCGCCGCCGAGCAAAAAGCCCGCAAGCGCGATGAGCACGTAGTATATCCAAAGCAGGTCAATCCCTTTTAGCTTGCACGGCAAAAGCGCCGCGTTTACAGCCACAAAACCCGCCGCAAAACCAAAAACGAGGCACTTGATAAGCACGTCAATCCAAATCCGCTTTTTGAACTTTTCAAAATTGCCGTCCATATCGAATGCCTCCTTAAATATTATGTAAAAATTGCATATGACTATCCCCGATTTGGGGATAGTCTATGCACGGTCGATTAAATATCATAAAACTGTTAATATCGTCAAGTTATTATGATGCTTTTATTCGTAGAGTTCTACAAGTTCGAGTGTGAGTGTCAAATTGAGTCCCCAGTTTGCTAAGAATACCAACGTATCGTCAGCATCTAAATCCAACGTAATCACGCGCGGAGTTCTTGGTGCCGAACCTGTAATTTCATACAATGAACTATCATTAGTATCGAGTATTCGTGAATTGTAGCTATCCATATATACGTCCGCCGTACCGTCTAACCACGTACTACCCGTAAGCTGATCTACGGTATCGGAGCTGTTCTTAGCCATAAGCACGTTCTCTCTCATAAAGTTTTCACTGCTTGTTATCGTAAGTTTATACTTACCTGCTTGGAGCGTTTTTGACATTTCAAGCACGTATCTCGGGTCTTTTACACCTGTTTCGCTCGTTGCCTCTTTGTAATTCATAACGCTTATCGTGATAGCCTCTTCGGTATTAAGCAAAGGCACTTCGTCGATTGTCAGTTTAAACACGCCTGCTTTTTCCACACTAATCAAAGTAAACGTAATCGGAACACCCTCTTCGCCTTGGAAAACAAGTCCGTCTTCTCCACCGTCCGCAAAAGGATTTCCATTCATATCAACGCCGAATTCCTCGGGAACAGACAGTGTATATTTTCTGGTTTCCGACGGTGTGAAAGTATAGTCCTTTTCGGAATATGTTTCCTCTATCCAAACCATATTGTCGCCCACAGACAGATAGTCAATGTCAATATTCAACGAAAAAGTGGGTACGCTTACGCCTATCGTTATATATTCGCCTTTTAACATATCAACTGTAACGCCGTGTGGATTAGATTCTCCTGCCGTCACGAATTTGGAATATGCGTTTTCAGTGGTTGCGCTATTTACCCATGCGGAATTCACATAAACCGTCACGGAGCTAGTGCTTTCGACCGTCTTATACATAATTGTGGTAATCTTTTCATCATTATCTAAGGTGAATGTATATCTTCCGTCACAATCGGCAACGTATGTCATTATATAAAACGTTGTGCCTCTATTAACAAGATAGCCATAGTTTTGCAAAGTATTTGTAGAATCTACTTTATTATAACCGATATTTAATAAAGCCCCGCTTCTACTCGCATAATTAACCGTTGTAACTTGATTGGTCAAATTTTCATCTAAATACAGGAATTCATGACATTTGTCGCACCACCAATGCGCAATACATTTAAAAGAAAGTCCGCCCTTGGTAATTGTACGAGCTGCCGCATCTGCCTCTACTGCAACGAAATTATGTCCTGCGGGAATTACAACCCATTCATCAATTTCATTCTCGCACAGCTCGTCACTGAACATAAGTCCGCAAACGTCGCAGTTCCAATACTCCTCGTAACCGTTGAGGTAGCAACTTGCAGGATTTTCGTTGTTGTGAACGGGCGTATGAGGTGCGTAGTCGATTTCGGCAGGCTCGTCGATTTCATTCTCGCCCTGCGAATCGCTGAAAAGTTTTTCGCAAACGTCGCAAGACCAATATGCTTCCGTGCCCTTTGCGTTGCACTTTGCGGCGGCAACAGGGTGAGGCGTCAAAACGTGGCTCGCCGTATCCTTGGATATAACAAGCGAGGTTTCCTCTATTTCGCTTGTGCCCGCTTGGTCGCTGAAAAGCGTATGGCAATCCTCGCACTTGTAGTGACTTTCCGTGCCGTCCGCTTTGCAGGTTGCAGGGACTTCCGCAACTTCCTTTATATCGTGATTGTCGGGGTCAATCTGCGTGGGGGTCGGCGCGGCAATCTCGTTCTCGCCCTCGCTGTCGCTAAACTTCTTGTGGCACACGTTGCACTCGTAGTACGCTTCCGCACCCGGCGCCACGCAGGTTGCCGCTACTGCGGCTTTCGGCTCAATCGTGGCGTGATTGCCCGTCGCGCTTGACGGAATGTCAAACGTAACCGTGCCGTAGCCCTCCAAAGATATGCTGACGCTCTGCAAGCCGTCCTCTCCGCAAGTGGCGGTGTTTGCGCCAAATTGGTAACTTACGTTGCTAAGCGCAGGGAGCGTCGCCGTTTGCGTCTCGTTGCATCCGTCCACGTTGCAACTGCGCGTTGCGCTTCCCGTCTCGCCATCATGCGGCGCTGTCACCTGCCATGCCGACCAGTCGTGAGTATGACTGTCTTTGTCGTCATCACCGCAAGCAACAAGGCATACGCACAGCACAACGGAAATCAAACACACAGTTAGTATCAATGCTATTTTATTGAATTTTTTCATCGTTGCTCTCTCCTTGTTGTAAAATTTTGTTTTAGATTGTTACGGTTGCTAAAATATAAATAGATATTTCCGTCAAAAGAGGTTCTGCATAAACGATTTGAAAATATGTATAAATATTATTTTCTACTATAAGCTACCCCCCCCCCATCTGTCAACAAC
>JAMPEA010000001.1 GCA_023665365.1 Bacillota bacterium
ACGCGATATTTCGCCTTTAAAAACGCGTACTTTTCAAGGCAAAAGTCAGGGCATAGATATTCCGCTTGCGACAGTTGCGGTGCTTCTCAGTTTGCTTGGATTGGTATTTATATATTCAGCGTCGAGCTATTCGGCAAACGCGCAACTCGGAGATTCGTTTCATTACGTAAAAACGCAAGCCGTCGCGCTTGCGCTCGGGCTGTTTGCGATGCTCGGATTGTCCTTTGTAAATATCGAGAAAGTAAAAAAGGCTACGATCCCTCTCTATCTCGTTGGACTCGCGCTTTTGGGCATGGTATTCTTGCCTGTCTTAGGCGTTGAAAGCTACGGCGCAAAGCGTTGGCTCAATCTCGGATTTTTTACGATACAACCCTCCGAGTACGCAAAGTTCTTTATGGTGATGATGATTTCGCTCATCGCCGCCAAAACGGATATGAGCAAGTTCCGCGGAGTGCTTGCGGTTTTGCTCGCGGGCGGCGCGGTCTGCGTACTTTTGATAATCGAGCCGAATATGTCGATAACCATGTGCTCGGTCGCGGTGATTTTCATAATGCTTTTTTCAAGCGGAGCGCGCATAAAACATCTTGTAATGCTTATCATTCCCGTAATAGTAGGCGCGGTTGTTTTGATAATCGCAGAGCCGTACAGAATGCAGAGAATGCTCGCGTTCTTAGACCCGTGGAAGTCGCCGCTTGAAGAGGGATACCAACTTATTCAATCCTACTACGCGCTCGGGAGCGGAGGGCTGTTTGGCGTAGGGCTTTTCAATTCCCGTCAAAAGTATCTGTTTTTGCCGTTTGCCGAAAGCGATTTCATTTTGTCCGTCATAGGCGAGGAAACGGGACTCGTTGGGGTGGCGATAATAATGATTTTGTTTTTGGTGATTGCGGTGCGCGGAATTAAAATAGCAAGGCAGGCGAGCGACAGATATTCTTGCTATCTCGCAATCGGCATAACCGCAGTCACTACGGTGCAGGCGCTTCTCAACGCCGCGGTCGTATGCGGAGCCGTTCCGCCTACGGGACTGCCGTTGCCGTTCGTTAGCGCAGGCGGAAGCTCGCTTGTGGCGTATCTCGGCGCGATGGGCATATTGCTTTCAATATCGCGTAACCGTCTGCCTTTCGTCAAAGCGGACACTTTCTACGCCGATGACAAAACAAACGGCGTCAAACACCCAAAAAGAAAATTGAGCATACGGTGAAGTGTATGAGTGAAAAGTGTATTGTCATCAACGGCGGAAACGCGCTGAGCGGAAGCGTGGAGGTTCGCGGCGCGAAAAATGCGGTGCTTCCTTTGCTTGCGGTGAGCATTTTGACCAAAGACGACGTAATTATCGAAAACTGTCCCTACATATCCGATATTGAAAATATGACGCACATACTTGAAGAACTCGGCGCGCAAATAACGCGCGAGGGACTGCGCATACGCGTCCGCGGAAGCGTGACGCGCGGGTGCGCGGACGAGGTTTTGTATAAATCCATGCGCTCGTCTATGTTTATGCTCGGCGCGTTGCTCAGTGTACTCGGCGAGGTGGAGATGCCCACTCCCGGCGGATGCGCGATAGGCGCGAGACCTCTCGACATACACCTTGACGGGCTTAGGCGAATGGGGGCGCAAGCCTACTTTGACGGCGAAAATTTGAAATGCAAGGCAAAGCGTTTGCACGGAGCGAATATAGTTATGCGTTATCCGAGCGTGGGCGCGACTGAAAATCTGCTTATGTGCGCGTCGCTTGCCGAGGGCTGTACTACGCTTGTAAACTGCGCAAGAGAACCCGAAATAGTCACAATCGCGCACGCGCTTAAAAGCATGGGCGCGAAAATAAGCGGAGAGGGAACTTCCGTGATGCAAATCGAGGGCGTAAAGGAATTGAAAGGCGCGACATTAAAACCCTGCGGAGACAGAATAGTCGCGGGCACGGTGCTTTCGGCAACCGCGCTTTGCGGCGGAGACGTTAGGGTGTACGGAGTAGACGCGGGTGATTTGCGCTCGATCATTCAAGCATACAAAAACGAGCGTTGCGAGGTGAGCGAAAACGGAGTAGGTTTTCGCATACGCTCGGACGGATTTATACAGGCAAAATCCGTGATAACCGCGCCTTTTCCGCTTTTTCCTACGGATATGCAACCGCAGTATCTCGCGTGTCAGTGCTTTTCAAACGGAGTGAGCAGAGTGCAGGAAACCGTATTCGAAAACAGATTCGCGCACGTAGACGAACTATTAAAGCTCGGCGCAAAAATATCCGTTGACGGGAATTGCGCTACCGTGGAGGGCGGAGAATTGCACGGCGCAGACGTGTACGCCACCGACTTGCGCGCAGGCGCAGGGCTCAGCGTAGCGTGCATGAAAATAAGTGAAAAAAGCAGAGTTTTCAACACTCGATTTATCGACAGAGGATATGAAAATTTCGTAGGATTGTTTTCTTCGCTCGGCGTAAATATTTGCTTGGAAGAAAAATAATTGCGATTTATTTGCGTCGTTTTATAAAATATGCTCGTTTTATCGCAAAAAACGCGGGTTTTAAAGGATTTTCCAAAATTTTTCAGAATGTATTTTCACTAAATCATTGACACGGCTTTTAATAATATATATTATAATAAATGTATATTTTACGGCGAGGAACAAATGAGCGGATTGTTCACAAAAGATATAGTTGTGCTTGACGTGACCTCGCGTCTTATCAGCGCCATCGTTGGCGTGAAAAAGGCGCAGAGCGTTTTCGGTATAAAATCCATTGTGGAAACAGAACAGCCCGGTTATGCGGACGGCGAGTGGTTTGACAAAAACGAAACGCTTCAAGCCGCCGAGCAAGCGCTTTCGCAAGCTATGGTTGCCGCAAATTCCCGCGCCAAGCGTTTGTTTATAGGCGTCCCGAGCGAGTTCGTTTTGGTTGTATCCAAGCACGTATCCGTAAGGCTCGACCGCCGCAGACGCATCGCCGACGACGATATAGATTTTCTCTTGCGCAAGGGCAACGACTTTTATTTGTCGGATTTTATCGTAGTCAATACTTCTGCTGTATACTTTGCAATCAACGGCGATGAAAAACTCTACTCCGACGTTCGCGGAATGTATGCCGACAGCGTTGACGCGTGCGTATCCTACGTGCTTGCCGAGCGCAGATTTGTAAATATGTTCGACGGCGTTGCGGACAAGCTCGGCTTCAAGGACGTGCGTTATATCGCGTCTAACTGGGCGGAGTGCGTCGCGCTTTTGGATAACGAACAGCGCGAAAATACTTACGTGCTCATCGACGTAGGCTATCTTTCAAGCAGCGTCTCGATTGCAAAGGGCGAGGGCGTTTTGGATATGAAATCCTTCTCGCTCGGAGGCGCGCATATATCCGCGGATATTTGCGAGGCGCTTGACGTGCCGTTTGAATACGCAGAGGAAGCCAAGAGCTTGGTCGATATAAATTTGAATTACAGCGACGGAAAGTGGCTTGTGCATAGGGACGAACAGGAAATCATGGCTTGCGAGGTCGTGCCCATCGTGAAGGGCAGGCTCGACGTGTTTGCAAGCGTGATTTCGAGCATTATCGACGGCTTTGCGGAAAATACTTCGTCATATTTGCCTATATATCTCACGGGCGAAGGCATCGCGTCCATGCGCGGCGCAAGGAAGTATTTAAGCGAAAAAATCGGCAAAAATATCGAGCTTGTCACGCCCAAACTCCCCGGGTTCGTCAAAGCAGAGGACAGCTCGAAAACAGCATTGTTGTTGATGGCGGATACGCTTTATAAAGAGGGTATCGGCGGTATGATAAAAAGTATTTTCAACGGAGGTAAAAAATAATGTTTTTTGAACAGTATACACCTGATAACGATCAGGTTTCCGATAAAGAGCAATCGCAAGATTATATCGAGTCGGACGGCGCGCAAACTGCCGAGGAAATCGTCGCGTCCGTTCTTTCGGATTCGATTGAAGAACCCGTTACTCAAAAAATCGACGGGCACGCAAATATCGTCGTAGTCGGCGTTGGCGGTGGCGGTTGCAACGCAGTCAATAACATGGTGCGCGCGGGCATTAAGAGCGCGAATTTCGTCGTTATGAATACCGACGTTCAAGCGCTCAATATGTCCTCCGTTCCGAGGTCGTGCAAAATCCAACTCGGAAGCGAAACTACAAGAGGTCTCGGCGCAGGTTCCGATCCCGATGTCGGCAAGCGCGCCGCGGAGGAATCTCGCAATCGCATAAAGACCGCGCTTAAAGGCATCGACCTTTTGTTTATCACAGCAGGTATGGGCGGAGGCACAGGCACAGGCGCCGCTCCCGTCATTGCCGAAATTGCCCGTTCTATGGGCATACTCACCGTGGCGGTAGTCACAAAACCCTTTGCCTTCGAGGGTGCGCGCCGTATGAAAAATGCGGAGCAAGGCATAAAAAATCTGAAAGACTTCGTAGACACCTTGCTTGTTATCCCCAATCAAAAACTCGTCGAGTGCTTTAAGGACCAAAAAATCACATTTAAGCGCGCGTTTGAAATCGCCGACGACGTGTTGCGTCAGGGCGTACAGGGTGTGAGCGACGTCATCGCAAATCCCGAGCTTGTCAACCTCGACTTTGCCGACGTACGCGCCATTCTCAAAAACAAGGGGCTCGCGCATATGGGCGTTGGCTACGGCAAGGGAGAAATGCGCATTGTCGAAGCCGTCAAGGGCGCAATAAGCAATCCGCTTCTCGAAGTCAGCATCGAGGGCGCGACAGGCGTTATCATCAACATTGTTGGCGGCGACGACCTCATGCTCGGCGAGGTCAGCGACGCTTGCGCGATGATAAGGGACGTTATCGACCCCGACGCAAACTTGATATTCGGCATGTCAAACGTGCCCAAGAAGCAGGACGTCGAAATTACTATTATCGCAACGGGCTTTGTGGATAAACGATACATACCTGCAAAGATTGCGGGCTCGGCTCCTACCCATCGCACGCAGTCGTTAGATACCGCGCTCGCCGCGGCGGATTTTCAGTCCGCTCCCGTGCAGGAACAACCAAAACAGTTCCCGACGGCGTATCCTACGCGTCCCGTTTTCCAAACGAGACAGCCGCAACAAAGTCAACCCGTTCAGCCTCAGCAGACGTATCAGCCGCCTCAGCAATCTACACAACCCAAAACGTCGAGGATTGACGTGCCGGGTTATAACGTGCCTCATTTTCTGCGCAGATTGAGAGGGGAAAATAACGACGACAACAAACAATAATAGGGCATTATTTAATTAGATTATCGGAATATCCGTCATGCGACGGATATTCTTTTATAATTCGTATAAAATCCGCATGGCAAAATTTGCGAAGTTTATTGTACGCGTGTGACATCAAAGGAAAGTATTTTACATTCGACGGACGTATGATAGGTGCGTGAATGTATATATTGAGCTTGTAATATTCAATAACTTCTTTTTGGATTTCATGCTGCTGTACGCTACGCTGTCGGTGCGGCGCAGAAAGATGAATATTCCTCGGGGAGTATTCGCGGCACTGTTGGGTGCAATCTGCGCGGCGGCTTATCCGATTGTCCCGAGCGTTGCCAAGATAGCAATCAAAGTTGCGCTTGCGCCGCTCATATGCTTAGTTTGCGCGACGCCCGTAGGCAAGGACGCTAAGCGCAAGGCGGGAGATTTTATAGGAACGATGCTGATATTTATACTGCTTACGTTTTTTACGGGCGGTGTGGTATACGGAATTTCATACGCGATAGGAATGGACGTAAAATCCTATGCGGCGCTCGGATTTATGGCGATAGCGGTCATTGCATTGATTTTGTGCGCCAAGCTCATAGCGTTTAAGCGTAGCGTCGGGACGAAATCCACCTGCAATACCACTTTGCAAATCGGGAACAAAACCGAAAGGGTGCAAGCGCTTTGCGACAGCGGCAATTTACTTGTGGACGACGTAAGCGGTTTGCCGATAGTGATTTTGTCGCAGGAGATAGAGGATAGATTGAACGCGCGAAAACTCGCGGGATTTATCAACGTCAATACGGTCAGCGGCGAGGACAGCCTCGCGCTTGTGCGCATAGACGGAATAAACGTAAACGGAAAACAGTTTAAAGCGCTTGGAGCACTGTCGCACAGGAACTTTGAAAATTTTGATATAATACTGCAAAATTCGATGTTCTAATTGGCTTAATTTTAAATGGAGAGTTATATGGGAAACAGTATGAAAGACAAAATCAAACGGCTTTGGCACAAAATTTTGGAGTTTTTGGGGATAGAAAGCGCAAACTCTGTCAACTATATATCGGCAGGGAACAGCTTGCCGTCGCCACTCACCGCCGAGGAGGAAGCGGAGACTGTAAGGCAGTTTTTAAACGGAAGCGAGGAGGCGCGTTTAAAACTCATCGAACACAATTTGCGCCTTGTAGTTTACATATCCAAACGCTTCGACAACACAGGCATAGATATGGACGATTTAGTGTCTATCGGCACGATTGGGCTCATAAAGGCAGTAAGCAGTTATAATCCCGACAAAAACATTAAGCTCGCCACGTTCGCCTCGCGTTGCATAGAGAACGAGATACTTATGTATTTGCGCAAGACCACCAAAACCCGCGCGGAAGTTTCGTTTGACGAGCCGCTCAACGTGGATTTCGAGGGGAATATGCTTCTACTCAGCGACGTGCTCGGCACAGACCCCGATTGCGTTTATAACGACGTAGAAGGAAGCGCGGAAAAGGAATTGCTCAAAAATACGTTCGACAAGCTCCCGCCCCGTGAAAAGCAAATCCTCGAATTGCGTTTCGGGTTGTATGGCAAGGACGAGATGACTCAAAAGGAGATTGCCGATATGATGGGAATATCCCAATCCTACATATCGCGGCTTGAAAAGAAGATAGTAAGCAATATGAAAAAGAATATGCAAAAGGACGCTTACGGCGACGCAAGGCGTTAAATACAACTCGCAACGGCGAACGATACGCGTCAGAACGGAAAATATATAAAAATTTAATTTGCGTAAATATTTTTTGAGTTTATAACAATACTAATTTAAATATGAAATAAGCGACAACCTTACATAACTTAGGAGGTTGTCATTTATTATGGGTAGAGTGACGATTTGCGGAATAGATACTTCCGCGTTGCCAAAGCTGAACAGCAAAGAGTGCGACGTACTTCTGAAAAAGATAAAGGCGGGCGATAAGGACGCGAGGGATTTGTTTTTACGCGCGAATATGCGCCTCGTGCTTTCCTGCGTAGGCAGGTTTTCAAAGTCGCAGGAGAACGCGGACGACTTGTTTCAAGTAGGAATGGTGGGACTTTTGAAAGCGCTTGAAAACTTCGATATATCGCTTGACGTGCGCTTTTCGACTTACGCCGTGCCTATGATTTTGGGAGAAATCCGCCGTGTGCTAAGAGACAGAACGTCAATCAAGGTTTCGCGCAGTATGCGAGATACCGCGTATAAGGCGTTAAAGGCGAGAGAGCGTATGATTGAAAACTCTGTCAACGAGCCGAATATGCTTGAAATCGCAGAAGAAATAGGCGTTCCGATAACGGAAGTCGCCTGTGCGCTCGACGCCGTCAGCGAACCTATATCCTTTTACGAACCCGTTTACAGCGACGGCGAGGAGAGCCTTTCGTTGCTTGATCAGCTTGCGGATAAAAAGGAAAACAGCGACAACTGGTCTGAAAAAATATCCCTGTACGAGGCGTTGAAGGAAGTCCCCGAGCGTGAGCTCGAAGTGATAAAAATGCGCTACTTCGACGGAAGAACGCAAATAGAAATCAGTAAAGAGGTTGGCATATCGCAAGCGCAGGTTTCGAGGCTTGAAAAATCCGCTTTGGAAAGAATCCGCGCGGCTTTGGCTTAAAGTTCAAACGGTGTGCGAGCCGTCTTGCGTATGGTAGACGGTTTGCGCGCCGGCATCGGAGTACGCGGGGCAGGCGTAGCGGCTTTGGTCGTAGCTGTCGGACGGATATGCGCTTGCGTAAAGTGGGTCGGACGTTTCGCTTACGTCGTACGCGGTCGCTTGCAAGGGCTGGTCTTGTACGGAGCAGGCGCGGGCGTTGCCCACAAGCTCCACAAGTATCACGTCCGAGCCGATTTTTATAATTTTATTCCAAGGGATAAACACGTTTTCCGACGAAGTGATGCTTTTAAAAAAACTCTTTTTCCCCGGCACTACGAAGCCGATAATCCCGCCGCAGTTATTGAATACCATATCGCAAACGTGCCCGAGTTCTCTTCCGTCGGCGACGTTGATGACGTCCTTGCGAGACATTTCGGTAAAAGAGTATTGTTTTCGATTCATACCAAATTATATTATTTTATTTAAATTTGTATGCAAATTTTGCTTCAAATAAATTCCGCGCCGTCCGTTTTAAGGATAAAATATTAAATTTTGTGTCGAAAACTTTACTTTCTACACAAAATATTGTATCATTTTAACGAAAGAGGTTTTGCTATGAAATGTATTTATTGCGGTTGCATAGACAGTAAAGTTGTGGATTCCCGTCAAAACGAGGACGGCACTTCCATTCGTCGCCGTAGGGAATGTGTTGAATGCGGCAAGCGCTTTACAACGTATGAAACGGTCGAGAGCACGCCTATTCTCGTTATAAAAAAGGACGGCTCGCGTCAAATGTTCGATATTAACAAGGTCAAAATCGGCATAATGAAGTCCTGCGAAAAGCGTCCTATCTCTATGACGAGCATAGACAAATTGGTCGGCGACATACAGCGTACGGTGCTCAACTCGCTTGATCAGGAAGTCCCATCGACGTACATAGGCGATTTGGTTATGGAAGGCTTGAAAAATATCGACGAAGTTGCGTACGTGCGTTACGCCTCGGTGCACAGGCAGTTTAGAGATATAAACACTCTGCTTGACGAGATAGAAAGCCTCGTAAAGCTAAAAGCCGAACGCGATGCCGCTAAAAAGGAATAATCCGCGATATTCACGCGCGATTATATTACAAAAGCAGTCGAAGTACGTATGAAAACGATAAGCGCCTTGTAAAAGGGCGCTTATTTTATAAATATAATTCCTCTTGCGAAACGTGTTCCTTGATTTTTTCGAGCGCCTTTTTTTCTATCCTCGAAACGTAGGAGCGCGATATGTTAAACAGCGCGGCGACCTCTCGCTGGGTGAGTGCACTCGTGCCGCCAAGACCGTAGCGCATGCGGATTATCTCGTACTCGCGCTCGTCGAGGACGGCTTTTGTGATTTTCAGCAGTCTTTCCATAAGGATATTGTTTTCCACGTCGTCAATGACGGAGCAGTCGTCGGACAGCATATCGAGTATGGTCAACTCGTTGCCATCCTTATCTACGCCGATAGGGTCGTTCAGCGACACGTTGGAGCGGTGCTTTTTGGACGTGCGCATAGTCATGAGTATCTCGTTTTCTATACACCTCGACGCATAAGTCGCAAGTTGAGTGCCTTTGTCGGGCTTGAAACTTTCAAGAGCTTTGATAAGTCCGATTGAGCCTATCGAGATAAGTTCGTCGTTGTCGCCGTAGTTCGTATATTTTTTTGCGATGTGCGCGACGAGTCTCAGATTGTGCTTGATAAGTATTTCTTTTGCCTCCTTATCGCCGTTGGCGTAGGCGACAAGGTATTCGTGTTCCTTTTCTTTGGAGAGTGGCTTTGGAAATGAACTTTTTTCCGTCACATAGGAAGAAAATATGATTAGGTTTTTTAAAAGAATCATCAAACTGTCCAAAGCCATTTAAGCCCTCCAAGTTGTATATTTTATGCCGACAAAATTAAAAGTTGACAAAATAGGGTAAAATTCGACAATTCCGAAATTTAAATTTACAGTTATTTACACGTAAAATTTCAGTCGATAGACTTATGCTAATCGTATGCAATACTCAGACGAAATCAACAATCACAGCGGACGGAGAAAAGATTATAAGAAAATTATACTTATACTGTTTATCTGCCTTTTTGCAGTTGTAATGGGTGTAACTATTACAAAAAACGACGCAAATTATAATACTGACAGCGTTAATAATGAAAATATTGTCAATACTACGGGTGTTAGGCGAATGCTTGTCAATAAAGTCGATAAAGCTGTTTTAAACGATAACGTGTACGTAAAAATCGGCGGAACGCCTATCGGCATATCAGTAAACGCGGGCGGGCTTATCGTCATCGGACAAAGCGAGGTCGTCACCGAAAACGGAACGGCAGACCCCGCATCCAAATCGGGCTTGCAGGTCGGCGACGTTATACGTTCTATAAACGGCGAGGATTTAACTTCGATTTACCAGCTTAAAAAAATCTTGGAAACCGCAGAGGGGGCGGTCAAACTCTCCGTTATGCGCGACGGGCAGGCGTTCGATACGTATATAACTCCCGCGCTCGATAAACTGACGGGGCAAAATCGGCTCGGACTGATGCTCAAAGAGGATATAGGAGGGGTCGGCACGCTCACGTTCGTTACGCAAGACGGACATTTCGGCGCACTCGGTCACTATATAGCAGACGCCGAAAGCGGACTTTCCTACGAGCTCAATTCGGGACACATATATTCCACAAGCATTGACGGAGTAGTAAAAGGCGAACGCGGAAAAGCTGGCGGTCTCGTCGCGGACGTAAACAGACTGTCCGCTCCGATAGGCGATATAAATCAAAACACCGACATAGGTATTTACGGCACTTTCAGCGCAGACAGCGACGGAGAACTGTATAAAATCGCCGCTAAGGGCGAAGCTATGATAGGACCTGCCAAAGTTTTGACTACCGTTGACGGCACGCAACCTAAGTTCTACGACATAGATATAGTAAAGGTGGTGTCTCAAAGCGAGGCGGGCGAAAAGGGAATGGTCATTGCCGTCCGCGATAAGGAACTGCTTGAAAAGACGGGCGGAATCGTGCAGGGAATGAGCGGCAGTCCCATAGTGCAAAACGGAGTTTTGATAGGCGCAGTCACGCACGTATTCGTACAAGACTCCACTCGCGGATACGCAGTGCACAGTAGGTTTATGTACGATTACGCGATAAGTTCTAATGAGTCGGCTTTTATAGAAGCGGCATAAGAACGCAACCGTATCTTTACGTCATTCGACGGGAGATTTTGCGTCAAGATATATTTTGTCACACTACGCATTGTGACAGGGAAAAAGCAACCTAATCGGTTGCTTTTTCCGTCCGAGAGGGATACATATGCGGCAAAATGACGATAAAATCAATATATTCTTTCAAGCGCGGTGAGCACAAACTGCTTATTTGTGGGCTTTCCCTTGTTTTCGTCGAGCGTTTCGCCGAACTCGCGGTAGAGAGTATCGACGTTTCCTCTGAGCCAAGCGGAGGATATTGCGTTTTGAATATCCTTTTCCACGCTTGCGGCGTCTACTCCGAACTCCCGCGACAGCAGAGGGTATCCGCTGTATTTGAGCGGAAGTATCTCGCCGCCGTCCATAGCGTACTCGATTAGTCTGCTAAGCAGCGAATAGCCCTTTAAGTTGGGCTGAAATCCTAATTGCAACAGATATTTTTTAGCTTTTATTTCGTTCTCTTTCACAGGAAAAATTATAGCATACGCCAAGAGCGATACAATCTGAAAAATTCTTACTGTTTTGTATGTGTTTGACCCATTTTGTCATAATATCTCGCAATGGCGAGTAAGATAGGATATGTCAACTTTGCGCACAAGAATGATAGCCTCGTCGTTGCAGACTTTCTTTGAAAAAAACAAGAAAGTGATTATCTCTGCGACCGTGCTTTTTATCGTGGGAATAATCGTGGGAATTACGTACGCGCTAAGAGCGGTGGACGGTTCGTTTGAGCGGGTTATACGCTCCGAGGTGGAGACGGGTGCGGCAAAGGTATTTTTTTTCTCCCTGCTCGGGATTATAGGCGGCTACGCGATTATTCTGATATCGGGCGTAAACAATAAAACTGTATTTTTGATTTGCATTCCGTTTACTGTGCTCGGATTTTTTCTCGGCAAATATTCCTGCGCGCTCGTAGGCAGATATGAGGGCTTCGGGGTACTCAATCTGCTGTTGGTGTATCTGCCGTTTTTCCTTATAACATTCGTCTTGATGGTGATAGCGTCTGCCGCCGTTCTGTCTGCGGGCTGTACGGATTACAGCGCAAACTCCTCGCTCAAACCGTCGTTTGTGAAAACTCTTAAAATACTCGGAATAAACGCCGCGTGTTCGCTCGTTTTGTTTTTGATAGTAGGCTCGATAACGGGAGTAATAATAGTTTCGCTGTTCTGAGCAAAAGTTGAATTCCAATTAAATAATCTCGCGCATTTCGCGTCGATACGGCTTGTTCCGTATATTTTTTCCTTATTGAGGTATGCTATGAAAAAAGAAATGCGAGGGCATTATGAAAAATTTAAAATTATCTCTTATGTCAATCTCGGTCGTAGCGATGTTTGTGATAGCGGCGGCGCTTGCGTCGTTCGCGTCGATGGCGACTACGCTTGTCGCAGATGCCGCAACCGATTTTAAAGGCGTAGGCAAATCGGCATATCTTATGGATTATGGCACGGGTACGGTCATCTATTCGCGCAACGAAAACGAGCGACTTCCGATAGCGAGTATGATGAAAATTATGACCGCGCTTTTGACTTTCGAGGCGGTGGAGCGCGGCGACGTTACGCTTGACGACGACGTTGCCGTGAGCGAAAACGCGGCGTCGATGGGCGGCTCGCAAGTGTTTTTAGACGCTGATACTACTCATAAACTCGGCGATTTATTGCGCACGGTCATCGTAGCGTCGGCAAACGACAGTTGTGTTGCGCTCGCGGAGCATATCGAAGGCAGTGTAGGCGGATTTGTAGCCAAGATGAATGCACGCGCAAAGGAACTCGGAATGGTAAATACCTCTTTTAAAAACTGTACGGGTCTGCCTGCCGCAGAGGCGTATTCGAGCGCGAAAGACGTTTCGATTATGTTTGCCGAGCTGTTAAAGTATCCTAAATACTTCGACTATGCAAAGGTTTGGCTTGAAGACTACGAACACCCCGACGGCAGAAAGACAACTATAACAAATACCAATAAGCTCGTAAAATTTTACGAGGGATGCGACGGCGGAAAGACAGGTTACACCAACGAGGCGAAATTCTGTCTGTCGGCAACCGCAATGCGCCAAAATATGAGGGTCATTGCCGTAATTATAGGCGCGGACAGCTCCAAAATCCGCAATGCCGCGGTAAGCGCAATGTTCGATTACGCGTTTGCAAATTACAGCAATCAAATTCTGCTTAAAGCGGGCGAAAACGTAGATAACGACGTTGAAGTCTTGGGCGGAAAACAAAACCACGTAGCTCTCACGGTCGAGCGAGACGTTGCGCAGTTTATGTCGAGGCAGGATAGCGGAGATTACGAGCTTAAATACGATTTGCCGAGCAACGTAAAAGCTCCCGTCAAACTCGGCGATAAGGTGGGCAAGGTATATCTTGTCAAAGACGGCGTAATCGTAAGCGAGACGAACGTAGTTGCAAACGAAACCGTTGAGCGTATGAGCTTGTTCGACGCGATAGGCATAATCGGAAAGCACTGGTCCACGCAAGTAAAATAGTGCGTTAGAACACTTAAAATAAATATCCATTATGCAATCGGGCGACGGCAAAGCATATCCGTCGCCCGATTATATTTACTAAATTTATCAAAAGGGAATTGCTTTGACAATTTTTTACGCGCGTGATATAATGCTATTGTTTTGATAATTACTTTACGTTATGCGAGAAGATATGGCGACGACTGACGACGTTATCACTGCCGTTCAAAATACGGACGAAAACAATATTTCCGTTCTCTCCGAAAGCGATTCGGAGAGTTCCGCATTGCCGTCCGCGGGTTTGGGCGTGGACTTTCTCGTCGAAAAGCCGAAGATTGTATATAAGCTCAGTGATTACGAAGGTCCTATCGAGTTGCTTTACGAGCTGATTAAGGCGGCTAAAATCCCGATAGAGGATATTTTTATTTCGGACATTACAAGTCAATACGTACAGATTATAAAGGATACCCCGAAGGAGGAGCTCGATTACGATTACGCGGGCGACTTTATATCTATGGCGGCAGAGTTGATTTATCTCAAATCCGTGCGCACTTTGCCTAAGGACGACGAGGAAAACGACGGCGACAACGGCGAGGACGAGCATCAACAGCTCATCAACAAGATAAAGCAGTATGCTTTAATAAGAGAGAAGAGCGAAAAGTTGAGGGATATAGAAACCATCAATCGCTTTTACCGTCCGCCTACGTATACCGATAAGGATTACCGCGTCGCGCTCGTAAACTTTTCGTTGCCCAAGCTCGTCGAAGCGTTTGCAAAAGTGCTTGCCAACGCCGACAAGCACGAGAGGGAAATCATTCCCAAAAAAGTTATGAAGGACAGGTTCTCCGTCCACGAGCAGATGCAACATATAAGTATGATGATTGCCGTGCGCGGAGAAATGAAATTTACCGAAATATTCGAGCCCGACTACGATAAGTCTGACATAGTGACTACTTTCCTCGCAATGTTGGAACTGCTTAAATACGGCAGACTTCGCGCCGTGCAGGAAGAAGTGTTCGGCGAGATAATCATATCGGCGGTCGAGGGCACGGATAATTTGCCTATTGAGTTTGAGGAGGGCGACGATGGAAAATATTGATAAAGTCGTTGAAGCCATTATCTTTGCAAGCGGAACTCCCATTGCAAAGGCGGATATTTGTCAAAAAGTGCCGGAGCTTACCACGCAGAAGTTGAACGGCATAGTTAAAACGCTTTGCAAGCGATATAGCGACGACAGCGGCATAGTCCTTGCCGAGTTCAACGGCAAACTGCAATTCATGTCCAATCCAAAGTACGGCGACACCGTTGCCGACGTGCTTACGCCGCTAAAAGAAAAGGAACTTACAAAGACCTTGCTCGAAGTGCTGGCGACGGTGGCGTATAAACAGCCGATTACGAGGCTCGAAATCGACGATATGAGAGGGGGAACGAACTCCGAATACGCTTTGTCCGCACTGCTAAAAGCGGGCTTGGTCGAGGCGGTTGGAAGAAAGGACACCGTCGGTCGTCCCTTGCTTTACGGCACTACGGACGAATTTTTGAAAAAGTTCCAGCTGACGGAGATTGACGACTTGCCGGATTACTCCGAAGTCCTCGAAAAACTTATGCTCATCAACAGCGAAACGCAGGCGACCCTGTTCCATACGCGCAGTATCCTCAACGATGAGAACGCCGAGAACGCGACAGAGGTGCAAGAGGAAGCCGCCTCCGACGCAGAGGGCGACGACGCATCGCAGGAAAATATCGACGACGGGATTGAAATTCCTGATTTTCTTGCCGGCGACGAGGTGGAAATCTACGATTGAGCTACGCATGCTGGCATAAAATTTGATTTAAGACGGATTTTTCCGTCTTTTTTCTTATCCTTTAATATAAATTGAATTTTTACGCAAAATAGTAGCGTGACTATTGCTGTTATGGGATTTTTAGTTGCGGTGCAGTTGTTGATCGCGATGCTGTTTTATCCGCTTAGAATAGGCGCATACGGGCACGTATCGCTCGCCCGCGACAAAATAGACTTAAATGTAACCGTGCTGGGACTGTCGATAGCGCGACTGCGCGTAAAAAGAGAAAGCGGACGCTTCAAACTGCTTGTCAACGGAAAGCCGTTCAAGACGGATAAAAAAATATCCGTCGGACAGCTTAAAAGCATAGGTCGGCAGTATAAAATCGAGGGACTGAAACTAAGAGGAAGCCTGCTTGCGCTCATCGGCACGCAAGACGCAAAAAATACAGCGATGCTGTGCGCGCTCGCAAACGCGATAGCTCAGCCTTTGTCGCAAGGCTTCAACGCGTATACGGCTATAACCTCGGATACGTTTGAAATAGACGGCAGAGTAAATATAAAAATAAACCTTCTGCAAATCGCAAGTTTGGCGTTTGCGGGATTGAGAGGTAGCAATGGATAATCTCGATGAAGTGTTGAAAAGAACTTTGGACAGCGTAAGATACGCCGCCGAAAACGACGACGTAATCGGCAAGCCGTTCGTAACGTCAGACGGCACCGTCATAATGTCTGTCAATAAGCTAAGCTATGGCTTTGTAGTTGGCGGAGGGGAGTACGGCGAACCCAAAAATAATTTGCCTGCTTATCCTTATAGCGCGGTGTCGGGCGGAGGAGTTACTTTGACTCCGATAGGATTTTTGATATGCGGGCGCGAAAAACGATTCGTAAGCGTCGATAAAGAAGGCGGCGCAAATAAATGGGTCGAGCTTTTGGGCAATATCATCGAAACGATAAAGAAGGATTGACTGATGGATAAGAAAAAGATTTATTCGATAGTAGCGTTTTTGTTTGTTGCGCTTGTGCTCGTAAACAGTGTGATTTTGATAGGCGCAAACGGCAATTTCGACGCTAAAAACATTAAAAGTATTATTAAAAATGCCGAAATCGAGAATTCTATTGAAACTTCGGCAGATGAAATCTTCTCGGACGAGCTGGACGAGGATTTCAGTTATGACGATAGTAATTCCGACGCCATAGGCGATAACGTTGTAGACGGAACGAAGCGCGACAGCAAGCGTAAAAAAATGCCTAAACGCGACGGCGACCGTCCTATTGAGACAGCTTTTGCGGTACAGAAGTCAAGTAGCGGCGTAGTAATCGAACAGTCATCGCGCAGAGTTTTACTCAACGAGGGAATGAACGAAAGATGTTATCCCGCAAGCACCACTAAGGTTTTGACGGCGCTTGTGGTTTTAAACAATCTGCCTCTTGACAAAATAGTTAGCGTGCCTAAAAAGGCTGAGGGCGTCGAGGGGTCGTCGATATATTTGCGCGCAGGGCAAAAAATATCCGTTGAAGATTTGTTGTTCGGATTGATGCTCCGCAGCGGAAACGACGCGGCTACCGCGCTCGCAATAGAAACGTCCGGCAGTGTAGAGAAGTTTGCCGAGCTTATGAATAAGACCGCAAAGGAACTCGGCGCGGTTAATTCCAACTTCGTAAATCCGCACGGACTGCACGACGACGAGCATTATACGACTGCTTACGACCTTGCGCTTATCACTGCCGCCGCGTATGAAAAATCGGATTTTGTGCGCATAGCTTCCTCGCAAAAGGCTAAAATCACTATCGACGGCGAAGCGCGCTATATCGGAAACAAAAACAAAATGCTCAATCTCTACGAGGGTGCAAACGGCGTAAAGACTGGGTATACCAAGCGTAGCGGCAGGTGCCTCGTAAGCGGCGCGCTTAGAAACAATATGCAACTCATTTCGGTGGTTTTAAACTATAACGATATGTGGAACGACTCGATTAGAATGCTGAATTACGGCTTTGACAATTACGAAATGACGTCATACGAGCAGTCGCTTATAAATTGTAAAGACGGCGCAAACAGGATTGAAGTAACCGTGCCTACGTCGGATTTCGATTTTAGTCAATTCCGCTATCCATTGCGACGGGATAAGAGCGAGTATCTGGCGCTTAAAGCCGCATAAGTCATATTAAATATCAAAACTACTACGTAAATCCGCATCGAATATTCTTTGCGGATTTTGAGTTTGGCGGAAGTCTCAAAATGGCAGCTTATAAATTATTTTTGTCGGAAGCGCGTTTTGCTTGCTAAGATAACTAAATTACTGTATACTTTAATAAATTGTAGATATATCGAACACGGTGACGAGCGTTGTCGTTTCGATTGGGAGTTTTATGCGTATCAATAAGTATCTGGCGGAGTGCGGAGTGTGTTCGAGGCGTAAAGCCGACGAGTACGTGAAAGCAGGTCGCGTCAGCGTAAACAAAAAAATCGTGCGAGAGGTCGGCACGGAGATAAACGAGGATAGCGACGTGGTGTACGTGGACGGAAAAAAAGTAGTGCACGCGACGCATTACGACTATATTATGTTCAACAAGCCCAAGGGTTGCGTGACTACTATGGACGACAGCCGCGACGATAAAAGCGGACGCAAAAAGCAGGAAGATAGCGCTAAAAATACCGCTAAACAGTCTGTTTTAGGCGCGGATAACGCACGGCAAAATGCCGCGCCAGAGGTCAAAAAGCCTCGCAAAACCGTCGTCGATTATCTTGGAGAGTACAAGGACAAAAGACTTCATCCCGTCGGCAGGCTCGACTATGACAGCGAGGGGCTTTTGCTGCTTACAAACGACGGAGACATGACCTTTAAACTTACGCACCCGTCAAGCGAAATTCCAAAGACGTATATAGTGAAAATAGAAGGCTCGATTGAGGAGAGCGACCTTGCCATATTGCGCAAAGGCGTGAGCGTTGACGGTGTGAAATACGGGCGTTGCAAGGTCAAAGTGACGGGCGTAGAGGACGGGAATACGCGCCTCGAAGTCGTCATATTCGAGGGAAAGAACAGAGAAATCCGCCGTATGTTCGAGGCGGTGGAGAAAAACGTGACGTTTTTGAAGCGCGTCGCCATAGGCGAGCTACGTCTCGGCGGGCTTTCGCGCGGAGGTTATAGGGAGCTGAACGAGGGCGAAATTGCATATCTCGTTAAGCTGTGCGGTCTTGAAAGATGAAGAAGTTGAATATACTCATTGCCAATGACGACGGATATTTTGCGCCGGGGATACGCACGCTTGCCGCGCGGCTTAGTGCAGAACACAACATAGTTGTGTCCGCTCCTTTAAGCGAGCGTTCGGGCTATTCGCATCAAGTCCATTTTTTCAGCGGAATTTCCTATGAGAAAAAGGAAATGCCGGATGGAATAGAGACTTACGCCGTGGACGGGTCGCCCGCGGACTGCGTGATATTCGCCTTAAAACATTTGTGCAGAGGGCGCAAGTTCGACGTAGTGCTTTCGGGCATAAATTCCGTGCGAAATATCGGCTCGGACGTTATGTATTCCGGCACGGTCGGAGCGGCGCAAGAGGGGACGTTCCACCGCGTTCCGTCGATAGCGGTGTCTTTGCGCACGCGCGGCGCCGACGACTATGCGTATTGCGCGGAATTTATCGCAAAAAATCTCCACGAGCTTATAAAATACGCGACGGAAAACATAACTCTCAACGTAAACGTTCCCTCTACGAAAAAGGAGGACATACTCGGAGTGCGCGTTACGCCCGTCGCATATCGTCCTTACGTCGAAAACTATATTTGCCAAACCGATAGCGACGGAAAAGAGATTTTCATCGTCAACGGCAAACCCGACAGAAGCCATATCTACGACGAAAATTGCGACGTTGTGCTGTCGGATAAGGGCTACATTACCATAACTCCGATACAGATGATTTGCAACGACCGCGAGGCTTTAAACGCTATGCGCTCGGCGGAGTTCGACCTATGAACGTATGCGTAATCGGAGGCGGAGCGGCAGGCTGTATGACCGCGATTATGCTTGCTCGGCAGGGAATATCCGTCACTCTCGTCGAAAAAAACGAGAAAATCGGAAAAAAGCTGTATTTAACGGGCAAGGGGCGTTGCAATCTGACTAACGACTGCGATTTCGATGTGCTTTTCGAGCATATCGTGCACGGCGAAAAGTATTTGCGTTCCGCGCTGTATTCGTTTTCTCCGCGGGACACGATGAGCTTTTTTGAAAGCGCGGGTCTCTCGCTCTCAGTCGAAAGGGGCAATCGAGTTTTTCCCGAGTCGCAAAAGTCGTCGGACGTTATAAAGACGCTTGTAAACGAACTCAAAAAGGCGGGAGTAAACCTAAAACTAAACTGTGCCGCGCTTAATATAGAAGCGACGGACGACGGATTTAAAGTTTCAACCGACTTACGCTCGCTCGATGCGGTCGTATTCGACAAAGTTGTCGTGGCTACGGGAGGGGTGAGCTATCCGTCTACCGGCTCGACGGGCGACGGATACGGATTTGCCAAGGCGTTTGGGCATACGATAGTAGAGCCTAAGCAAGCGCTCGCGCCCATTCTCGTTGCAGAAAACGTGTCGTCTTTGCAAGGAATTTCGCTAAAAAACGTCAGACTCGACGCGATTGACTGCAACGGGAAGGTCGTTGCAGGGAAATTCGGCGAACTGATGTTCACCGGTCGCGGACTTAGCGGACCTGTCGCGCTTACGCTGTCGTCTTACGTCAACCGCATGAGCGGCGTAACGCTATCGCTCGATTTAAAACCGTCGCTTGACGATAGACAACTCGAAGCGCGTATCCTTCGTGACTTCGACGAGCGAAAAAATCAGGACATTAAAAACGTCACGCGCGCACTGCTTCCCGAGCGACTCAATACTTATGTGTTGAAGCGCGCCGATATAGCGGAAAATAAAAAGGTGAACGCAATAACCAAAGACGAGAGGTCAAGGCTTGCGCATACGGTCAAAAATCTCACGTTCAAAATGACGGGGCTTGCGCCGTTCGGCGAGGCGGTCGTGACTTCGGGCGGAGTCGCGCTAAAATCGCTTTATCCGTCGGGAGAGAGCAGGTTGCGTAGCGGGCTGTATTTCGTAGGCGAGACCGTAGACGTTGACGCTTTGACTGGCGGGTTCAATTTGCAAATCGCATTTGCGACAGCTGTCGCTTGCGCAAGAGATATAATAAAAAAGTGCGGATTGTAAAATCGAATAAAACTCAATCCGTTTAAACGCAGAAATACTATAACAATAAAGGTCTTACACGCATATAACGTGCAAGGAGGATTTATGATAAACATCGCAATAGACGGACCTGCCGGAGCAGGCAAGAGCACCGTGGCAAAAGCGGTCGCAAAGGACCTCGGGATAATTTATCTCGATACGGGGGCAATGTACCGCGCGACTGCGTACTGCGCTTTGCAACAGAATATCGCAGTGAACGATGAAGAAGCCGTCAAAAATATGCTCGACACTATGATTATGGACATTGTGTACGAAAACGGCGCGCAACAGATTTATGTCAACGGAGTAAACGCCACGCCTTACCTGCGCGAGCATTACATGTCTAAGGCGGCAAGCGATATATCCGCGCTCCCTCCCGTGCGATACAAGATGGTCGAACTGCAAAGAGAGTTTGCAAAGTTGCACGACGTGGTGCTCGACGGCAGGGATATAGGCACGTTCGTACTTCCCGACGCTAACTGCAAATTTTATATGACCGCCACTGCCGAGGAACGCGCCACGCGCAGATATAAGGAGCTTATCGAAAAGGGGCAAACCGTCGATTACGATACGCTGTTGCAGGATATAATACAGCGCGACTACAACGATTCGCACCGTGAGGTCGCTCCGCTAAAACAAGCCGACGATGCTGAATTTGTAGATACAACGCATATGAGGATCGAAGAAGTCGTCTCGCATATTATCGAAGCGGTGCACGCAAAAACGCAATCCGAAATGATTGAACGGCAGTCGGACGAATACGACGGCAACAGCGTCGAAGATAATAAAAAAAAAGTAAATAACCGTCAATCTAAACGGATGAAAAAGTATTATAAGCTGCAAACGCGCTTCGGCTTTTATCGCTTTTTCAGAGCGCTGTTGCGCCCCTTGCAACGTCTGCTTTGGCCCACCGCGATAGTCAATAAACAAAATGCGCTCGTCGAGGGAAATGCGGTTTACACTTGCAATCACTATTCGGCGGTGGACTCGTTTATTCCGTGCTTTGCGCTGTTCAAAAAGGAAGCTCATATTCTTGCAAAGGAAGAACTTTTCAAATCGTCGATAGGCGGTTGGTTTTTGCACAAGATAGGCGCTATTCCGATACGCCGTGACGAGGCGGATATAGCCGCTGTCAAAAACGTGCTCGAAGTGCTTAAAGGCGGAAAAAAGTTGCTTATATTCCCCGAGGGCACGAGAAACAAAGAGGGTACGCAGGAGATGGCGGAGTTCAAAAAGGGAACGGCGCGTTTTGCGATAAAAACAAAGTCGCCGATCGTGCCTATGCTGTACTACGCTCCGCCGAAGTTGTTTAAAAAGAACTGGTTGTATGTCGGCGAGCCGTTTACGCTCGAAGAGTTTTACGGCGAGCATAATCCAGAGCAGATGAACAGAGCTACCGAGATTGTGCGCGAGCATATGGACGAGACGCGCAGGTTTTGCAATGAATACGTGAAAAATATCAAATCCAAAGGAAAAAAGAAAGCGGAGTGAGGGTAGAGATTGCAAAACACGCCGGCTTTTGCAGCGGCGTCAAATCGGCGGTCGAGAAGGCTTTGAACCTTGCGAAAACGTATGGGCACGTCTATACGCTGGGCGAGCTCGTTCACAATGAGCTTGTGACGGAATTTCTGCATTCTAACAGTGTGGATAGCATAGAGTTGAGCGACATCGAACGCCTTAAAGAGGGCGACGTTGCGTTAATCCGCGCTCACGGCGTGCCTGCCGAAACGGAGCGACGTTTGCGCGAGCGCGGAATTAGGGTTGAGGATGCCACGTGTCCCGTCGTAAAGCGCAATCAACGGATTGCGAGCGAAAGAGCGTCCGCAGGCGACGAGGTTATAATTTTCGGAGATGAGAAACACGATGAAGTTGTAGGCGTAGCGAGTTATGCTGGCGACAAAGTAAATATCGTTCCTGCGAACGAAATGCCCAAAATCGGCGAAAATCCGACCTCGATACTCTTTCAAACCACCGTTTTGGAGGAAAATTTTAAAAAAATCAGCGATTTTGTCACGAAAATCAAAAAAAATACGCACAAATCAGTTGGCATTTTTAATACGATTTGCTACAATACAACAGTAAGACAAGAAGAGGTGCGCGCGCTTGCGCAGTCCACGGACGCCGTTTTGGTTTTGGGCGCAAAGCACAGCGCAAATACCCGCAGGCTTGCCGAGGTCGCAAGGGAATATAATTCCAACGTGATTTTCGCAAACAGCGTCGGCGAGGTCAAATCGAGTCTTAAAGCGTTTAAGGATATTCAAAGTGTATCAATCGTCGCAGGAGCTTCGACTCCACCGTGGTTGATACGGGAGGTAAATAAACTTATGAGTGAAACAACTCAAATCACAGCCGAAAATTCGGCAGAAGTTGAAGTGAACAAAGAGGCAACACTTCAAGAGCAAACGGCACCCGCTCAGGGCAAAGAACCCGAGACTATGGCGGATTTGATGAAAACTACAAACGTAGGCGGCAATTATACCAATTATCAAGTCGGCAGACGCATAAAGGGCACTGTCATCAGCGTCGGCGAGTCGGGTATCTACGTCGCATTCGGCGGCAAAAAAGACGGTTTCATTGATAAGACGGAAACCTCCATCGACGGCAACTACAATCCGTCGGATTTCCAAGTCGGCGACACGGTCTATGCAAAGATCAAGTCCGTCGAAAAAGAGTACGTCAAACTCTCCAAGAAAGACGTTGACGTAGATCGCGCGGCAGAGGAAGAGGCTGAAAAGGCGCTCGCCGCGGGCGAGTTCTCGCTCGTGATGACCGAGGTCGTCAAAGACGGTCTGCGCGGACGTATGGGACAATATACGGTGTTCGTGCCTGCAAGCCAAATCAGAATTGGATACGTAAACAATCTCGAAGACTACAAGGGCAAAAAACTCCGCCTCATGATTATGCCTCCCAAGGCAAAAGCAAACGCCGAAGCGCAGGAGGGCGAGGAAACCGCAGAGGTCGCCGAGGTCAAGGCGGAAGAAACCGCAAAGCCGCAACATAGAAAGAAATATCTCGTCGCCTCTCAGCGTATGATACTCGAAAAGGAGAAAAAAGAAAAGGAGGACGCGTTCTGGGGCAAGATGCACGTCAACGACATCGTGACGGGCAAAGTCAAGAGATTTACTCCGTTCGGCGCGTTCGTAAGCGTAGACGGCTTCGATTGCCTTGCGCATATCTCCGAGCTTAGCTGGAACAGAATAACCGACCCGTCTACTGTCCTTAAAATCGGCGACGTAAAGGATTTCGTCGTGCTCAAACTCGATAGAGAAGCAGGCAGAATTTCGCTTGGATACAAACAACTTCAAAAGAAGCCCTATGAAATCGCCGCCGAAAAATATCCTGTCGGCACGGTCGTCAAGGGCAAAGTCGAGAGGATTTTCCCTTATGGCGCGTTCGTCTCAATCGAGGACGGCATAGACGGCTTGGTTCACGTGTCGCAGATTTCGCACAACTGGATTAAGGACGCAAGCGAGGCGTTGACCGCAGGTCAAGAGGTCGAAGCGAAGATTATCGGCTTTGAGGATACTCGCATAACGCTTTCCATCAAGGATTTGTTGCCCACACCCGACGAGTCGATTACGGCTATTGAGGTCGATGGCGAAGCTACCGAGGAAGAGAAGGCAAGCAAGCGCAGTTCGAGGATGAAGAAATTCGAGCAAAAGGTCGCCGACGGCGAGGGCAGAAAGCGCGCTCCCAAGAAAGAGGCTTCAAACGAGCCGAAAGAGTGGGTATCGGGCAGTGGTTCTGCGTCTTTGGGCGAACTCTTTAAGGGCTTAAATCTTGACCTCGCGGAAGATGCGGAACAGAGCGAGGAAGCTCCTAAGAAAAAGACGACTCGCAAGAAGAAAACCGAAACAACCGACGCAGAATAAGGATAATTAAATCACTATAAAATCCGCCGAGAACTTCGGCGGATTTTTATATGCTTTTTGGATAAAATAGTTATTTTGCAGTAAGTTGTTTGATTGCCGTGCGAGCAAGCATGTCGCAACGGTTATTCAATTCGTTGTCGGCATGTCCTTTGACTTTTACGAAAGTTACGTCATGTTTTGAGGTGAGCGCAAGCAGTTTTTTCCATAGGTCTACGTTTTTCACGGGGGACTTGCTTGCGGTGCGCCATCCGCGGGCAATCCAACCGCTAATCCAGTCTTTCAAAAACGGGTCAACGGAATACGCGCTGTCGCTGTACAGAGTGACCTTGCAAGGTTCTTTTAGCATATTCAGACCCTCGATGATAGCGGTGAGTTCCATCCGATTATTGGTTGTGTCAACCTCTCCGCCGCTGATTTCCTTGCTGTGCCCGTTATAAAGCAGTACAGCCGCCCAGCCGCCCGCGCCGGGATTTCCCGAGCAAGCGCCGTCGGTATATATTTCGACCGTCTTTTTTGCCATATGCAATTCCTTTATTTTGTAAATTTATGCTAATTAAAGCAATTCGTTTGACTATTCGTTGCAGGTTTGCTATACTGAACGAGCTTGATATACAGGGGTGTAGTTTAGTGGTAAAACTACGGTCTCCAAAACCGTTGTTGAGGGTCCGATTCCTTCCACCCCTGCCAAAGAAACCGAAAGGTTTCTTTTTTTATGCAAGGGCAAAAGCCTTATGCGCTCGTTCTAAAATTATAATAGCACAATTCGGCTATTAAATAAAGCACATATTTACAATAAAAAAACCGCCGCTGTTGCGACGGTTTTAAAATAGTTATGCGATATGATATTTTCTTGTGCGATAGAGCAACCAGTATATGAGGGAGCTTATCGGCAGATTTAGCAGTATAACCGCGGGTATGACCATTGAGCAGAGTATCAAATCAATGTCGTTGACGCTTGCGCCGAGTGCGAAGAAGCCTATCAAAATGCAGATTACGGTCAACTCGATAAACAGCATAGCGCGGTTGAGTATGGACAGCTTGAAGTTGAAGTTAGCTCGCGTTCGCCGCGTCGGGTTCAGGAAGTAAATGACAGTCGGGAGGAGGCACAGCACAGCGCCTACAAGCGTAATCGGCAGGAAGTACACGTAGCTTATTCGCGTTGCGAGGGACAGCCACATGACAGCAATTTCCGCGAGGAAGAGTGCGAGCACGATTAGGAAAGTGTCGCGGTTTATGCGGTTTGACTGAATGAAGTTAAACGTATAATATTCCGACGTGTTGCCTTTGTCGTACGGGCGGATTTTAAAGCCCTTGGAGTACAGGCGGGTTTTGATGTCGGCATCTGTATAGGCTGGTTGTTGGGTCGGCTTGCTTTCGTACTCTTCCGCCTGCGCGTTTTCGTCGGCAATGGAGTTGAAGAAATCGCGGTAGTTGACGTGATTTTTTTCGTACTCGAAACCGTCCTCGTTTTGAGTGACGACGGCGGACGTTGCGCCGTACGAGTTGTCAGAGGCATACGTATCGAGTTCCGACTGAGCGTACTCTCTTTCATATGCGAGGGCGTCGGCGGCAAGCTCCTGTTGCTGTCTTTCAAATTCCTCTTGTTGACGGCGAAGCTCCTCGGCTTGTTGACGAAGCCGTTCCGCTTCGATTTCGGCGGCTTTTTCGTCCATTTGTCTAAACAGGTCTTGGAGAGTAGCTTGCGGTTGAGCGTTTTCTTGCGCGTCGGCGGGCTGTTCCAAATAGATATTTTCCGTTTCGGGGACGTTGGCGTAAATCTGTGTGGGACGCGCGACGGGGTAATGATATTCCGATTGAGCGTCGAGTTTTGCAAACAGCTCGTCCACGGTGGTGGAGGGGCGGCTTTGCTCAATGCGTCTGCGTTCCTCTTCCTCTGCGCGTTCCTCCTGCAATCTGCGGAGTTCCTCCTCGACGGCGGCGCGCTGGATTTCGGATACGTAAAGCTGTTCCTCCGTGGAGGAGCGCTCCTGTTCGAGTTGACGCAGTTGCTCCTCGATTTCGGCGTACTGCTCTTTGGATAGGCGAAGCTGTTCTTCCGCCTCGCGCAGTTGCTCCTCGGTGGAAGTGCGTTCCTGCTCGACTTGATGCAACTGTACTTCGCTGTTTATGCGATGCTCCTCGGCGATGCGGAGTTGTTCCTCCTTTTCGCGTTCGGACGCAGAAACGTTGCGCAGTTCCTCTTCCTTATCGAGACGGGCTTGTTCGGCGAGTTTTAACTCCTCCTCGTATTTTGCCTGTGCGTCCTCGATTTCGCGCAGTTTAGCAAGTGCGGCGGCAAGTTCCTCCTCGGTTTTGCGGGCTTGCTCGTCGTCGAGCGTCGCTTGCGTGAGCGCGCGCTCGTACTCTTCCTCTGAAAGCGGATTGCCGAAGCGGTCTATGTATATGCGTTTTTCAACCTCTACGGGCTTTTCGACTTCTACGATTTTTTCCTTATAAACCACTTTTTGAGTATCGTCCGAACTGCTTTCGCGCTTGGAGTAGGGGCGAAGCTCGGACGCATCGAAGGGAATATCCTTTGTGAAGTCGAATTCGCTGTCGGATACGAGCTTATCCAAAATGGTGCGGGCATACTCATACTCGCCTTTTTCTTTCAATAGGTAGTTTCTCCCCTCGGGCGTCAGGGCGTAGTAACGACGTTTGCCGCCGCCCGTGTCGTCGGGAGCGCCGTCGTAAGAGCTTACCAGCCCTTGCTTTTCGAGGCGTTTCAACTGATTATACAGCGTAGCCTGTTTGAGCGCATACTGACTGTGGCTTTTGTCCTCGATTTCTTTGAGGATTTCATAGCCGTACTTATCATCGTCTTTCAGACAGCCGAGGATAATAGTCGTGACGTTGCCTCTGATGAGGTCGCTGTTGACGGATGAAATATCCATAACTCATCTCCCATGGTTGATAGCTCAATTTTAGCAAACTATTATCGAATAGTCAATATTATATAATAGTTTATATTAGTACATAATGTAATAAATTGTATGATTGATAAAGGATTGGCGCGTTATTCGGACTTATCGCGCAGTTTTATGACCTGCGAAGCGATTTTGCGATGGTCCTCCTCGATGGCGGCGTAGTGTTTTTTTGTGGTGTTTACGTCGCGGTGTCCGAGGACGTCGGCAACCATATATATGTCGCCGGTTGCGCGATATAGATTTGTGCCGAACGTACTGCGGAGTTTATGCGGCGAGATTTTTTTTAGGGGAGTCGCTTCTACCGCGTACTTTTTCACGAGGTTTTCTACGGCGCGTACTGATATGCGCTTGACTTGCAAGGATAAAAACAGAGCGTCGGTGTCTCCTGTGGCGAGCTTTTCGCAACGGTTTATAAGGGCTTTGCGCTCGCCGTCGATATACTCGATTAAAGCCGCCGCAACCTCATCGCCGAAGTATAAAATGGCACGGTTGCCGCCTTTGCGGGTTACGGTGAACGCGTTCGTTTCAAAATCTATATCTGTTAAGTTTAGCCCGACGCATTCGCTGACGCGGATACCCGTGCCGAGCAACAGGGTGAGGATAGCAACGTCGCGGTAGCGCGTGTTGCGCTGTATTTTGCGCTGATGCTCGCTCATGCCTTCGCCGTTTTCGGCAATGTCGAGGATGCGCGTAATCTCTCGTTCTTCAAGGCGGATGATTTCCTTGTCGTGTTGTTTTGGCATAGTGAGCTTCGCAGATACGTTCGCGCTCAATTTGTCATGATTGAAAAAGTATTTGAAAAACGTGCGCACCGTCGAAATCTTGCGCGCCTTGCCTTTGTTGCCGTTTGTGTATTCCTTGCCGTCGAATTCGTAGAGGCTGAGATATTCCATATACGCTTCGAGGTGTTGGGCAGTAATTTTTTCAAGGTCGTGCAAGGTGAAGTCGGCTATGTCGCTATAACCTCTGAATGCGCGCACATGTCCTAAAAGATAATCGAAAAATATACGCAAATCGTATGCGTAATATAGCCTTGTAAGCGGGGTAGTGAGAGGTTCGATGCCGATAAAAAACTCGTCGCAGAATTCGGGCAGAATATCGCGCAATTCTCTTAGGCGCAGAGTGACTTTTTTATCGCGTTCGTTAAAGTAGTTTGCCATACGAACATTGTAGCAAACTCTTCGTAAAATAGCAATCGGAAGCTCTAATTTTGCGAATAACTTTATAAAATTTTAATCATTATTTTTCAAATTTATTTTCATTACGTCTATGCCCATGAGTACGCCGAAACTGAAACCTGCTACGTAGAAGTCCACTTCGGCGGTGGCTTGGACTGCATCTTGGGCGGTGCAAAATTCGTTAAAATCGGCGATTAGCTCGGGATTATCGGTATATTTTCATGGAAATTTTGATATTTTTCCATAAACTTTTCAAAGGCTTCGTAGTGTTCTTGACTGTGTTCGACGGATTCGATATTTCCGTGTTTTCCCATCAGCATTTGTCTTATTGCAGATATGTTTTCCATAGTACCTCCTGTTTGATGACTATTGTCATTATAAAGAATATATGACAAATGTCATTAAGTCAAGCATAATAATGACATTTGTGATTAAATATTTATATGAAAAAAATTACTTATGCAGAAAGAATTAAACAACTAAGAGAAGAGGACGGCATTTCACAGGCTAAACTTGCAAAAGCGATAGGCGTAAATCAATCTGCTATTGCATTATGGGAGAATGGCAACAGAAAACCTAATTCCGATGCTATTATCGATTTAGCGGCATATTTTGAAGTTACGACGGACTATCTTTTGGGCGTAAGCGACGATAGTAATCCGCGTTAATTAGGAATTTGTATTTATTATGAAAACTTATGTGGAAAGAATTAAAGAATTGAGAGTAGAGGAAGGAATTTCTCAATCGCAACTTGCAAAGGCGACGGGGCTATCTCAAAGCGCAATCGCCGCTTGGGAAGTCGGGAAAAACGTAATTAACGCAAACGCAATAATAACGTTAGCTAAATATTTCGGGGTTACGACGGACTATCTTTTAGGCGTTAGCGAGTAATTTGTGAGGTTAATGAGAGTTTATGGCAAATAAGGAAGTTATTGTAAAAGGCTTTAACATTCATTACCGCGAGTTGAGAAAAGAAGATTATATTTCCTTGACGGATATTGCTAAATATAAAAATTCGGAAGACCCGCGCTTTACTGTATATAACTGGTTGCGTAGCAAAGAGACGTTAAGATTTCTTTGTGTATGGGAAGAATTACATAATCCAAATTTTAACCGTGTCGATTTCGATACGGTTACAAAGGATGCGGGTACGCATGCATTTATGATGACTCCGTCTAAATGGATAGATAAGTTGAATGGAATAGGACTCACGGTTTCCGCCGGCAAATATAACAGTGGGATATACGCACATCAGGATATTGCGTTCGAGTTTGCTAGCTGGGTGTCTGCGGAATTTAAGCTATATCTTATAAAAGAATTCCAAAGATTGAAAGTCGAAGAACAAAATACATTAGAGTGGTCTGCGAAACGCGAACTAGCAAAGGTAAATTATCGTATTCATACAGATGCCATTAAAGAAAACATCATTCCTGTTTTAACAGAAGACCAGTTACGATACGTTTACGCTGACGAGGCGGACTTGTTAAATGTTGCTTTGTTTGGAAAAACCGCGTTGCAGTGGCGAAACGAAAATCCTACGCTTAAAGGCAATATTAGAGATTACGCTACGGTCGAGCAGTTATTGGTTATAGCAAATATGGAAAGCTACAACGCAATATTAATAGAACAAAATGTGCCGCAATGCGAACGGTTAAAGCAACTCAACAGTATGGCAAAATCACAGTTGAGAGTTTTACAGCAGAGTAACTCAAAACTACTTAGCGGTAAATTAAACTAATATTGTATATTATTTAGATAAATTGCAACCCCCACAAAACAGCAGGTTTTGTGGGTTCTATTCCGATATTTCTTCTTTAAATTGCTTTAATATTTTGCTTTCGATTCGGCTGACTTGCACTTGCGATACGCCGAGTTCTTTTGCAACCTCGCTTTGCGTCTTATCTCTGAAATAGCGCAGAATGATTATCTTCTTTTCGCGCTCGGGCAGATTTTGTATGCAGTCGCGCAGCATCAACGTATCGAGGCTTTCGTCGGGGGAGGTGTCGCCGACTATTTTGTCGCCGAGCGATGCGCCGTCCTCGTCGCCGAGAGGCTCGGATAATGATAGCAAATAGTGGGTTGTATCCATTGCAAAAACTACGTCCTGCGGTTCTACGCCGAAGTGCTTGGCGAGCTCATCAGCGGATGGCTCGGGCTTTCCCGTCTTTTGCACCTCGTCGATATATTGCGAGATTTTGGCGGATAGGGTTTTAGCCCAACGCGATACTTTGACCGCGCCGTCGTCTCGCAAAAATCTTTTGATTTCGCCGCTTATCATCGGCACGGCATACGTCGAAAAGCGCACCCCGTAGGACACGTCGAAGTTGGATACGGCTTTGACGAGTCCCATTGCGCCGAGCTGCATAAGGTCGTCGTATTCCAGCCGTCCGCTAAATCGCTTTACGATTGACTTGATTAAGGGTAGATTTTCGGAAATCAGCTTTTCTTTGGCGTCGTTGTCTCCCGCCTGCGACTTGGCTATGAGCGAGAGAGTTTCCTCGTGACTAAGCATTTTTGAATACCTTTTTCATTGTGACGGTCGTGCCTTCGCCGACTTTGGAGCGCACTGTCATTTCGTCGGTAAACGTTTCGATGATTGTAAAGCCCATTCCGCTTCGCTCGTCGTCCGCGCGAGTGGTGAAAAACGGCTCTTTTGCCGCTTCTACGTCGGCTATTCCGCAACCGAAATCGGTGATGCTTACGCTTATGCTGCGCTCGTTTTCGTCCACTTCCGCAAGCAGTTCGATTATCCCGTTTTCGTCCGGATAGGCGTGTACGATAGCGTTAGTCACCGCCTCGCTTACGGCGGTTTTAAGGTCGTTGATTTCCTCTAAGGTGGGCGAGCAGGCAAGGGCAAACGTCGCTACCGCGCTACGCGCAAACGCCTCGTTTTTTCCGTTAGCCAACATTTTCATATCAAAATAATTGTTCATAGCTACTCCTTATCTCACAATCGGCACAAACGAATAAAGTCCGCTTGTGCGGAATACTTTGTCCACTTGCGGTGGCACGTTTTTAAGCAATAATTCCGCGCGTTTTTGGCGTAGTTTTTTGTAGCGTCCGACTACAAGCCCGAAACCCGTGCTATCTACAAACGTCACGCCTTTCATATCAAACGTCATCGTGCGAAAACCCTGCGCCTCTATGAGTTTGTCCAAATCCTCGCGCAGACTGCGGGCGGTGTACTCGTCGATTTCGCCCACGAGTTTTACGCAAATATCGTTGTCTACTATCTTAAAATCCAAGTTCATAGCGCCTCCTTGCAAAGAATACCAAAAATCGCGCCGTACTTTTTGTATGCTTTTGTAAGTTATTTTTCTTCATTGCGGAATATTGTCATTTGCAAATACGGCAAAGTTTTAAAAATTCGTCGGTCGCAAAATTTTCGGTCAAAAAATATTCAAATCTGATTGAAAAATTATTGACATAACTTTTTTTTTATAGTATATTGTGTAGGTCGTCAACACAACGGTTTTCGGGGTGTAGCGCAGCTTGGTAGCGCATCTGCTTTGGGAGCAGAGGGTCGGGAGTTCAAATCTCTTCACCCCGACCAAACGTAACGCTTGCGTCAGAGCGACTTCATAGATGATGATTCGGGCCTTTAGCTCAGTTGGTTAGAGCAGTCGGCTCATAACCGATCGGTCCGCGGTTCGAGTCCGTGAAGGCCCACCAAAATCAATCTAAAAAACGTGGCCCGGTAGTACAGTTGGTCAGTACGCCAGCCTGTCACGCTGGAGGTCAGGGGTTCGAGCCCCCTTCGGGTCGCCAAACAATTATATGTGGCAGTGACGCTTGTCACTGCCACATATATGAAAGTCGCAATCAAAACGACAAATGCCTCGGTAGCTCAGGTGGTAGAGCAAGGGACTGAAAATCCCTGTGTCGGTGGTTCGAGTCCGCCCCGAGGCACCAATTATGCTGGTGTAGCTCAACAGGCAGAGCAACTGATTTGTAATCAGTAGGTTGTTGGTTCGATTCCGATCACCAGCTCCAAAACTGAATACGGGTAGGTTCCCGAGCGGCCAAAGGGAGCAGACTGTAAATCTGCCGTCAGCGACTTCGGTGGTTCGAATCCACCCCTGCCCACCACGAAAACACGCGCAAGCGTGTTTTTGTAATTTGTGGGGCAGAGTGGATTTAGCGCAATTACATTGCGCCACCGCTAAGCGGTGCGAACCACCGTTCGGTGCTGACCGCAAGCGAGGGAGAAGCAAGCACGAAGTATTTGCAAAAACCGAGTGCAGTGGACATAGATAACAAAAACAAATGCGCGCAACGCGCGTAGATTGCAAAAGCAATCGTTTTGTTATCGTAGACGCTTCGAGCGTAGCGAGCAAGCTCAGCTCTGCGCTATTAAACGAATCCACCCCTGCCCACCATGTAAAGCCCAAAACGATTGCGTTTTGGGCTTTACAATGAAGCGCCGACAAAAGTCGGCATGAAAAATGAAGACGCACTGCTAATGAAGACGCTTGCGCTAATTGGCAGAATTCGGCGCTTCGCTTCATTATTCATTAGGAGTGAAACGACGACTTCATTATTCATTTATTTTAGAGGTGACAAAATGCGCGACGATAAACTTTCAATTCAATCTATTGATTTTGCTGTTGAAATTATTAATCTTATCAAAGACTTGAAATCAAAACACGAGTCGATAATTTCTAACCAGATAGGTCGTAGTGGTACATCGATAGGCGCAAATATATATGAGGCACAGTATGCCCATAGTAAGTCGGATTTTATCGCTAAATTGCAAATAGCCTTAAAAGAATCAAATGAAACGTCTTATTGGTTAGAACTTTTGTTTAAAACTAATTACATTGGCGAATTACAATATAAAAAACTTGAAAGCGCAAATACAAGCATTCGTGCGATGCTCATCTCGTCGATAAATACGGCAAAGGGCAAAGCTGAAAGCTAATTGTTTCGCTAACGAGTTGACGGGGATAGATGGAGAGATAAAATAAGTATATAGTGCGTTGGATTGTGTGTCTTGCATAGTACTTTTTAGTTTTTAGCTATGTCATAGCTTGAAAATACAAGCTATTTATGCTATAATATTTTTGCTCATATAAAGCGATAAAGAGTAATCTATAATTGGTAAAATTTTGTATGAAAAAATTATGGTTAATTCTCGTGGGGGTCATTGTGGCAAATCTTGTTTTGCTCACAAGTTGCGTGTACATAGGGCTACCCGCTGAAAAAGTTAAACGCCATAACGAAGCGATTAAGCAACAGTTGCCTGACTTTTCCTTAGATAATTTCAGCGGAAGTTTTTATTACATACCCGAAAGTGAGGGAAAATCAATTTACTTTTCATCTAAAAACGGGAAAAGAGAATATCTTATAAAGACTAATGAAAAGCTATCGTATTTTGACGGAATTACAGAAAAAACTTATACCTTTTCTACAAAAGTCGAAGAAAATACATCGGAGAATACAGCAGATTATCAATCGATTGAAAACGATATTCAAAATATCTTGGACTTAGTTCATTCCTACAACGGAACGTACGATAAAATCACAAGTATATCGGGTTCGCAAAAATGCGGAGAAGAAGTCTATGACGAGATAGAACATGACGTCTATTCTATGGAATGGAAATATTCCTCAATCGCGTTATTTCTGTTTTACATAAACACTGAGACATCTGTCCTGCATTCCATCTATTTAAGAGACATTTCTGAAAATATGAATGAGGAAAAACCGCATTTTGATTTATTCATTTACTCAAACGAGTCCTTTGTTTCGAGCTTGAAATATGAATATGAGACACTAAAAAGCGTCTCATAAAAATTATTTTTATAATTTTAAATTACAATTTAGAGGTTAATTGTGTTATTCATTGACAATTTCTCCATATTTACTGTAATTTCTTAAATATTATAGATAAATTTCATCTTAATGACAAGCAAATTAAGATGCGGAATTTGTTTTACAAAATTATCAAGGTTTTATGTAAGATTATTTTATTAAGATTGCCTGTTGCCAATTTGAGTTCTTGTGTTATAATAGGACTGGTTCAATATGATTGCATTGAAAATCAATGGCAAATAAAATGAGTCAAAGAGGTAAAATATGAAAAAATCAAGTAAAGTTATTTTGTTGATGCTCGTTGTTGCTTTAACGATTACGTGCTGCGTAGGGCTTGTAGCCTGCGGAGACGGAAATAATACCCCTCCGCCGAATGACAGACTTCCATATGCGGGCGAGTATGAGTTTGCGGGCTTCAAGGTTTATAAGTGGGTCAGGGAAAACAATAACTTTATGACTGTGCCATACGACGGTGACGAGGACGACGCTTTTGCCGAGTGCTACTTGCATTTCACAAAGGAATACGCTTTGGAGGAAGCGAATAAGCAATCATTTACGCTCAACGCCGACGGAACTGCTACTTGGACTGTGCCCTCAAACATAGGCGGCTTTGGCGCGGCGTCCTCGCCGACGCTTAGCGGAACGTGGAATATATGGATTGATGAGGAAGTCCCATATTTTTCCTATTCATTTAATGACGGCGGTCACACTTACACAAGGGACTACACTGATTTCAGCGAGGCGACCATCGAGTGCACGCTGTGGCTGTTGAGCGATTTCCATAGTGATTTCAAATATCAATTTTCGGGCGCTGCGGCACCCGAGGGCTATTCAACTGATAATACATGGGAAATCCATGCGCTATATAAAAGAGTAGCCGAGTAACGCTTAAAAATGGAAAAGATAGAGAGTTTCACTGTCAATCATTTGGTTTTGCAACCGGGGCTATACGTCTCGCGCAGGGACATGCACGGCGGAGTAGTCGTCACCACGTTCGACCTGCGTATGACCGTGCCAAACCGCGAGCCTGTTATCGACACGCCTGCGCTACATACGATAGAGCACTTAGCCGCTACGTTTCTGCGCAATCATGAGCGCAAGGATGAAATCATATATTTCGGACCGATGGGATGCAGAACGGGTTGCTATCTCGTTATGTTTGGAGATTTAAAGCCCTGCGACGTTTACGACCTGATTATCGAAACGTGCGATTTCATCATCGGACATGAGGGAGAAATCCCGGGCACGACTCCCGTGGAGTGCGGAAATTATTCCGAGCAAAATCTGAATATGGCGAAATATTATATACGAAAATACAAATCCGCCTTGATAGAATATCGAAATTTTGAATATCAAGCCTAAATTTTAGGTGTAAGCAGTATACGTTTACGTTGAAAATAATTCTTTATGACTCTCAGTAAAAAAAATAATCCGTCGATTATCGGCGGATTATTTTTTAAAACTTATCTTTGATTACGGCGTGTAAAATTTGCCAATCCAGTTGCCTGCGCCGTCCGTTTGAGGTCCGAGCATTCCGAGGCTTCCCGAGATTATCAGCAGGAGTACGACAACCGCAAGTATTATTCCTACGCCGATTATCTGCCACTTGCGAGGCAAATCGTGTATGCAGACCGCCGCAAAGAAGAACGGGCAGTAGCCTATTAGGAAGAGCACAAGAGGCATACTCGGTTGCCACCAATCCTTTTCCCACGTGAGTACGCCGCATTTGTTGAGCAAAATTTCGATAATGACGGCAAGCACAGAGCCGACAACGGCGGTGATAACGCGCCCGAGCACCGCTTTGAGTTTGATTTTGCGTTCCTCGACGGTCAAATCGGCGTGTTTTACGTTGGCTTTATAATACATATTGCGCGGGTCGTTTAGCCAATTTTTGTTGCCGTCCATAAACTTTACACTCTCGAAGCCGTCGCTGACGGTGAGGAGCTTACAGGTCATCATGCCCAAAATAAAGAACATAAACGATATTTCGATATTGTATCCCACGAGGATTTGGAGGGCAGAGCCGCCCGCCGCCGTCGTACCCCATACGGGCTGACCCGTAGTCGCATAGACCATAGCGTTCCAAGTCTCGTTGAAAACGTCCATAAGCCAGAAAGCCGCCGCGCCGAATACCGTGCTGTAATTCTTCTTTCTGATTTCGGAGATGATGAGATAAAGAGTTATGACAAAAATCGGAACAATATACCATTTAAGCTGTTTTGGGTCTTGCATGACCTCTTCTAAGTTTAAAGGCGTAGTCGTACCGGGCGCTTTTGCTGCAAAAAGTGCGTTAAACATATAAATCCCCCTTGATAAGTGAATTCTAACCGACTAAACAGTCAAAGTCAATAGGCGATTGAAATTTATTCTTCTTCGGGGGAAATATTTTGTTGAAGTACCCAAATTTTCATAAGCAGACGTTGGGGCAACAGTTTGGACATAAGGTGAGATAGTTTGATTGCAAGCCCGTAAACGGACATATCCTTATTGTTTTTCGCGTCGTCAAGCGCTTTTTTCGCAACGGGATATGGCTCGACCATAAATGGAAACTCATTCGTAGCCTTATTTGCGCCTATATCTGCGCGCTCGATTAAGTTAGTATCCATCCAACCGGGGCATACGGCGGTTGCGCTTATGCCTTTGCCGTTTAGCTCGACGTTCAATGCGCGGGTGTAATTTCTTACAAACGCCTTGGTTGCGCTGTACACGTTTTGATAAGGCACTGGCTGAAAGCTCGCCTGCGAAGCCATGTTGATAATATGCGAATTTTCTTTCATATAGGGCAGGCACGCGTTGCACATATAGACGAGCGCATTGATATTTAGGTCTATCATATTTAGACAAAGCTCATTCGATACGGCAGAATAGTCGCCGAATTCGGCAGCGCCCGCGCAGTTTACAAGATACTTGACGCGCGGATTTTCCGTTTGAAGCAGCAGTTCGATAGCGGTTAAGTTGTTGCGGTCGGTCAAATCCATAGAAAATATCCTAATCTTTTCTCCGAAAGCGCGCTTTACCTCATTTAGTTTGTCCACGTCGAGCGCGATAGCCCAAATCTCGTCAATCTCGTTGTAGTCGGAAATGATTTTAGTAAATTCTTTTCCGATCCCGCTGTTTGCTCCCGTTATAATTGCAATCTGCTTTGACATATTCACCTCGTCGGAATTAGTATTATCAAATTTTCGCCGTTTAACACGTGGCGCAAATAAAAAGAAGTCGAAGCGTTTATAATTTTCAGTCTTGGCAAAAATCTACGTATGGATAAGTTGTTTTCGGCAAATTTCGAGGATAAAGAGGTGTATAACGTTACACTTGTGGAAACCGAAAATCTGCGGGACAATCCGCCCGCAAGCGCCGTCAAAGGCAAAGAAAAATGTTAAGACGAACGAGGGCAGTATGATAGAGAGAAAAGCATATCAAGATTACGTAAACAACGCGCAACCTAAATCGCCTATGGTGAGAACGCTCGTAGCGGCGTTTATCGTCGGCGGCTTAATTTGCTGTATCGGCGAGGGCATCGGCGACATAATCAAGCTGATTTTCAAAGAGATGAGCGAAAAAGACGTTGCCACGTGGGAAAGCTGCATAATGATTTTCTTGGGCAGTTTATTTACGGCGCTCGGGTTGTACGATAAACTCGGACACTACGCCGGCGGAGGTTCAATCATTCCGATAACGGGTTTTGCGAACTCCGTCGTGTCGCCTGCTATGGAGTATAACCGCGAGGGAGTATTCTTCGGCATATGCGCAAAGATGTTTGTCATAGCAGGTCCGATTATAGTGTTCGGCGTTACGGCGAGCTTCCTCGTGGGATTTATAGGCTACTTTGTAGTGTGAGGTGGCGTTATGCGAACGTTTGAAATTAAAACTCCCGTGTATATCAAAAGCGGCTTCACCGTCGTAGGACCGAAAGAGGGCGACGGCAATTTCGGCGACTGTTTCGATATGGTGCTCAACGACGACCTATGGTGCGAAAAATCCTATGAAAAGTGCGAAAGCAAAATGCACAGGAGCGCGATAGACGGCGCAATAGTCAAAGCGGGACTGAAAAAAGAGGATATAGACATACTGCTTGGCGGCGATTTGCTCAACGAACTGTCGTCAACGAGTCTCGCCGCGCGCAATTTTCCGTCCGCGTTTTTGGGAATGTACAATGCCTGTTCCACTTTCAGCGAAGCGATTTTGGTCGGCTCTATGTTGATTTCGGGCGGATACGCCAATAACGTAACGTGTTCGACGTCAAGTCACTTTTCGTCGGCGGAGCGTCAATACCGATTTCCGCTCGAACTCGGCAATCAACGTCCGCCCACGGCGCAATGGACGGTGACGGGAGCAGGGTGCACGGTGCTTAGCAATAGAAAACCGAATAATATGCATGCGCGCGTATCCGAGGACGACATAATCGAACTGGATAAGACAATAAACACCGACGACAAAGCCTACGAAAAGTATATGAAAAACGTAGATAAACAGAAAAAAGTTATCAACCGCGACAGGTCGAATATATACGAAGAAAATTTTGACAAGCAAAATAACGACTACAACAAGGATATAACCCATTGTGTGCGCGTGACAGGCGGAACTATGGGCAGAGTGATAGACCTCGGCATCGACGATGAGGCGAATATGGGTGCGGCAATGGCGCCTGCCGCGTGCGACACGATATTGACGCATTTTAAAGAAAGCGGACGCGACCCGAGCTATTATGACGGAATATTTACGGGCGACCTTGGAAGATTCGGAAAACAAGCGCTTGAATATCTGCTTTCAAAAGAGGGGATAACTTTGCCGGAATACTATATGGATACGGGCGCGAGCTATTTCACACCCGAGCAAAAGACTTTTCAAGGCGGAAGCGGGGCGGGTTGCGTAAATACTGCGTTTAACAGTTATATCTTAAAACGCCTGCAAAGAGGGGAATTAAAGCGAGTGCTTATTGTGCCGACAGGCGCACTCTTGAATAAGGATACGCCTTTGCAAAAAGAAACTATCCCCGGAATTGCGCATGCTTTTACCTTGGAAAGTGAATCGTTAAACGGTGAAAGTATTCTAATTTAACCTAAAAATTATAATACTTTTGTAAAAATTTGCATTATAACATCAACATTGGAATAAGATAGGTGACGAATATGGAAATGTTTTTAACTTATTTAAAAGTGTTTGCAATCGGCGGACTTGTGTGTATGATTGGACAAATACTTATAAACAAGACAAAAATGTCGTCTGCGCGCATACTCGTTTTATATATGATAGTAGGCGTTATACTCGAAATCACGGGAGCGTTTGAGTATATGAAAGAGTTTGCGGGTTCGGGTGTAACTATCCCGATTATGGGATTTGGTTCCAATTTGGCAAAGGGTGCGCTCGAAGGGGTTAAAGAGCAGGGCTTTTTGGGCGCTATCGCAGGCGGAATGAGCGGAGTTGCCGCAGGGCTTACGACTGCCATAGTCTGCGGATTTGTGTTTGGACTTATAGCAAAATCGAGAAGCAAAAAGATTTGACAATTTATTGAAAATCGGCTATCTAATTGAGTCAAGGGCTCAAATCGAGCATATCGGATATATCGGTCATATTTAGATACGTGTCCGGAATTTCGCCTACTATCACGTTTTCGCAAACCAATATTTCCGCCTTTACTTGCACGGTCGGCTCGTCTATCGGCGTGATTATGCTGACGTCAGCATACACGTCGATATATATTTTATGAAGCGTTTGGTTTATTCCCGCGGACTGAAAACAGGATACGAAATCACAGTTAGCCGCTCCTATCGGGACGATTTTTATAGTTACGTCCGGACCGAAGCCTGTAAGCAGAGCAAAACCTGTAAACGTGCCGACGGCTATGGATATTTCCTGCACGCCTAAATCGTCGAGATTTGCCTGCGCGAGATTGGCTATTTCGCGCGCAATGGTGTTTATACGCGGCGAATTTGCCTGTATCATAGTAATTTTTCCGTTATTATCGTATTTCACTTCAAACAATTCGTCGTAAGTCAGTCCGCCGTTGATGACGGTCGTCGCCGCGAGGTTCACGGCGTTTGTGGCGATGGCGCGGACCTGCGCAATGGAGCTGTCCATAACCGTAGGAACTACGTTGTTGCGAAAATAAATAGTGCAAAAGATAAAAATCACGATGAAAACTACTATCGCAATGACGACGCGCAAAACCTTAGGGCGCATATCCTTTGATATTTTCGATTGCCTCGACACGCGACATTATATGAATTGAGCCTTTAAATCTTTACAAATTGCGACATAATTGCTATAATTTATAACTATGGATATATTTGATTTACAAAACAATGTCGAAAGACTCGCGCCGCTTGCCGAGCGTATGCGCCCTCGCACCCTGCAAGAGTTCTTGGGACAGGGCAAAATCGTAGGCGAAGGGTCGCTGTTGCGCCGCGCAATATCGGCGGATAGACTTGGCAGTTGCATTTTCTACGGACCTCCCGGGACGGGCAAGACTACGCTTGCAAACATAATCGCAGAGAGTACGAATGCGAATTTCGTCAAGCTCAACGCCGTTACGAGCGGCGTAGCGGACGCAAAAAAGGTCATCGAGGAGGCAAAGGAGCTTTTGCGCGTTTACGGAAAGCGCACTTATCTGCTGCTCGACGAATGTCATAGGTGGAACAAAGCCCAGTCGGATAGCGTACTCGCCGCAATCGAGCAGGGATATATCATCTTTATAGGTTCGACAACGGAAAACCCTTACGTCAGCATGACGCGCGCTATCGTTTCGAGATGCAGAGTGTTCAGCTTTTCGCGCCTTAAAGAGGAGGATATTCGCGCAGGGCTCAAACGTGCCTTATCCGATAAGGAAAGAGGACTCGGCAATATGAACTTAAACGTCTCCGACGAGGCGCTAAATCATATCGCATGGGCGAGCGGCGGAGATATGCGCACTGCGCTCAACGCACTCGAACTTGCCTGCATGACCACTCATGCCGACGAAAGCGGCGCAATAATCGTGGGCAAAGACGAGGCGGAGCAGTCGATACAGCAAAAGTCGCTCAGCGTGACCGAAGACATGTACTACGATATGATTTCCGCCTTTATAAAGAGTATGCGAGGGAGCGATTCGTCTGCGGCGCTTTACTGGGCGGAGCGGCTCATCGAGGCGGGTTGCGACCCGATGTTGATTGCAAGAAGGATAATGATACACGCTTGCGAGGACGTTGGGCTTGCCGACCCAAACGCGATAGTCGTTGCGCAGTCCTGCGTGAGCGCGTTTGAGCGTATCGGTTTGCCGGAGGGCAGAATTCCGCTTGCCGAGGGCATAATCTACGTATCCGAAGCGCCGAAGTCGAATACTGTCGTAGAGGCGTTGGAGCTTGCCGATAACGCGGTCAAAACCGTCAAGCACGAAAGCGTGCCTATCTATCTTAGAGACCCGAGCTATAAGGGCAAGGACGAGGTAGTCAGCGGCTACAAATATCCGCACAGCTACGGCGGTTGGGTGGAGCAGCAGTATCTGCCCGACGAGCTTAAAGACGCAAAATTTTACGTTCCGTCCGACCACGGCTTTGAAAAGGTCATAAGGGAGCGTCAAAGTCTGCGAGTCCCAAAAAAATCGGAATAGCGGATTTTGCGGCATATCTGCCGCTCGATAAAATCTGTTGACAATATTTAAAAAGTGGAATAAATTAGGAATTGTCAAAAACCCTAATACGCCAAATCAGACACTTTTATTTCGATAACAAGTGCAGATCGTTACGTCTATTTTTGGTGGACGGGTTTTTGACAAAATCTAACGTAATGCGCTTGTTATATTTTTTTGAAAAGTTTTCGGGCGCAAGGAGTGCAAATATGTTTAAAATCAGCAATTTGACAAAAACCTATGCGGGCAGTAAAAAACCGTCCGTGGAAAATCTGTCCCTCGAAGTCGGCGACGGCGAGATATTCGGATTTATAGGACCTAACGGCGCGGGAAAGTCAACGACCATCAAATGTATTACAAGCATAATAAATTTTGAAGAGGGAAACATATCCGTTGACGGAATTTCTTTGAAAGATAATCCTTGCGAAGTCAAAAAACTCGTCGGATACGTCAGCGACGACCACGTGCTGTACGAGGGATTGACGGGGATAGAATACGTAAATTTTATCTGCGACGTGTTTGACGTGCCGTCCGCGCTCAGAGAGGAAAGGTTAAATAGATACCTTGAAATGTTTGCGTTGGAAGGGGCGATAAAAAATCAGATTTCATCGTATTCGCACGGAATGAAGCAAAAGTTGAATATCATCGGAGCGCTCATTCACGAGCCGAGAGTTTGGATACTCGACGAGCCTATGACGGGGCTTGACCCAAAATCAGCCTATCATCTCAAAACGCTTATGCGCGAGCATGCCGACAAGGGCAACTGCGTATTTTTCAGCTCGCACGTGCTCGAAGTCGTGGAAAAAATTTGCGACAGAATAGGCATAATCGACAACGGGAAGCTCATCACTACGTGCACCATATCCGAACTCAAAGAGCGCGACCGCGATAGTTCGTTGGAAGAACTCTTTTTGAAACTGACGGAAGATACTGCTTCCGAAAATCTATAAATTTGCGGCGTGCTTATGAAAGACTTTATATTGGTATTTAAGGTTCTGTTTAGAAATCAAAACGCGCGTCGCATATCCGCAAGCGGCAAGCGCAAACTTCCTCAAAACGTCGTCACTCTGCTTTGTATGCTTCCTCTTGCGCTTTTAATGTGCGTCGTATTCGGATTGCTTGCTGTGATAGTGCCCGACGCAAAAACGCTGTCGCTCGTGAGCAACGTTGTGGTGTCGGCAGTGCAGTTGTTCGCGCTGTTCACCTCTATGTTTACGGTGATGAACACGCTTTACCATTCGTCTGACACTCCGTTTTTAAACACCTTGCCGATCAGCCATATATCGGTATTTTTCGCAAAATTCTCGATAGCGTATCTGAATATGCTCCTGTTTATCGCTTCGTTTACAGTGCCGACGCTACTGACGGTATCCATAGTTTACGCCGCGTTCGGTCGAGCTATGTTCTACGGTTATTTCGCGCTGATATTTCTAATAACAATCGTCGCGCCGATACTGCCTCTGTTTATACTGACGCTGTTTTCGATGCCGATTTCCTATATCGGCTCCTTTTTCAAGGGCAAATCCGTACTCAAAACGATATTGGCGCTTCTGTTTTACGTTGCGATAATGGTAGGATATTTGCTTTTGGTCTACTATCTCGGAAAAGACGACGACAGCGAGCTTGATAACATACAGATGACGGGCAGTGCGCTTGCCGGGCTCGGCGTATTTGCAAAGGTCATGTATCCAAACGCCGTATTGATAGAATTCTGTCTCGGGATAGACGCAGGGAAGAACTTCGGAATATCGGTCGGCATAACCGTGGGAATGATTGTAGTTATGCTCCTTCTCGCAATGCTTTTCTATCGCAGGATAAACCAGCGCAGGCTCGAAACCAACAACGACTGCTCCCATAGCGCCGTGAGTTACAAGCAGAGCAACTCGCTCGTGTTGTCGCTTATGAAAAAGGATTTCAAGGACATTATGCGCAACCCGAGCCTTGCCGCGTCGAGCTTGGCTACGATTTTGATGTGTCCCGTCATATCCGCCATCATGTATTTCGTAAGCGATATGCAAACCTCTAACGATGCCGTCCCCGAATACCTCAACGCGATTTTGAAGCTGTCGTATTTGGTGCTGTACTCCTTGATTTTCCTTGCGGGAACTAATGGAATGGCGATGATAGCCTACACGCGAGAGGGACACTCCTTCTATCTCACAAAAACACTCCCGATCAGCGCAAAGGACAGTATAAGGGCAAAATTCGCACTTTCGATAATACCGTCGGGGATAATTTTGATAGTGCAGACTATTATTGCGATTGCTCTGTACAGGCTTGACGTTTTAAGCGTAATTCTGTTTTTAATCTGTATGGCGTTTGCAATAGTAGGCGCAACGGCGTTGCTCATATACTGCGACATGCGCTTCGGCAACGTAAACTGGAATACAAGGCAGGATTTAAAACAGGTGTCAAACGCGAACAAGGGCTCGCTTATAGTGGCGTTTAGCGCAGTGGGCATCGGCTGTATTGCGCTCGTAAGCGGAATACTGCTTGCAACCTATGCCTATCAAATCGGAGGGAAAACGGTTGTGCTCGCAGTATTTTGGAGCGTGCTATTTGCGCTGACGCTTGCAATGCTTATCGCGGGAATACTCGTTTTGAAATTCAAAGCCGAACCCTATTACGACCTTATCGGAGAGAGAAAATTCAGTCCTAAAAGCGGTTTAATAAGAGGACGTGCCAATAGCGGGAACGGCAACACGCTGATGAAATGAGCTAATTAGATACACTAAAACGCAATATTGTAATGCGATAAATAAACGAGGTGATTATGCTTAAACATAAAATTGCGCTCGACGTAGGCGACGTTCGCATCGGGGTTGCGGTGAGCGATTTGCTTGGGATAACCGCAAATCCGCGCGAAACTTACGTGCGCAAAAAAGGTGACTCAAACGCCGATATAGCGTATTTTTGCGAATATGCAAAACGCGAGGACGCGGACGCTTTCGTGCTCGGATTGCCCAAGAATATGGACGGCACAGAGGGCGAGCGCGCAAAAATTACGCGCGAATTCGGCGATACTTTGAGCGCTGCTTCGGGATTGCCCGTGTATTATCAGGACGAGCGACTGACTACGGTTTCTGCCGAGCGTATGCTTATTGGCGCCGACGTGCGTAGGGAAAAGCGAAAGCAGGTCGTAGACAAGGTTGCCGCAACTATCATATTGCAATCCTATCTCGACAGCCAAAATTTTAGATAATCGTATTGCATTTGTCAAAAACCGTGTTATACTAACTGAGTGGACTAAGCGTCCGAAGGAGAAAACCGCTATGGCAGATTTTTTTGAAGATAACAACAATATCGACGACGATGACGATATAATCGTCTTGCACAACGAAAATACCGATATGGATGAGGAGTTCTATCATCTCGCCACGCTCGACGTTGACCAAAAATGGTACGTGGTGATGAAGCCCGTCGAAAAACTCGACGATATTGCCGACGACGAAGTGCTCATTTACGAGATAGTCGAGGACGAGGAAGGCAACGACGCATTCGCGCCCATCGAGGACGAGGACGTGCTCGACAAAGTTTTCGAGGAGTTTATGGCGGAAGTCGCCAAGTATGAGGACGAAAACGGCGACGAGGAATAATATTTTTATCCGCTGAGCCCTAAGCCGTCGGCGTTATTTGCATTTACAGCGCGCGACGGCTTTTGTTTTGCAAAAATAATAAAAAAAATTTTGCCAAACCGCTTTATTTTGTTTGCAAAAATATTTTATATATAATATAATCCAAAACGAACCCACACTGCGACGGAGTTCGGATAGTTCCTAAGGGTCGTCTGAGCGGCGAAATCGCGGGAGGTAAAAACTAATCAGGAGGACCTATTATGGCCGTCACATCAATGAAAGCCCTGCTTGAAGCGGGCGTACACTTCGGACATCAGACAAAACGCTGGAATCCGAAAATGAGCAAGTATATCTATGCAACGAGAAACGACATTCACATCATCGACTTGCAAATCTCCGTCGATCACGTCGAAGCCGCGTATCAGTTTGTCAAGAGCGTTGCGCAAGAGGGCAAATCCGTACTCTTCGTCGGTACGAAAAAGCAAGCGCAGGACGCTATCAAGCAAGAAGCCCAGCGTTGCGATATGTTCTACATCAACCAGAGATGGCTCGGCGGAACGCTGACAAACTTCAAGACCATTCGCACGAGAATCGACCGCTTGAACAAAATCAATCAGATGGAACTCATCGGCGAATTCGAACTTCTCCCCAAGAAAGAGGTTTCAAAGCTCAAAAAGGAGCGCGACGACCTTGAAAAGAACCTCGGCGGCATCAAAAATATGCGCAATCTACCCGGCTGTCTGTTCGTCGTAGACCTCAAAAAAGAGGAAAACGCGGTGAGAGAGGCTCGCAAACTCAATATTCCGATCGTTGCGGTCGTCGATACCAACTGCGACCCCGACCTTGTCGATTACGTTATCCCCGGCAACGACGACGCTATCCGCGCAATACAACTCTTTGCGTCGCTGATGGCTGATGCGGTTATCGAAGCAAATCAAGGCGAATCCTTTGTTGCCGCCAAGGTTGAGAAAGCCGCTCCCGAAACCGTCGAAGTTGAAGAAGTTGTCGAACAAGTCGTTGAAGAACCCGTTCAACCCCTCACTCCCGAAGAGGCTCTCGAAAAAGCCATCGCAGAGAAAGAGGCTTCCGAAAACTAATCGTTTACGGCGAAATGCCGCAAACCATTTAAGTTTATGACACGGCAAATTGCCGCAAATCTACAAGGCGTATAGACGCGCCGCTAAATTCAGATAATAGGAGTATATATGGCATTTACAAGTAAAGACGTTATGGAACTTCGCCAGCGTACCGGTGTAGGTATGATGGATTGCAAAAAGGCTCTCGTCGCCACCGACGGCGATATGGAAGCCGCTATCGACTACTTGCGCGAAAGAGGAATGGCGCAAGCCGCTAAGAAAGAATCGCGTATCGCCGCAGAGGGCATCGTTTACGCGGCGGGCAAGGACGGCAAGTATGCGCTGGTTGAAGTCAACTGCGAATCCGACTTCGTTGCGGGCGGTCCCGTGTTTAAAGAGTACGTCGCAAAGGTTGCGGATTATATTCTCGACAATCCCTCCGCAAGCGTAGAGGACGTTGTCGCGGCAATGCAACCCGTGACGAACGAGTACGTTTTGAAGATGGGCGAGAAACTCTCTATCCGTCGCTTCACGGTTTACGAGGCGCACGACACCGAGGTTGATACCTATATCCATATGGGCGGAAAAATCGGCGTTATGGTCGAGGCGAGCAAGGGCGCGGGCAAGGACGTCATTCACGACGTGGCTTTGCAAATTGCCGCCGCAAACGCTCAATACGTGACCCGCGATGAAGTCCCCGCGTCGGAAGTCGAGCACGAAAAGGAAATTCTCAAAGCTCAGGCTCTCAACGAGGACAATCCCAAGCCCGAGGCAATCATCGAAAAGATGATGGTCGGCAGAATTAACAAATTCTACAAGGATATTTGCCTCGTCGAACAGCCTTTCGTCAAGAACGGCGACCTTACTATTGCGCAGTACCTTAAAAACAACGGCAACGCGACGGTTATCCGCTTCACGCGTTACGCTATGGGCGAGGGCTTGCAAAAGAGAGAGGACGATTTCGTCGGCGAAGTAATGGCGCAAGCCGGTATGATAAAATAATCTTAAAGGGAATGCAAATCGCATTCCCTTTTTTAGAGGTTAAATTCGTAGCTTTGCAAACCTATCGTTTGCAGGGCATAAATATAGGTAGAATATGGACAACACATTAGATAACTGCGCAACCCAAATCGTCAACGTAAAATTGGACTCAAACGTCAAATATAAGCGCGTCATAATCAAACTTTCGGGCGAGGCGCTCGCAAGCGACGCTACGGGCATGGGCATCGACATGAAAAAGCTCGACTACGTTTGCGACGAGATTGCCGATATAAGGAAGCTCGGCGTTGAGGTAGGCATAGTCATAGGCGGAGGCAACTTTTGGCGCGGTCGTCAAGCCGACGAAAAGATGAACCGCTCGACCGCCGACCATATGGGAATGCTCGCAACCGTGATGAACGCGCTTGCAATACAGGACAGGCTCGAACAGCACGGAATTCCAGTCAGAGTGCAGACCGCGCTTACGATAACCAAAGTCGCCGAGCCCTATATACTTCGTAAAGCCGTGCGCCACTTTGAAAAGGGAAGAATAGTCATCTTCGCTTGCGGAACGGGCAATCCGTATTTTTCGACGGATACGGGCGCGGCGCTTCGCTCCTGCGAAATCGGCGCGGACGCACTGTTGCTTGCCAAAAACGTGGACGGAGTTTACGACAGCGACCCCAAACTCAACAAAGGCGCTAAAAAATTCGACAAACTCAGTTATATGCAAGTCATATCTATGGGGCTCAAAGCGATGGACACTACGGCTATAACCATGTGTATGGATAACAACGTGCCGATTATCGCTTTCAGCCTTATGGAAAAGGACAGCATAAAAAAAGCCGTCTGCGGCGAGCAAATCGGGACGGTCATCTCAAAATAAACGCGCTAACGCTTTATAAGCCCTCCCAAAAACGGGAGGGTTTTATTATGCCGTATTTATCGTTAGATATTATATAATAAATAAAGTTATATTAGTTATTGATTTATGCTTTGAAATTTGTTATAATTTATCCAATATAAAAACGGAGGATTTCCTATGTCGTACAACATTGACGAAGTGGATTTGATTTTCGACGAGTTTGACGAGCGTATTTTAAAGACCGTCAACAATTTCAAAAACGAGATGCGCTCGATACGCGCGGGCAGAGCCAATCCGCATATTCTCGATAAAATTACCGTGGACTATTACGGCACTCCCACGCCTATCAACAATATGGCAAACGTATCCGTGCCCGAAGCTCGTCTGCTCGTGATTTCTCCTTGGGACAAGTCGCAGTTGAAGCCGATCGAAAAGGCGATACTTGCCGCCAATATCGGCATCACGCCCAACAACGACGGGCAGGTTATAAGGCTCGTATTCCCCGAGCTTACAGAGGATCGCCGCCGCAGTACCGTAAAAGAGGCGAAGTCGATAGTCGAGGAGAGCAAAATCGTTATGCGCAACGCCCGCCGCGACGCTATCGACGAGTTGAAAAAATTGCAAAAATCGTCGGTGATTACAGAGGACGATTTGAAAAACTTCTCTGCCGAAATCGACAAAAAACTCTCCGTTCAAACCGACGACGTAGACAAAACTTTCAAAGAAAAAGAGCAGGAGATTTTGTCAATCTGATGCCCCTAAGACATATCGCATTTATCATGGACGGAAACGGTCGATGGGCAACCGCCCGATCTCTGCCTCGTACCGAGGGCTACTCGGCGGGGCTCGACGCGCTTAAACGCGTAGCAGATGAGTGCGCTCGCCGCGGTGTCGAAGTCGTTTCCGTCTATGCGTTTTCCACTGAAAACAACGCGCGTCCCGAGGCGGAAAAGCAGGCGATATTCGACGTAGTAAAAAAATTTAACGCCTCCTATGACGGCGATATGCGGATTTTATACATGGGCGACGTTGACGCGCTTCCCGCAGACGTAGCAGAGTCGGTGCGCGACGTGGAATATAAAACCGCAAACAACGTCGGATTGACCTTGAATATCGCGCTCAACTACGGCGCAAAGGACGATATTATACACGCCTGCAAACTCACCTGCGACCACGGCGATTTTACTGTCGAAGGCTTTGAAAGCAATCTTGCAACTTGCGGACTTCCCGCACTCGACGCGATAGTGCGCACGGGCGGGGAAAAGCGGCTGTCAAACTTTATGCTGTACGAATGCGCGTATGCGGAGTTGTTTTTCATCGACAAACTCTGGCCGGATATGTCCGTTAAGGACGTGGATAATATAATAGTCGAATTTGAACACCGCAACCGAAAATTCGGCAAATAAATCGAATAGGCTGACTATGTTAAAAAGAACGCTCACAGGAATAACTTTGGTGATAATACTCGCGGCATTTATGCTATGCGGTTATTTCGTAAGTCCGATTTTCATAGATATGTTGATTTTGATTTTCCTTGCAGGCTCGGTTTACGAAATGCGGAAGTGTTTTAAAGAGACGGGCTACGATATGTACGTTTTGCCGTCAATCGTAATGCTTATATGCGCCTATCCCGCTTTCTATCTCATGCAACGTTTTATAGGCAAGGGTGCTGCGAGCGTAAGCGCGGGAGTGCAAGGTCTGCTTATCGTTTTGCTTGTAAGCGTAATGCTTTGTCTTAGCATTTTTACGTTCAGACCGCTTATGAAAAAGCGCGGGAAATCTTCGGATTGCAAAGCGGACGCGCCGTCGCTTTCCGATAATGCCGATGAAACTGCAATCGACAATCAATCCGACGCCGCGGGGCAAGTTTTAAAGGGCAACCTAAACGACCTGCTCGCTAACGTGTTTATCATTGTATATCCTATGCTGTTTTTGTCTGCGGCATGGATTTTGAGCTACAAATACAGCGCGATTTTCGCGGTGCTGTTTGCGATATTTGTGCCCATCATCGGCAGCGATACGTTTGCGTATTTCGTAGGGTCGCTGATAGGCGGAAAAAAACTCTGTCCGTCCATAAGTCCCAAAAAGACCGTAGCGGGAGCTGTCGGCGGTCTGATTGGCGGAATGGTCGTCGCCATTCTGTTTTGGGTGGTGTTCGAATACGTAGGCAGTATAGCGCCGACGTTTGCCGAGGGCTGTAACTATGTTCCGTTTATCTCGCGCTCGGACGGCGGCTGGATGTGGAAAAGCGCACTGATATATCTTGCAATCGGGTTGATTTGCGGCGCGATTTCAGAAATCGGAGACCTCGCGGCATCGAGTATAAAGAGGGCAATCGGCATAAAGGACTACGGCAAAATATTCCCCGGTCACGGCGGATTTATGGACAGAATCGATAGCGTTATGTACTGTTTGGTCGTGCTGTTGATTGCCTTTACTTGCATATACGGACACTGATTTTAACGCTCGTTTAAGCGTACGAAAGAATACTGTAATAAACGGAATAAAATATGAAAACGATAACTATACTTGGCAGTACGGGTTCAGTAGGCACGCAGGTACTGGACGTAATCTCAAAATATCCCAACCAATACAAGGTGGTGGGGCTTTCGGCGTACAAAAACGAAACGTTACTGCGCGAGCAGGTCGAAAAGTATAATCCGACGTATTATTATTTCCCGAGCGGCGCGATAGAAGTACAGCCGTCCGTATTTGATTTTTTGGAGGACAAGGCTTATACAAAATGCCTGTCCTCGCTTGAAGAACTTGCGAGTATGCCGTCGGACATCGTAGTATCGGCGGTGAGCGGCATCGCGGGACTTTGGTCGGCGGTCAGCGTTCTGACGCGCGGAGGGACGCTTGCAATAGCCAATAAGGAGACTATCGTTTGCGCGGGCAGACATTTAAAAGCGCTTGAAAAGAAGTACGGCGGAAAAATTCTTCCGCTCGACACCGAGCACTCCGCGATTTTCAACTGTCTGAGAGGCGAGGATAAAAAGCAGGTCAAAAGCCTTGTTCTTACGGCAAGCGGCGGAGCGCTGAGAGATTTGCCGCAGGAAAAGTTGTCAAAGATAAAAGCGGACGACGCGCTCAGGCATCCCGTATGGAAGATGGGCAAAAAGGTAACTATTGATAGTGCGACGCTTTTCAATAAAGGGCTTGAAGTGATAGAGGCGATGCGCCTATTCGAGACGGACGCGGACAGCGTAAGCGTGGTCATGCACCGCGAAAGCATAGTTCACTCGCTTGTGGAGTTTAAAGACAACAGCATGAAAGGGTTGCTTTCCGTTCCCGATATGCGACTTGCTATCGACACGGCGTTATCTTATCCCGCGCACGGAAAGGAAATAATAGAGCCGCTCAGCCTTAAAGACGTCGGGAGACTTACGTTTTCTGCACCCGATTATGACAGATACCCGTGCTTAAAACTCGCTATCGAGGCGGCAAAGGCGGGAGAGGGCGCGTGTATAGCTTTGTCCGCCGCGGACGAGGTGCTCGTAGAGGAGTTTTTGAAAGACAAAATCAAATTTAACGATATTGCCGAGACTCTTGCAAAAGTGCTCAACAAATTCCGCCACGTTGGAGACGTAAAGCTCGAAGATATACTTAGCATAGATGAGAAAGCGCGCAAATATACTTACAGTGTTATAGGAGTCAAATAGTGCAGATAGGTATATTGGCAGTTACGGCGGGCGAAGTTTTCACCTATATCGGCTACGTAATCGTGGCGCTGCTTGCGCTTATGATTATGATTGTAGTCCACGAACTCGGACATTATACGGCTGGAAGGTTGCTCGGCTTTAAGATAGACGAATTTGCGATAGGATTCGGACCTGCCATTTTCAAGCGTAAAATCAAAAAGACGGGCGTATTGTTTACAATCCGTCCTTTTCCCATCGGCGGTTTCTGCTCATTTCACGGCGAGGACGCAGAGGGCGCTTTGCTCGACGAAAAGGGCGAGCGCGTCTTAGACGAAAACGGAAAAATAGTCAAAGACCCCGAAGCGTTCAACAATCAAAAACCTTGGAAGAGGCTTATCGTTTTATTTGCGGGCGCGTTTATGAATTTCGTAAGCGCAATCGTCATTATCACGATATATTTTGCCGCTTACGGACAACCCCTGCCAAACGTGGTCGGCGTTTACAAAAACAGTAATGCCGAAAGCGTGTTCGAGGTCGGGGACGTAATCTTGAATATTAACGGAAAGCAGGTCAATATCGTATCCGACGAGGACATAACTGGCGCGTTTTCGGGCTTGGGAGATACGGCGAAATTCAAAGTTCTGCGAAACGGAAAGCGTATATCGTTTAGCGCAAGCAAGTTCTATTACAGCCCTTTTGAGAAAGGCGACTTCATTACCCACGTAAACGGCGAGGAACTTGCGCATCCGATAATGTATTCGCAACTAAGCGAGCTTAGCGAGGCGGATACCGACAGCGCTATTTCGTTGACGGTCGTCAACTACGACGATGAGGGAAATATCGTCGGGTCAAGCAACGTCACCGTGCAAAAGGGCGCAAATCCCGACGACGCGGAGGGCTTTTACAGCTACGGCTTCGGCATAACTCGCAGTCTTGCGCGAACTAAATTGCCGTTCTTCCTTGCGTTTGGGCGCTCGTTCGGCTTTTGCTTCTTTATAGTGTTTAAGATACTCGCATCGCTCGGCGCGTTGATAACGGGCAAAATAGGCGCGGAAGCGGCGGGCGGAACGTTGACGACTATCGGAGTTATGGCAAAGGTATCGTCGCTCGGATTTGACAGCTTCTTATACGTGGTGGCGGTCATATCCGCAAATCTCGCGGTCATGAACCTGTTGCCGTTCCCCGCGCTTGACGGAAGTCGAATGTTGTTTACGCTTATCGAGATGATATTCAGAAAACCCGTTCCGCGAAAAGTGGAAGCCGTCATTCATACCGTGGGGCTAATCCTGCTTATTGTGCTTGCGGTGTTCCTCGACATATTCCACTTAGTCAAAACGTAGCGCGCACTTCGTGCGGTTTTAACTGCAAATAGCTTCAAAAAGCAAATGATATAGCACTAAAAATGATAGCTTCAAATAAAACGTTATGATGCAAACATAATACATCGGCAAAATAGAATTATGGACATTAAAAGAAGATTATCAAGACAAGTCGCAGTAGGCGATATAAAGATAGGCGGCGACGCGCCAATATCGGTGCAGTCGATGCTAAATACCAAAACTACGGACGTAGAGGGCAGTATAAGGCAGATAAACGCTTTGAAAGAAGTCGGGTGCGACCTCATACGCCTTGCCGTTCCCGACGAGGCGTCTTGCGAGGCGTTTGGCAAAATAGCTCGCCGTACAGGCTTGCCGCTTATTGCAGACGTGCATTACAGCTATAAACTTGCGCATCTCGCACTCGATAACGGCGCAAAGAAAATACGTATCAACCCGGGGAATATGCGCGACTTTGCCGAGATAAAACCGCTTGCAAAACACATGATTGATATGGGAGTCCCCGTGCGAGTAGGCGTAAACGGCGGCTCGCTCGACCCAAAGTATAAGGGAATGGACGAGGCAAAAGCCCTGTCGGAAAGTGCGCTCGAATGTGCAAACGTTTTCGAAAGCCAAGGTATGCGCGATATAGTCGTTGCAATCAAGGCAAGCGATACAAATATCAATATAGAGGCAAACCGTATTCTTGCCAAAGCGTGCGACTATCCTTTGCATATAGGAGTCACCGAGGCGGGTACTCTGCGCACGGGACTCATAAAATCCGCAATAGGTATAGGAACGCTACTGAGCGAGGGCATTGGCGATACGATACGCGTATCGCTTTCAGCCGACGTAACGGAAGAAGTGCTTGCAGGGAAGAAGATTTTGCAGACGCTCGGCGTAAAGAAAAACGCTGTCGAAGTTGTATCCTGTCCCACCTGCGCCCGCACAGAAATCGACGTGGAAGGGCTTGCAAACACCGTCGAGCGAATGACCGTCGGCATAAGCAAACCTCTTATAATTTCCGTGCTCGGTTGTCCGCTTAACGGCATAGGCGAGGGCGAAAACAGCGATTTGGGCATAGCGGGAGGCAAGGATAAATCGGTCATACTGCTTGACGGCAAAATCTACAAGACAGTGGACAATTCGTCGCTTTTAGACGAATTTAAACGTCTGCTTGATATGAAAACAAAATAAACCATTACAAAAATCGACATTTTTCGTAATACTTACAACAAAATCGAGAACATTCACAAGGTGTCTGCAAACGAGGAAAATATGTACACTAAGTTTTTCGACGAATTTATAAAAGCGACGGACGGCAAATATCCTATGTTGAAGTTTTGCGGAGCAAAGTACTCTCGCAAAAAAAATCTGCTTACCGTAAATTTTATCATATCCGCTTTTGAAATACAGCAGTTTTCAGAGGAACAAAAGGCGGGAGTTTTAAACGCGGTCAAATCCATTTTCCCCGGAATTGAGGTGCAAATAGCGTATACTCGCACGTTCGCGGACGATTTGGTTGTGAAAAACAAAATTTTGGAATTTTTTAACAAAAATAATCAAATGCTTTTCAGAAGCATCGGCGAGGATAATTTGAGTATGAATATCGACGAAGAACATATCAACGTCACTTTCAAACTCGATACGCCGATATACAAAATGTTCACAGCCGGCACTCTCAGAGAGGATTTGACCGATTATCTCGATAAATCTTTCAATCAAACCGTTTCCATTCGCGCAGCGGAGTGCGTTTTGTCCGATACGGACGCAGATTGGGATTTTTCGGCAACGTCCAACATATCGACCGCCGATATTGCAAACCTTAGACTGATAAAAATCGACGTGGGCGAAAAGGCTATGGCGCGCGCGAAGATAGACGGAATTTCTCAAATGCCGCGTTACATATCCGACGTTAAATCCGAGAGTAAAAGCTGCGTTCTGTGCGGAAAGGTGTCAAACGTATCCAAGAGGTTTTACAACAATAAAAAATTCAATCCCGACGATAAAAAATCGGGTCCCGAAAAACTTCCGCTCATCAAGTTTATGATTGACGACAGCACAGGCAAGATGGATTGCACGTGTTTTCCTCGCGTAGACGACGCAGACGACCTCGAAACTATGCTCAACACCACTCCCGAAGTTGTTTGCACGGGCGACATATCACGATATAACGGCGCGCTGTCAATGACGGCATCGGCGGTATTCGCTTGCAAAATCGACTATAACAGCATCAACGTAGCAACAAGCAAACCCGTTCCGTCTCATTATAACTTCGTCTATCCCGAAAATTACGTCTCTATGTCCCAACAAAGCCTGTTAGATAGCGGAAAAGACGTAGTTTATCCGTATCTGCTCGGAAAAACTTTTGTGATTTTCGACCTCGAAACTACTTCCAAATTTACAGAAGAAGCCGATATAATTCAGCTTTCGGCGCTTAAAATAACGGACGGAGTTGAAAAGCAAGTGTTTACGACGTTCGTAAAACCGCCGAACAAAATTCCCGCCGAAATAACGGAGCTCACTTCCATAGACGACGCTATGGTTGCAAACGCGCCCAAGATTGCGGACGTGTTGCCCGATTTTTATAAGTTTACGCGCGGCGCGATACTCGTGGGGCACAACGTCATAGGATACGACTTTCCCATTATCAGACGTTTTGCCGAACCGCTCGGATATATGTTCGACAACGATTTACTCGATACGCTCGTGCTGTCGCGTAAGTATCTGACCGAGATGACAAACCACAAACTTACGACTTTGAGCAAATCCCTCAAAATCGAGCACGCAAACGCCCACCGCGCCGACGCGGACGTGCTCGCCACGTGGGGAGTGCTTAAAGAAATAGCGAAAAGAATGGATAGTTAAATAAGATATTTTATATAAATATTAAATTTATTTTAACAATTTTATCCAATCGCTTGCAATGCGAAAAATAATATGTTATCTTTTAATTACGATAAGTAATCCTTACTTAGAGTGAGCCTGTGCTCACTCTTTGTTTTAGGAGGCTTGACAAGTATAAATTTACTAAAATAAGAGGACGTATGGCAAACGAAGTCACATTTATAAGCGAGTCGGATATAGCGGCTGTAAACGCCGCGCTTACAAGCGTCGTTGCGGACGGCTTCGACGGCGTGGAGGTTGTCGAAGTCAAATTCTTCAAGCAATACGGCACGCCTGCGGTGGAGTTGCTTATTTGGAAGAAGGGCGGCGTTACGTTAAACGACTGCGAGGCGGTGCATAACGTCGTTTCGGCGGAGCTTGATAAATTCGATGCCGCATTTTCGGAGGCGTACAACCTCAACGTATCCTCGCTCGGTCTTGACAGAAAGATTGTCACCGACGACGATTTCCGCCGCGCGCTCGATACCGAAATCGAGTGCATAGACTCAAACAAAAAGAAAATACACGGGGTGCTTAAAGCATACGATAGCGAAAATATCGTTTTGTCGGACGGCGCTCACGAAAAAAATATTAAAAGAAACATTTTGACCAAGGTACAACCGTACGTTAGGTTTTAGGAGGACAGAGCAATGATTAACAGAGAGTTCTTCCAAGCGTTAGATGAGTTGGAAAGAGAGTACAGAATTCCAAAGGAATCTATGGTGGAATCAATCGAAGCGGGTATGGCGTCGGCTTACAAAAAAGAATACGGCTTTACGAGTCCGATTTCCGTCCGCCTCAACGAGGAGAAGATGACGTATAAAGTATACGCGCATAAGCTCGTCGTCGAAGAGGTCGAGGACGACGATACTCAAATCTGCCTCGAAGACGCGCAGTATATCGACAAAAAATACAAAGTCGGCGATGTCGTTATCGAGGACATTACCCCCAAAGATTTTTCGAGAATTGCCGCTCAAACCGCAAAGCAAGTCATCTTGCAACGCATCAACGATATCAAGAAGGATATGATTCTCAACGAGATGAGCCGCCGTCAAGGCGAGATAATCAGCGCAATCGTCAGACGCAAGGAGGGCAACACGGTTTTCGTGGAAATCTCCGGCACGCAGATGGAAGGCGTTTTGATGCAGTCCGACCAAGTCCCGACAGAGACTTACAACGTAAACGACGTTATCAAAGTTTACGTCAAAAAAATCAGAGAATCTTTACGCGGCGGAGCGCAAGTCGTGGTTTCGAGAAGCGCGGCGGGATTTGTACGCCGTCTGTTCGAGCTCGAAGTTCCCGAAATCAAGGCGGGGCTCGTCAAAATCGTCAATATCGTCCGTGAAGCGGGCTTCCGCACTAAACTTTCGGTCAGAAGCGAGGACCCGAATATCGACGCAGTAGGCTCGTGCATTGGAAACAAGGGTGTTCGCGTGAATAATATAATAGCGGAACTCGGCGGAAACGAAAAAATCGACGTTGTGGAATACTGCGACGATTCAATCGAATATATAGCCCGCGCTTTGAGTCCCGCGCAGGTCTTGCTCGTGTCCATCAACGAGGAGGAAAAAAACGCCCGCGTAATCGTCCCCGACGAGAAGCTCAGCCTTGCAATCGGCAGAAACGGTCAGAACGCAAGACTTGCCGCCAAGTTGACCGGTTGGAAGATAGACGTAAAGCCCTATTCCACTCTCAGCGCAACCGAAGAAGAGCAAGATGCCGAGTAACGCAAAAAATATTCGTATGTGTTGCGCCTGCCGCGAGCGGGCGGACAAGTCGCAGATGTTGCGCGTCGTAAAAACTACGAACGGCGAAATCGTGATTGACGAAAGCCAACGCATGGACGGCAGGGGAGTATGGTTGCACGATAGCGACGCTTGCAAGGCGAAAGCCGTCAAGCGCAAGCTGTTCAACGTCGCATTTAAGACTTGCGTGTCGGAGGAAATTTATGAGCAAATTAAAGGCGAATAATATTTCTCCCTACGTCGGGCTTGCTCAGCGCGCAAACGCCATTCTGTACGGCGAAGACATTATCGCAGAGCGAGTAAAACTCGCAAAAGTCGTCCTTATCGATGCGTCCGCAACGGATAAATATAAGGATAGGCTTAAAAGCAAAATCAAGAATTGCCCCGTATTCGTTACGGACGATTTGAAAACTGCCTTGCATAAGGACGGCGTATACGCCGTCGCCGTCACTAACGACGGACTTGCAAACGCAATAATCGAACTATTGAGGTGAATATGCCCGAAAACAAAAAAGAAACAAACCTTGACGTCGTCAGAACTCTGAACGATTTTAAAAAGGACAAACTCAGCGTGCTTAGCGGTGAAATTTCACGCGAGAAGTCGAAAGCCGCCGTGTTAATTGCCACTATAAAGGCAAAACGCGACGCGCTTAACGCTAAGTTGGAAGAAGAAGCGAGGCTCAAACAGGAGCAGGAAGCGGCATTGGCAAAAGCCAACGCCTCGACGGCGAAATCCGAAAGTGCGCCCGCGGTCGCTAAAAAAGAAGAACCTAAAAAGCAGGAAAAGGACGCTAAGGTCGTTTCCAAACCCGAGCAAGGCGCAAAAGAAGCAAAACAAGCCTCAAAACCGCAAGTCGAGGCAAAAACTCCGTTCGAGCAGGTTATAGTATCGGAGGACGGCGCGGTCAGACGCGTATACGTGCCGCCGACTCCGACCGCTAAGCCGAAAGTCCAAACGCGCGTTTTCGGCGGAGGTGGCTATCAGCAGCCCCGTCAACCCAGATTGCAGGGAGGCACGAGACAACAGGGCGTAGGCGGCATGCCGCGCCGTCCGCTGGATTCGCGTATGCCTGCCGTCGCGCCGCAACCGTTTCCGCCGACTAAGCCCAACGGTCAAAAAGGCAAGGGCGGAAAGCCGAACGGAGCGAATAACTCCAATAAGTTCGACGACCGCACGATGAATAAGCGCGCGCTCCTCAAAAAGGGCTATATCGTTGACGACCGCATATCCTATGACGAGGACGGCGAAATCGTAGTGCGCAACTATAAGGTCAACAGAAACCGCGAGGGCGGAAACAGTTCCACCGTCGTCATCGAAAACGCCGTGATTACTACCGATCCCGTGTCAATCAAGACGCTTAGCGAAAAAATCGGAAAATCCGCCGCGGAAATCGTCAAAACTCTGTTTGTCCTCGGCATAATGAAAACGATAAACGACAGCATAGATTTTGCTACCGCCGAGCTTGTTGCGGATGAATTCCATATTACGCTGGAATATAAGCCCGAGGTTACGCTCGAAGATACTCTCACCGCGCAACTCGAAGTCGATGACGTCGAGGACCTCGACAACCTTGTATCGCGTCCCCCGATTATCACAATCATGGGACACGTTGACCACGGCAAAACTTCGTTGCTCGACTATATCAGAAAGACGCAGGTCACAAAGGGCGAAGCGGGCGGAATTACGCAACATATCGGCGCATATACGATTACGCTGAACGGAAGCCCTATAACCTTCCTCGACACCCCCGGACACGAAGCGTTTACGTCGATGCGTGCCCGCGGCGCGCAAGTGACGGATATTGCAATCCTCGTAGTCGCGGCGGACGACGGCATTATGCCGCAAACAATCGAGGCTATCAGCCACGCAAAGCAGGCGAAAGTTCCTATTATCGTCGCAGTCAACAAGATTGATAAAGCGGGAGCAAATCCCGACAGGGTTCTACAACAGCTCACCGAGCACGACATTACGCCCGAACAGTGGGGCGGTGAAACGCCCGTAGTCAACGTGTCGGCAAAAACAGGACAGGGCGTGGAGGAGCTCCTCGAACAAATTCTCGTAAGAGCCGAATTTGAAGAACTGCGCGCCAATCCCAAGCGCAATGCGCACGGCACTATTATCGAAGCTAAACTCGACAAAGGGCTCGGAAAGATTGCTACTATCCTCGTTCAGACAGGCACTTTACACGTCGGAGACAACGTAGTCGCAGGTGTATGCACAGGCAAAATCCGCGCCATGATTGACGACAAGGGCAGAAAGGTCAAGACGGCAGGTCCGTCTATGCCTGTGTCCGTCACGGGCTGGGACGACGTGCCCGAAGCCGGCGACCGTATCGACGTCGTCGCCGACGAGAAATTTGCAAGAGAACTTGCCGAAGAGCGCAAACTCAAACTCGCAAGCTCGCAACAACAGAGTACAGCCGTTTCCCTTAACGACCTGTTCGATAAAATCTCCAAGGGTGAACTTAAATCGGTCAAACTCATCATCAAAGCCGACGTTCAAGGTTCGGTCGAGGCAGTCAAGCAGTCGCTCGCAAAACTCGGCAACGAAGAAGTTACAATCGACATTATCCACAGCGCTGTCGGCGGCATAAAGGAAAGCGACGTTTTGCTTGCCGAAACCGCAGGCGCTATCATCATCGGCTTCAACGTGCGTCCCGACACCAATGCCAAAGCCCTCGCGTCGCAAAAGAAAATCGACATTCGCTTTTACGACATTATCTACAACGCAATCGAGGACGTCGAGAAAGCGGTCAAAGGCTTGCTTGCTCCAAAATTCCGCGAAGTCGTACTCGGAAGTGCCGAAATCCGCAGGGTTTACAAAATCAAGGGCATCGGAGCTATCGCGGGTTGCTACGTCGTCGACGGCAAAATCGCGCGTAACGCCAAAGCGAGGCTCATCCGCAACGGCACGGTCGAGTATACGGGCGAAATCGCGTCTTTGCGCCACGAAAAGGACGACGTTAAAGAGATGGCAAGAGGCTTCGAGTGCGGCGTGACGCTCTCCAATTATCAGGACATCAAAGAGGGCGACGTCATCGAGGCTTTCGTAATGGAGACGCAAAATGAAAATTAAAATGGAGCGTATCAACGCCGAACTTGCCCGCCAAATCGCAAAGGTCATCTCTGAGGATATAAAGGACCCGCGCCTCGGCGACGCGATAATAGGCGTGACCAAGGTCCGCACCACACCCGACCTCAAATACGCAAAAGTATACGTGTCGGTGTATGCGCCATCTAAGGAGCTTGTAACCGAGGCGTATTATACAGTCTGTCGCGCGTCAACGTTTATTCGCAACAGATTGAAAGATTGCGTGCAAATGCGTCTGTTGCCGGAGCTTACGTTCGTGCTCGACGAAACCGAGGAGCATAGCGTAGTCATCGAAAATCTGCTCGCCCGTATAAAGAATTCGCAGAACGGACAGCCTGTCGAAAATTCGACAGATGAAGAGTGATATATGACGGATGAAAAATATTCGCAGATAATCCAATCCATAAACCGCGCAAACAGTATCGCGGTTTATTGTCATACTACTCCCGACGGAGACACTCTTGCAAGTTCGCTTGCGCTCTATACGGCGCTTAAAAAGCAGGGGAAGGACGCGGACATTTATTGCGATGCGCCCGTGCCTAAAAAATATCGCAGTCTTATCAACAGTGCGGATATATCGTTTCCCTGTAAGGGCGTACACGAGCTCGCAATCAGTGTGGACTGCGCAAGTATCGACCGTCTCGGTCAGTGTATGAAATCATATTTGTCGGCAAAGTCGCACGTTGCAATCGACCACCATAAGAGTTTTTCGCGTTTCGCGGAAATCAACCTCGTAGACAGCGATGCCGCGGCTTGCGCGCAAATCATTTTCAAGTTGTTAAAGGAAATGAACGCGCTCGATAAAGACGTTGCTGGGCTCTTGTTTGCAGGTATAGTGACCGATAGCGGTTGCTTTGCGTATTCGAGCGTTACAAAGGAAACCCACGCCGTTGCTTGCGAACTTCTCGAATATGGTATTGATGGTTCGGATATAATATTCGACGTGTTTAGAAGTACGGAAATTGACAAATTTCAGTTGAAATGCCGAGTGCTTAACAAGACGAAACTTTATGAAAACAACAATATAGCGATTATAGTTTTTTCAAAAGACGATTTTGACGCAACAAACACTTCGACGGCGGATACCGAGGGCATTATTTCCGAGCTTATCGCAATACGCGACGTTCAAGTTGCGTACGCGCTCGCTGAGGTAAGTCCGCACAGTTACAAGTTGAGTATACGCACAAAATCCGTTGACGCTTCCGAGATAGCGTCCGCAATGGGCGGTGGCGGTCACTCGGCTGCCGCAGGGTGCAGAATCAACGGCTTTTTGGAAGACGTGATAGAAAAGATTGTCAAGCTCGCAAAAGACAGACTGCCGCTTGCTTAGTATTTTATGCAGATTAAAGGTTTCGTCAACGTTTTAAAACCATTAAATATGACGTCGAGCGACGTCGTTGTCAAAGTCCGCGGAATATTGAGGAAATTCACCTGCGAAAAGCAAAAAGTCGGACATCTCGGGACGCTCGACCCGCTTGCAATCGGCGTACTGCCGATAGCGGTCGGCAACGCAACGAGACTTTTCGACTATATGCAAAAAAAGCAAAAGACTTATATTGCCGCTTTTAAATTCGGTTCTGCGACTGATACTCTCGACCGAGGCGGAAAAATCACGGCAATCGACGATAAAATCATAGATAAATCAATGCTGTCTGATATTATCCCGACTTTTATAGGCGAAGTAATGCAGATGCCGCCGCAGTATTCCGCAAAAAGCGTAGGAGGAAAAAAAGCATACGACATTGCGCGCGAGGGCGGCATAGCCGATTTACAGCCAAAAAAAATCAATATTTACGATATGCAAATGCTCGGAGCTCCCGATGAAACCGTAAGTTTGCCGTCATCGATGTTCGGCGGCAGTGGAGATTTCGGCTCGCAATTTAAAAATTCCGATTATACGTTGTCAACCAACGAATACGCTTTTAAGATTACTTGCGGAAGCGGCACGTATATACGCGCCATAGCTCGTGACGTAGCTTCACGGTTGAATACCGTCGGATATATGAGCGGTCTCTGCCGCACGCGAGTTGGCGATTTTGATATAGACAGCGCAGTCACGTTGAAAGAATTTGAAAAAAATCCGCTTGCCTATATTTTGCCTATCGACGTGGCGCTGAAAAGCTACGATAAACTGGATTTGAACGAGGTTGACGGCAATAAAGCGTTAAACGGGATTCAAATCGACTGCGATAGATTGCTTAAATCGCCTATTGCAGTATCCGTTTGCGGAAAGACTGTCGGGCTTGGCGAAATCCATTGCGGCAAGCTCCGCATAAAGACGAGATTATGAGAATACTCGATTTTAAAGACAAATTAAACACTCCTATTGCCGTTGCGCTCGGGTTCTTTGACTGTATACACAAAGGACATTGTCTGCTTGTGCGTTCGGCTTGCGAGTATGCAAGCGCACACTTGGGAGTAGAAAGTGCATTGTTTACCTTTTCAAACGACCCGTCAAGTTGTTTGACCGATAAGGAAAAACAAATTTACAACTTTGACGAGAGGGCGGAAGCGCTTAAAAATCTCGGACTCGAAAATTTGATTTATACTGAATTCAATAAAAGTTTTTCATCATTAGAACCTATCGAATTCCTTGACACACTTACAGAAAATCTGAATATAAAAGCCGTGATAATAGGACATGATTATACGTTCGGCAAAGAGGCAAAAGGGAATATTTCTTTAATTAGGTCCTATTTCAAGGACAAATCGGTTGACGTCATAACTGTACCTTACGAGCGATTAGACGGGAAAAAAATTTCCACGTCATCACTGAAAGCGCTTGTAAAAGAGGGCAATATAGAAACCCTAAATTCTCAATTATCCGAACCTTACTTTATGTTGGGAAAAGTCGTTCACGCCCGTCACGTAGGCACTGAACTCGGATTTCCAACTGCAAATATAAACGTATCCGAAACAAGATTGCCGCTTGCCGAAGGCGTTTATGCTACAATTTTACAGGCGGACAATCGACGCTATCCGTCAATGACAAACGTCGGAGCAAAACCGACGTTCGGCATTGAAAGTCCGTCGATAGAGACGTATATTTTGGATTTCGACGGCAATCTATATGACAAAACGGTTAAGTTATCGTTTGTAGCCAGAATGAGAGACGTATTTAAATTTACTTCGTTAGATGACTTGAAAAACCAACTTGTTCACGATAAAGCACAAGTCGGAAAACTTATAAAGATTTAGTTAGGAGCGTAGCTATATGGAATATCCAAATGCCAAATTCGGACCGTCCGGTCACGACGAAACTTTTGCGGAAGAGGGGAATACCGTCACCTTCCAAATACCTAAGTGGTTGAGAGACAAAGGACTCGACCTGTTTGAGTATTCGTTTGGAAGGGGCGTGCGCATAAGCAAAGAAACCGCCGAAGCCATAGGCGATGAAGCCGATAAATTCGGCATCGAAATGAGCGTACATGCTCCTTACTTTATCAATTTTGCATCAGTGGAGCAGGAAAAAGCCGACAATTCGATTACTTACTTAACAAGCTCATTAAAGGCATTAGCTCATTTTCACGGCTCGCGTTGCGTATTTCATCCGGGGGCAGAGGGCAAACAACCGCGCGTTGAAGCCTTTGCTCGCACAAAAGATAATTTTTCGCGCGCGCTGTCGATCATCTCCGAACTCGGACTGGATAATTTTATAGTCTGTCCCGAAACAATGGGTAAGCAAGCGCAAATAGGGACAGTTGAGGAAGTTATAGAACTTTGTAAGCTCGGCAAAAACGTCTATCCTTGTGTGGATTTCGGTCACGTGAACAGCCGATATCAGGGCTCGTTAAAAACTGCCGACGACTTTCAGCGCATAATCGATAAGCTATTCGACGGCATAGGGGAAGTCAAAACCAAAAATATGCACGTCCATTTCAGCAAAATTCAGTACGGCGCAAAAGGGGAAATCAAGCACCTTACTTTTGAAGATACCGTTTATGGACCTGAGTTTGAACCGTTTTGCGAGGTAATTCTCAAAAACAATCTGACTCCTCACGTTCTTTGCGAGTCTGCGGGGACGCAAATGCGCGACGCTAAAACAATGCAGACAATTTACGATTCCAAACTGAATGTTTAAAAATTTTGACAAGAAACTACTTATAGGGCAATACGCATTTTTGCCTATTTTATAGTAAAACGCACTTATTAAACTCTGCGTAAAATACAGGTTTTACGCAGAGTTAGCGGTAAAAATGCTAATAAATAGTAGACAAGCCACTTCATATTAAAAACCGTATTTTCAAATTCTAAATAAATTCGAATAGAATTTATAAATTTAAACGTTTAGGCGTTCAAGCGTATGTTCGAGAGCTAAAACGGCGTGCTCATAAGTTACGCCGCCTTGAACGTATACAATGTACGGTTCTTTTATCGGCGAATCTGCGCTTAATTCGATAGACGAGCCTTGTACGAACGTACCTGCCGCCATAATGACTTGCTCTTGATAGCCCGGCATATCCCAAGGCATCGGATTTACATTGCTGTCGATTGGCGATATTGATTGGATTGCGCCGCAAAAATCAATCAGTTTTTCTGCGCTGCCGAGTTTGATGCTTGTGACAATATCATATGGATTCATATTGGGCTTCGGCAAAGTGTCGAACCCGAGTTTGGTATAGGCTGTTGCAAATAAAAGAGAACCTTTTAGTGCGTTTTTGACAGCCGACGGTGCAAAAAATAAACCTTGATAATATGGCAAATATCCGTAAACATATGAACCTTCTTCCATTCCGAGCGACGGAGCCGTCAATCTATATGACACCTGTGTAACCAAATCCTCGCGGCCGGCAACGTATCCGCCGGTCGGAGCGACGCCACCGCCGATATTTTTGATAAGAGAACCTGCCATTAAATCCGCGCCGACGTCGGTCGGCTCGATTTCCTCGACAAATTCGCCATAGCAATTATCTACTAAAACAAGCGTCGAAGGACTGATTTCTTTGACAAATTTGACAAGTTTTGCGATTTGCTCGACTGAAATTGCCTGTCTAAGGCTGTATCCGCGGCTTCTCGTGGCAAAAATTGCCTTGATTTTTTCGGATTTTAACTTCTTTTCAATTTTATCGAAATCGAATAGCGGAGTTTGATTTTCGCCGTCTACGAGTTCGACGCACTCAAAATCTATACCAAAATCCTTTAAAGACCCCTTGTTATCCGCTAAAATCACGTCCATGAGCGTGTCATACGGCATTCCCGAAACGGAAAGGAGTTTATCGTTTGGGCGCAGTACGCCAAACAACATAAGGGTTAAGGCATGAGTCCCAGATACGATGTTTGGCGAAACTATTGCGCTTTCGGAATGGAATATATCGGCATACAATTTGCATAGCGTATCACGACCTATATCGTCATAGCCGTAGCCCGTAGTCCCGCACAAATGGCGGGCTTGCACGGACTCTTTCTTAAAAGCGTCAAGCACCTTTCGTTGATTGATTAACGCGATATTGTCAAGACGCTCGAACTGTTTTGAAAGTGTTTTTTCGCACTCTCTTCGTAGTTGCATTGCCGAATTTTTGTCCATATGCTCACCTGTTCATATTTGATAGTATTTTAATTTTATCAATATTTTAGAATACTTTTGTATTATAATAGCCGTAAAATACAAAATTTTACTCGTTAAGTTGCTCTTTTATATAAGAAGCTGCCTCGTCCAAGTCGTCGCAATCAAACCATTTGATAAACTTGTATTTTTTGAACCAAGTCAGTTGACGTTTTGCGTAATTGCGAGTATGTTGTTTGATTAATTCTTTAATGCGTTCAAGCTCGTTTTTGTCGATGACGTATTGGTCACCTACTATGGTAAAATGGCAATTTGCGAATTCCTTATATCCGATTGCTTGCATCGACTGACAGTCGAAGCGACCAGCAGATAGCGCCTCAGCGACCAATCCGTTGTCGAACATTATATCGACACGCTTGTTGATTTTTTCGTACAGCTTTTCGCGGTCGGTGTTGAGTGCAACCATAATGACGTTTGGCTCTTCCCTGCCGACGTCGCCGTTTTCTTTCATAGTTTTGCCGGTCGTAATGACTATTTCAAGCGCACGAATAACGCGTTTCACGTCGTTTGCATGCAGTCTGTCGGCAGTTTCGGCATCAAGCGCGCGCAGTTTATCGTGCAGATATTGTGCGCCGTAGAGTTTGTACTCGGAGTTTAAAGTTTGCCGAAGCTCCTCGTTTTTGACCGTGTGACCGAAGCTCATAGGATAAAGGAGCGCCTCAAAGTATAGTCCAGTGCCGCCGACAACAATCGGAAGTTTCCCTTTATTGATAGCGGATTCGATTTCGGCGCGCGCAAGTTCCGAAAAGCGAGCGACAGAAAATTCCTCATCGTAATCAACTATGTCAATTAGCTTATGTTCTACCTTATCGCGGATTGCGCGGCTCACCTTGGCAGTGCCTATATCAAGCCCGCGATAAATCTGCATGCTGTCAGCGGATATTATTACGCAGTCGAATTCCTCTGCCAAACGCAGTGCAAGCGCGGATTTCCCCGATGCGGTTGGTCCTGCGATGAATACGGGCTTAGAAAATTTTTTTGACACAGATTGAGACATAATTTTATACGATGCGCTTGAACATTTTTTCTAAGTCGCGCTTATCGAGCGCGACGACCGCAGGTCTGCCGTGTGGACATTTTGCAGGAAGATTGCCCTCGCCATCGACGTAGTTTTTGATAACCTGCTCGATTTGGTCGCGCGTAAGTGTCTCGCCGCCCTTGATTGCCGCTTTGCAAGCCTGTTGACAGAGTTTTTCTTTGAGCAGTTCGGCGAGCGTAAGTTCTTCTTCGCTAAGCATATTGGCAAATAAATTTCCGAAAAATTTCGAGAAACTCATTTGAGAAACGGGTTCCGGAACGGCGCTCACAAGATAAGTATAGCCAGCACGTTCGATTTCAAAGCCGAGGGATTTTAGCGTAGGCAAAATCTTTTCGATATATTCCTCCTCGACCCCAGTCAGAGAGAGTTTATAAGGTATAAGCAACGATTGCGTATATTGCGGCTTACACTTTTCGACTATTCTGTCATATAAAATACGCTCGTGCGCGGCGTGCTGGTCGATGATATAAAGTTTTTCGTCGCGCTCGACAAGCAGATAAGTGGAAAAAACTTGACCGATGATTTTGCCGTCGAAAACCTCAATGGGCGCGTATAGATTATCCTGTTGCTCGGGCATATTCGTTTCGTCGAACGCATTGTCGCTTGCGACCGACAAAAGAGGCAATTCGCTTATAATGGGTTCGGCATTGTCACGCGCAAGCACGCTTGCCGCAGACTCTCTGAAAGCAAATTCTCTTTTACCCGAAAACGGAAAGTTTATCGGAGCGGGCTTATGAAGCGCGGACGTATTTATTTTTGTCTGCTCTATGCGTTCCGCCTTTGCGTTTGAATTGGAAACGGGCTCATCCTTTCGCACTGTCTCATCGGTTTTTGCGGTTTTTTCGGTAATCTGTTCGGGTGTTTCATATTTGGAAAAACCGAAAGCAGACTTGCCGACGCTTGCATTGACGGTATCCTGCACTGCGCGATAGACTGCCCCGAACACCTTTTGTCTGTCGTAAAAGCGAACTTCGGATTTGCGGGGATGCACGTTGACGTCAACCTCGTCGAACGGCATAAGGATTTCGAGAATGAATACGGGATAAGCGCGCTTCATAAGGTAATCGCCGTACGCTCTTTCAACGGCGGTCTGAATAGTCATATCCGATACGACGCGTCCGTTGACTATCGCCGTTTGATAAGAACGGTTCGGTTTTGTAAAATCGCAGGAAGATACAAATCCTCTGACCTGAATTCCGCCCTCGTTTTCGCACTTGACTTCAAGCAATTTATCTACGGTTTTAGCTCCGTAAACAGCGCATACTGCATCGGCAAGCGTACCTGCGTCGTGACGCAGGATTTCGCCGTCCTCGTTACTCAAAGTGAAAGATACGCTTGGATTGGATAGGACGAGAGTGCGCATCGTGTCTGTAATCAGTCGCATTTCGCTTGCCGGCTTTTTGAGAAATTTCAGCCTCGCGGGAGTATTGAAAAAGAGGTTTTCCACGGTGATAATCGTGCCTTGATTGCGACTGTCCGCCGTTTCGGACAAGACCTTTCCTCCGCTTAAAACTATCTTAGCCGCCGTCCCCTGCGCTTTCGAAGCGGAGATAAGCGTAACCTCGCTGACAGATGCGATACTTGCAAGCGCTTCGCCTCTAAAACCGAGAGTCGCAAGACTGTCGAGGTCGTCGACTTCGCTTATTTTACTTGTGGCGTGAGGCAAAAAAGCCGAGCGCATATCCTCTTTTAAAATGCCTATGCCGTTGTCGCTCACTTGGATTTTGCGAATTCCGCCCTGCTGTACGTATACGTCGATTTCGGTAGCTCCCGCATCGAGGGAGTTTTCGACGAGCTCCTTGACGACGGAAGCCGGACACTCGACGACTTCGCCCGCCGCGAGCATATTGAATACGTTTGGTTGAAGTATATTGATCTTTCCCATATTTCACCTAAGTTTGCTTATTAGCCGTCAAGCTGTTTTTTGAGGTCGGTTAAAATCGTAAGCGCTTGAAGCGGAGTGAGGTTGTTTACGTCGGTATCGCGGATTTGCCTTTCGATTTTGCTCTCGCGCGTATCGAAAAGCCCTATCTGTTCCGTCACGTTGTCTTTGGCGGAGCTTAAAAGCATCCCGTTGGTATCTCTGCGTTTGCTGTCCGCCTCCAAGCCGTGCATAATGTTCTTTGCCCTGTCGATGACGGGTTTGCAAACGCCCGCAAGAGAGGCGACCTCCACGCCGAAACTCTGCGAAGCGCCGCCGCTTGCAATCTTATGCAGGAACACTATATTCTCGCCCGTTTGACTGATAAGCACGCGGTAGTTTTTGATACCCTCCAAATCGTCAAGCTCCGTAAGTTCGTGGAAGTGTGTCGCAAACAACGTCTTGGCTTTCAGATTTTTAGTGATATATTCGAGCACAGCCCAAGCGATAGACAATCCGTCGAACGTTGAAGTGCCTCTGCCTATCTCGTCGAGAATGAGCAAGCTCGACCCCGTTGCGTAATTCAAAATAGTTGCAACCTCTATCATCTCGACCATAAACGTACTTTGACCGCTGCTTAAATCGTCGCTTGCGCCTATGCGGGTGAAAATCCTGTCGGTGAGCGCAATATCTGCGGATTTGGCGGGCACGAAACAGCCGATATGCGCCATGAGCGTAATTATGGCGACCTGTCGCATATACGTACTCTTACCTGCCATATTGGGACCTGTTATTATCATCGTGCGGTTTTCATCGCCGTCGAGGAGCGTATCGTTGGGAACGTACGAGCCTTTGTCGATGAGTTGCTCGACGACCGGATGCCTGCCGTCGCGTATATCTATACTGCGCACCTTATCTCCGATATTGGGCTTGACGTACTTACCCGCCACCGATACGGTTGCGAAAGATAACAGCGCGTCAAGCGTACTTAGCGCGTGCGCCGTGGACTGCAACTGCGCCAGATTTTTGATACAAAGTTCTTTCAGATCAAAGAAAATCTTCGCCTCTATACTTTGCACGCTCGCCTCGGCGTTGAGGACTTTGTCCTCGATTTGTTTAAGCTCGTCGGTGATAAAGCGCTCGGCGTTGACAAGCGTTTGCTTGCGCTGATACCTGTAAGGCACTTTGTCGATAAACGACTTTGACACCTCGATATAGTATCCGAATATTTTGTTGTAGCTTATCTTCAAAGTGCGAATACCCGTCTCTTCCTTTTCGCGCGCTTCGAGCTCCGCAAGCCAATTTTTTGCGGTTTCTCTGATATTTCTGAAAGAATCGTACTGTTTATTGTAGCCGACTTTGATATATGGCTTGTTTTTGTAGTCGTTTACGGCGTCGCGGTCGATTGCGCCGATTAGCGTTTTATTTAGCGCATCGAGAGTATAAATCCCGCCCGCGATTTCCTTTAAAAGCGGAGTTTTCACCTCTTTCAAAGCGGATTTTAAGGACGGCAAAGACGACAGCGTATCAGAAATCGACAACAAATCCTTGGGAGTGGCATTGCCGTAGGCGAGCTTTCCGTTTAGTCTTTCAAGGTCGCGCACGCTCGTAAGCGCGTCGGAAATGCGTTCTCTCAAAAGCCTGCTTCCGACAAGCTCTTCGACGGCATCAAGGCGTTTATTTATCTGCTTTGCGTCCTGCAAGGGCTTTTCTATGTAGTGACGCACGGTCCTTGCCCCCATAGCCGTTTTGGTCTTATCGAGCACCCAAAGCAAGGAGCCTTGACGTTTGCCGTCACGCGCCCTACTTGTAAGTTCCAGATTCCTGCGAGTGGCGCTATCGAGCATCATAAAGGATTTGTCGCGCACGAGAGATATTTTGGAAAGCTGTCCGAGCGAACGCTTCTGCGTTTGCGCAAGATATTCGAGCAGACCTCCCGCCGCGCTTACGGCGTTCGGCTTGTCGTCGCACTCAAAAGCAATCAGTGAACTTACGTTAAATGCGCTCAAAATCTTTTTTGTTGCGGTCGCAAGCGAGTAAGCGAAATCATAATAGCAACGGACGCGCTGGTCGCTGCTTTTGAAATATTGAAGTTTTTGATATTCCGATAAAAACTTGTCGTTGCAAATGACCTCTGCGGGCGAAATACTGCCGATAAAATCGGAAAGTCTGTCGAGATAATCCTCGCCCTTATATTCGTATACGCAAAACTCCCCCGTCGAAATATCCGTCCAGGCTATGCCGAAAGCATCGTTTGCGGAATACACCGACAAGAGGTAGTTCGACTTTTTTTCATCGAGTATTTCATCCTCCATGACCGTGCCGCTGGATATGACGCGCACTACGTCTCGATCGACAAGCCCCTTTGTCGTAGCGGGGTCGGAAAGCTGTTCGCAAATGGCGACTCTGTATCCCGCGTCAATCAAACGTCTGATATAAGTATCCACCGCGTGATAAGGCACTCCGCACATAGGCGCGCGCTCTTCGAGCCCGCAGTCTCTGCCGGTGAGCGTCAAGTCGAGTACGCGCGAAGCGGTCTCGGCGTGCTCGAAAAACATTTCGTAAAAGTCCCCGAGCCTAAAAAACAGCAGACAGTCGGGATACTGTTCCTTGATTTGGAAATACCTCTTCATCATCGGAGATAGCTTCTCAAAATCTATAATCATAGTATTTCACCTTCTTTTCTTCCGAATAGCGACGCCGAGCGCGACTCGACGATTTTTACGTTGAAAAACTTGCCAATATCGTCCTTCGACCCGTCGAACGTGACCAGCCTGCCGCTGTCCGTCCGTCCGCAAACTGCGCCGTCGGACTTTGCCGTGTCCTCGCAAAGCACTTCGTAAACTCCGCCCGTATACGTGTCGGAGATTTCCTTCGTTATGCGATTTTGAAGGGAGATAAGCCGCGAGATACGCTCCTGCTTGACGGCGTAAGGAATTTGTGCCATCTTAGCGGCGGGAGTGCCCTTCCTCGGCGAATAGATGAAAGTAAACGCGTTTGAAAAACGCACCTTTTCGACTATATCGAGGGTGTCTTTAAAGTCCTCCTCCGTCTCCGTCGGGAAGCCCACCATTATATCCGTCGTTATGCCTATATTCGGCATACGCTCCCGCAGTTTATCTATTAAGCCGAGATATTTCGCGCTGTCATAGCGTCTGTTCATATCTCTTAGCACCCTGTCCGAGCCCGCTTGCATCGGAAGATGGAGATTTGAGCATATCTTGCTCGAAGCCGCCATTTCGTCCATGACGCTCTCTGTCAAGTCCTTTGGATGAGAGGTCATAAATCTTACGCGGAATTTCCCCTCTATCTTGTCTATCTCGTGCAGTAGAGTTGCAAAATTCACCTTGCCGCCCAAGTCGTTCCCATAAGAATTGACGTTTTGCCCGAGCAGAGTTATCTCCTTATATCCGTCATCCACGCAACGCTTTACTTCGTCGAGCACGCTGTCTATGCTCCTTGAAATCTCCCTGCCTCTCACGTACGGCACGATGCAGTAGGAGCAAAAATTGTTGCAGCCGTATATGATATTCACCCAAGCGTTCGGAAAACTCGTGCGGACCGTGGGGGTGTTTTCGTCGATTTCGAGATAATCAGACGGAAGAGTGTTGTCAAAACAGCGATACTTTTTATCACTGCGTTTTTTTACGTTTTCGCGAGAAATCAAAACCTTGTCTATCTCGTCCGCAATCATAGCGATATTGCGAGTCCCGAGCACAATATCCACATAAGGATATTTTTCGCGGATACTTTCGCAAACTCCGTCCTGTTGAGGCATACACCCGACTACGGCGACGACAAGCGACGGCTTTTGTTTTTTAAGCCCCTTTATTATGCCTATATTGCCGAGTGCGCGGCGCTCTGCGGTGTCGCGGATACAACACGTGTTGAAAACGACAACGTCCGCGTCCTCTTGGGCGCCACACTCCTCGTAGCCCTTTGCCGCGAGTATGCCCGCAAGTTTTTCGGACTCGTGTACGTTCATCTGACAGCCATAGGTGTTTATAAAATATTTCTTTAACATCGATTTCTTTCGTTCTCCCGCACGTATACACGCACGCGCGCACTGTTTTTAGACTACCATTATACATAAAAATTTCGGATAAAACAATAATAATTTAGATGAAAAACAATCCCGATACGCAAAATATTTTCGATATTGAGCAAAAACGCCGCAAACGCAAGCGCATTATCCTCATCGTATGCATAACGTTGATACTGCTTCCGCTTTTTGTTATCGCCTGTACGGTGGGCGGATTTGCAATATGGGCAAATACTCAAAAGATTGATGCGAGTCTGCTCCCGACCGCGACGGCAGTTCCGACTTTCTATGACAGGGACGGAAACGAACTTCCATATGCGGATTCCAACTACGTTGATATAAATCTCGTAAGCGACGATTTAAAGTACGCTTTCGTCGCCCTCGAAGATAAGCGATTTTATAAGCACAACGGCTACGACCTAACGCGCATGATAGGCGCAATGCTCAACAATATAAAGGCAGGTTCCGTGCGCGAGGGCGCGTCAACTATCACCCAGCAACTCGTAAAAAATACCCACCTATCGCACGAGCGCACCCTATCTCGCAAACTAAAAGAACTTGCCCTTGCGATAAATCTCGAAAAGCAGTATAGCAAGGACGAAATCCTCGCAATGTATTTGTCCGTCATATATTTCGGAAGCGGCGCATACGGCGTAAAGCAGGCGGCGGATTTGTACTTCGATAAAAATATCGAGGATTTGACGCTCGCAGAGTGCGCAACGCTTGCGGGAATTATAAAAAATCCGTCCAAGTATTCGCCGACTAAAAATCCCGACGAGAGTATCAAGCGCAGGAACGTGGTTTTAAATGTCATGCGCGCCGAGGGATATATAAACGATGAGGAGGCGGAAGCGGCAAAATCGCAACCGCTTACAGTCGCAAATGCGCAGGACGAAGCGCAAAACGACGCCCCTCTAAACGCCAAGGCGTGCGAATACTATATTTCGCAAGCCGCAAAAGAGGTTTGCGATGCGCTGAATATTACAAAATATCAACTTAGCAACTCGGGTTTAAAAATTTACACCCATTTAGATGCTCGATTACAAGCCGACCTCGAAAAAATGAGGCACAGCGATGATAACTTTGAATCCGACGGCATCGGCAATGTATCCATAGTCATCGACAATGAAAATTGCGCCGTACTCGCACATTCTTCCTCATATCCCTACACCGTATCCCGACAGGCGGGTTCGGTGCTCAAACCGCTTGCCATCTACGCACCCGCCCTCGATAAAAATTTAATTACGCTTGCAACCCCGATTATCGACGAAAAAATAGATTTCAACGGCTTCTCGCCCGATAACTACGCAGGGATTTACTACGGCGATACCACTGTGCGCGAGGCGATTAAAAAATCGATGAACAGCGTCAGCGTAAAAGTTTTGGACTATCTCGGAAGCGAGGACAGCGCGCGCTATCTCGACAGCTTCGGCATTTCGATAGACGACAGCGACAAAAACTACGCCCTCGCACTCGGCGCAACCGCAAAAGGCGTGACTCCCGTAAGTATAGCGAGCGCATACGCCTCGCTTGCAAGGGGCGGCGAATATACGTCGCCGTCCTACGTGCGCTTCGCGGTTGACGGCGGCAATAAGATCTTGTCAAACGAACGTACTTCGCCGTCTAACACGCAAGTATCTCATCAAGTGCTTGCAAAAAGCACCGCGTCGCTTATAACTTCCGCACTTTTAGATACTGTTAAGGACGGCACGGCAAAAACGCTCGGCGCGCTTTCGTTTGAAGTAGCGTCAAAGACAGGTACGGTCGAGCGCGCAAGCGGCGGCAACAGCGACGCTTGGAACGCAAGTTATAACGATAGATTTACTGTGCTCGTTTGGCACGGAAGCGACGAGGATATGAGCGAAAAAGGCGGAGGCTATCCCACCCGTCACGCGCTTAAAATCTGGCAGGCTATTTCGCAGAAAAACGCGATTAGCGACAAACTTTCTTTGAGCGGCGGAGTAATTTCAGCAGACGTCGATATATACTCTACAAAGCTCAACCGCGAAGTAGTTTTAGCAAGCGAAAATACCCCGTTAGAATATCGAAAGTCCGAATATTTTTCGCTAAACAATCTGCCTACCGCAAACGGCTCGAAATTTGATAAAATTTCCGAAATAGACTTGGAAGTGTCAAATAAACAAGGTGTAGTCACTCTCAATTTCAGAAGCGAAAACATATATGAATACGAAGTGTACAGGCAGGACGTTTTAGGCTCAAACCTCATCTATTCCGATAGCGGAAACGACGACAGTATAACGGTTGTCGATCGCCCCATCGCGTTTGACGGCAAAGTGGATTATACGCTAATTTGCCGCCTTAAAAACAACGAGGAAATTTCATCATCAATATCTAAATCTGTGTATATCGACAGTAGCTTGTCGGAGTGGAGTATAGATGTGCTATAAAGCAAATCATCTCTTTTCTATGCCCGCTATCGCCCTTTCGACAAGCGCTTCTATATCAAGTTTGCGCTCGGCTTCTTCGACCTTTTTCAAATTGGGATGAATGGACGGATTTTTGGGTAAAAATATCGTACAGCAATCCTCAAAGGGCTGAATTGAGATTTCATATGTCCCTATCTTCTCGGAAAGCGCCATAGTTTCTTCCTTGTCGAACGCGATAAGCGGTCTGAATATCGGAAGTCCCGCGCATGATTCCGTCGAGGTCATACTCTCCACCGTCTGCGAAGCCACCTGCCCGAGGCTCTCGCCCGTGATTATTGCAAGGCAACCCTCTTTTTTTGCAACGACGGTTGCAATGCGCATCATAAAGCGGCGCATAATCGTAATCATAAATTCCGCGGGACATTTTTCGTGGATTTCGAGTTGTATTTCGGTGAACGGAACGATATATAGCGGCATCTCGGCGGTGTACGGGCTTATAATATCCCGAAGTTCCGCAACTTTCGCCGTCGCGCGCTCGGACGTATAAGGCGGCGATGCAAAATGTATGGCAAGCTGTTTCATTCCTCTTTTTGCCATCATATATCCGGCAACGGGCGAATCTATTCCGCCCGACAAAAGTAATAATCCCTTGCTCGAACAGCCCACAGGCAAGCCGCCCGCGCCCGCAATTTTGTCACTGTAAACGTAAGCAAATCCGTTTTCGCGTATGTCTACGTAAATTTCATAATCAAAATCCGTCAAATTCACTTTGAAATTCGAGTTTTGAAGCACGTGTTCTGCAAGCATTGCCGCAATCTCAAATGATTTCATCGGGATATGCTTATCCGCTCTTTTCACAGTCATTCTGAAAGTCGGGTTTGAAAGCGTGTTTTCCTCAACCAGTTTGACCGTCAGTGCTTTTACGCTGTCTGCAATTTCCGAAAATCCGTTTTGATAATCGCAAACAGCTCTGTCAGCTACTGACAGTGAGTGTATCCCAAACACTTTTTTCAATTTGTCAATAATTTCTTCTTCGCAATTAACGTCGTAACCGCTTACGGTATATCGCGCTTGCGAACGGCTAAACTCGTATTTAAAGTTTTTGAGCGCGTGCTTGATATTGTTGATAAGCAGGCTTTCGAAATAACTCTTATTCTTACCCTTTAAAAAAATTTCGCCGTAGCGTATGATAATCACTCTATCCATATATTTACCTCGTATCTAAACGCGTCTGAATTTTGTAAGCACGGACAACTCATCTTTTATTGCGCTTACAACCGTGTCCACTTCGTCAACGTCGTTTTCATCGCTTATACTGAAACGTATTATTCCGTCGCGGTGGTTTTCATCAAGCCCGAGCAGACTTTTAAATCTGCTTTCATGATGCGAACTGCACGCCGAGCCTATCCCGACCAAAATTCCGTATTTTTCAAGCGAGTGTAGCAACACCTCGCCGCGCACGTCCTTAAAAGCCACGCTAAGCACGTTCGGGACTGAATTTTGTATATCGGTTATAATTACTACGTTATCTATTTGTGCTTTAATTTTTTTGCATAAGTATTCTCGATATTGCGAAATTTTAGAATAGTTTTCATTAAAATTATCGTAAATGTAGCTTTTTACTGCTTCTTCAAAGCCCACAATCGCGGGATAGTTTTCCGTGCCTGAGCGCATACCCTTTTCCTGCCCTCCGCCGTACAGCAACGGTTTAAGCGAAACTCCTTTTTTGACAAAAAGAGCGCCTATACCCTTAGGTCCGTGCAATTTATGCGCCGATACGCTGTATAAATCCACGCCGAGCGCGCGCAAGTTTACGGGGATTTTTCCGAATGCCTGTACGCCGTCGCAATGAAATACCGCCCGCGGAGCAATCTGTTTTGTAAGTTTAATAAGCGCGGATATATCGTTTATTCCGCCCGTCTCGTTGCTTGCGTGCATAACGGACACAAGCGACACTCTGTCGTTTAAAAGTTTTTTGAATTCGTCTACGATGACTACTCCGCTGCTATTTATAGGCGCAAACTGCACGTCGTAACCTTGCGACAAGAGCTCGGTTGTTGCGGCGTTAATCGAATCATGCTCGCCCGCGCCGACAATAATGCGGCTTCCCTTTTGTTTTCGCAAGGAAAACAGCGCGGTATTGTTGGCTTCCGTCCCTCCCGACGTAAAATACAGCTCGCCGTCGGGCGCGTGCATTGCCGATTTAATCGTATCCCTTGCTTGACGAATATTTTGCGAAATATTGACGGACTGAACGTATAAAGCCGACGGATTGAAATAATCTTCCGTCATCGCTTCGGTCATTTTTTTTACGACTTCCGCACCCATTGCGGTCGTCGCGGCGTTGTCAAGATATATAAGTTTGTCCATTATTCCACTTCGCAACAGTTTTCAAATTTGCCGCCCAACGCTTCTCTAAGCAACGCTTGCATATAAGTATCGGGCGCAAACAGCAATCTGCGTCGCTTGTCATTTTCTATATAGATAATTTGATATACTCCACGCTCATAAGTAGCATTGCAAGCAACTATATCGTTTTCGTCGCTCAGACCTTCCATAATCGTGCAAGTCTCCACGTCGTTCAGCATAAGCGAAATCAATCTGCTCGTTTTGCCCATAAGGTCCTTTTTTGCAACCGTCAGACGCGTAGGAGAAAACTCGTATATATACTCTTTTGCGCTGGTGTTATAAAAGTGCATATAGACTATCCCCACCGCGAATATGATTAGAAAAGGAAACACGAAATACCACTTCAAAAATATCGTAAGCATAAGAAAACCGAGCGAAAACAAAACCGCCGCAATGCCTATCCATTGCTTGGATTTCGTCTTTGACGATACCGTTATTTCAACCGTTTGAGAATATTGTTCGGTCATTTTACCTCGTTAGATAGTTGGTTTTGCTATTTTTATGCTACAACTGCGATTAGCGTTTATTTTACCTTATAATAATCGTTCTTTTTCACTTTGACAGACAGATTCCCTACCGTAATCTGCGCTTCGCCCCTGCCGTTGACCGAAAGGAGTTTTCCTCTCTTTTTCAAAGACTTTATCCAAACGTTGTCGCCGACGTTTAGCGGACTGTCGTCGGGTTCGTCCTCTATGACGGAATTCTCATCGTAGTTAGCGGACATTTTTTCGAGCTTCTTCCTAAGATTGCGAGCTTCAAACAAATCCGCCTCGTCTAAATCTTTTTTATCAAGCAATTCTTTAATCTGTTCCAAAATTTCCGTTGCCTCTTCCACGCTGTCCTCGATAAGCCGCTTAGTCTCTTTGCGAATACTCTCGTCGAGTTTCTCCCTCTTTTCTGTCACGATTTTCTTTTCGTTTTCGGCTTCCTGTAAAGCCTTAGCCGCAAGCTGTCTATCGATTGACGCTTCGTTGACAAGCTCGGTTGCCTTTTGTCTTGTCTGCTCGGCGGCGCTGAGTACGCTGTCGAACTGCCTCTTTTCTATTGAAATTTTAGACCGCGCGCGTTCTACAATACTCTCTTTAAGCCCGAGCTTCTTAGCAATGGCAAGCGCGTTCGAACTCCCGATAGCACCCATCGCCAACTTAAACGTAGGCGAAAACGTCTCGGAGTCAAACTCCATTGACGCTACGACTACCCCTTTTGTGACGAGCGCAAACTCTTTTAGGTCGTTAAAGTGCGACGTGACAAACGACTTTGCTCCTACGCTAAGCAAATATTCTGCTATGCTTACGGCAAGCGGCGCGCCCTCTCCCGGGTCAGTTCCCGAGCCAAGCTCGTCAAATAGAACGAGAGACTTATCGGTGATTTTATTCAAAATCGACACGGTGTTTTTTATATGCGCCGAAAACGTCGAAAGACTCTGTTCGATGCTTTGCTCGTCGCCAATATCGCTGTATACGCCGTCGAAAATACTAAGCTCCGCTCGTCTTGCAGGTATATAAAGTCCGCTCATTGCCATGAGCGTAAACAGCCCGACGAGTTTAAGCGTGACGGTCTTTCCTCCCGTATTCGGACCTGTTATCAAAAGCATCTTTTCATCGGCTTTTAGCGACAGCGACACGGGTACTACGCTCTTGCGGTCGATAAGCGGATGCCTGCCGTCTTTTATCACGATTTCGCCATTCGAGTTGAGCGACGGTCGCACGGCTTTATACTCGTGCGCAAGTTGGGCTTTTGCAAAAATCATATCCAAATCGGTTATGGTTTGATAGCTCCAATCTATTTCGTCACTGCTTACCGAGACAGACGCAGAAAAACTACGCAAAATCTTTTCTATTTCCGCCTGCTCCGCCGCGAGTTCAGATTTAAGGTCGTTGTTCATCTCGACAATCTGCATCGGTTCGACAAACAGCGTCGAGCCGGATGCGGATTGGTCGTGTACAAGCCCCGGAATTGCCCCTTTAAAATCACTCTTTAATGGAATTACGTATCTATCCGATCGCATAGTGATGATACTGTCCTGCAAGTATTTGGAATATTGCGGAGCGGTTATAAACTGTTGAAGTTTTGACCTTATGTTCTCATTGATTTTGCGGATTTTCTGTCTGATTATTCTAAGTTCTGCGCTTGCGTTATCGGCGACTTCCGTCTCCGAAAGAAACGCGCCCGCAATCGTGTTTTCAAGCTGTTCGTTGACGTAAAGCGAGGATGCCGCTTCCTTTAACAGCGGCACGTCGAGCGCCATATTCAACGTCTTTTTGAGTCTGCGCGCAATGCCGAGGGTTCTGCCGATTTTCATAATTTCGGATATAGACAATATTGCGCCTTTCTTCGCCTTCATCAGAGTGGCTTCTACGTCGTCAACGGCAAAACTCGGGCTGAGCGCGTATTCAAACAGCACTTTATCCGCCTCGCAAGTCTCTTGAAGCGCGCGTTCTATCTCGGATACCGTTTCAAACGGCAAAATAGCACGCGCTTTATCTCTCCCGCCCGCCGACTGCGCAAATCCCGCAAGCTCGGCAAGAATTTTAGGATATTCAAGAGTTGTCAGACTTTTGGCATCGAACATATTTATCTGATTTTTGCTCCCGTCTTGCGCTTTAATGCGGCGAGTATACGGCTCATCTGCTCGGCGATTTCATCATCAGTAAGCGTGCGGTCGAGAGAGGAGAACGAAAAACTTATGCCTACACTCTTTTTGTTTTCTCCTATCTGCGCGCTCTTGTACGTGTCGAAAATTTTGACATCCGTCAAATGTTTGATTTTGGCGTTTTCGATAGCCGCAATAATACTTCCCGCCTCGACGTCGTCGCCGACTACGACCGCCAAATCGCGTTCGATTGTCGGGAATTTCGAAAACGCTTTATACTTCGGCTTTTCGAGATTTTTTTCTGAGAAAATTTCGTCTACGGAAATCTCCGCAAGATAAACGCGTATATTGTCAATGCCGTATTCGCGTGCGACCTGCGGATGGATTTCGCCTAAAAAGCCCACGGTTTTGCCGTCGATTACAACATCCGCCCCTCTGCCGCTATGCAGATATGGACGAGCGCTTCTTTTATATTCCGCTTTAAGACGGAGGGCGCTGAACACCTCTTCGAGCGCGGATTTAATCGTATAAAAATCCACGTTATCACCGTATGCGCCGATTGAAAGACGTTCTTCTTCCACAGGCAAATCTTCGAGCGGCAAAGATTTTGGCAAATACACTCTTGCGACCTCGAAAAGCGCCGCTTCCTTATTGAAATGCGTAGCGTTGTACACAAGTGTTTCGAGCATACTGTGCGAGAGCGTCGTGCGCATTACGCTGAGCGCTTCCCCAAGCGGATTGAGCAATCTAATCGTATTTCTCGCCTTATCGTCGTCGGGCAAATGCAATTTGTTTGCAAAATCCGGCGAGGTAAACGAGTACGTCACGCTTTCGTGCAAACCGCACGCCGAGAGAGTATCTTTGATTAAATCTACGACCTTTAACTTATCGGGAACGCCGCCGCTTGTAAGCGTCGCATATTTGAACAGCGTCGGCTTGATATGGCGATAACCGTATACGCGGATAAATTCCTCGGCAATATCATTTACGCCTACTATATCCTCTCTGTCCTCTCGAACCGTCGCAACGAGAGACTTGCCATCTTCGCGCACGGATATTCCGAGCCGCGCGAGTATGGAAATAAGTTTGTCTTTCGGGACGGCGCAGCCGAGAATGTCGCGGAGCTTTTGCACGGTAAACGTGATTTCGCGCTCCTTTGCATAATCTATCTTGGCGTCGATAATTCCGTCCACAATATCGCCGCTGCCGCTTTCGTATACGAGGGTGAGCGCGCGCTTCAAAGCGTACTCCTGCGATGCGAAATCTATGCCCTTTTCAAACCTTGCGGAGCTATCCGAACGCAATCCGAGCGCGCGGGACGTACGGCGGATATTATCGCGCGCAAACTTAGCCGCTTCGAATACGACTTCGTTGGTATCGGGTTTAATTCCGCTATTCAAACCGCCCATAACGCCTGCGATGGCAACGGGTTTTACGCTGTCGCAAATCACGAGCATACTGTTATCGAGGCGGTTTTCCTTGCCGTCGAGAGAAACGATGATTTCACCGTCCTCGGCATTGCGAACGATAATTCTATTGCCCTCGATTTCGCGTCTGTCAAACGAGTGCATCGGCTGTCCGATCTCGATAAGCACGTAGTTGGTTATATCTACTATATTGTTTATAGGGCGAATTCCGACCGCGCGCAAGCGGGATTTAATCTTTTGCGACGACGGGAAAATCTTGACGTTTTTCACTCCGCCCGCCATGTATCTCGGGCACAGTTCGTTATTAAGCACGCTGACGCTAACCATATCGTATATGCTTCCGCCCGCAGTTTCGTAGTGGATTTCAGGCTCGCGACAGGTTGTATCGAGCGCGACGGCAACCTCTTTTGCAAGTTTATATATACTGTTGCAATCGGGACGGTTTGCCGTGACTCCGACATCCAAAATCACATCGTTGTAGCCGAGTGCGTCGAGCGCGGAAGAGCCGAGAATGGCATTGTCGTCAAAACGCAGAATGTCTCCCGCCGTCTGTCCCGCTACGTCGTCAACGGTTATACCAACTTCTTCGAGTCCGCAAAGCATGCCCTCGCTCAAAACTCCGCGAAGCTCGCCTGCCTTTATTGTCGTGCCGTCGGATAGCACTGCGCCGTCGAGCGCGACCGACACAACCTCGCCGCCTACTACGGGAACGTTGGTGACAACTTGCAACACGGCGCTTCCCACGTCGATTTTCGTGACGCGCAACCTGTCGGCGTGCGGGTGCTGAGATACCTCGACTATCCTGCCGACTACTACGTTTTGAACTTTTTTGTTTTGATATATGATTTCTTCGACCTCGAACCCAATCGAAACGAGTTTTTTAGCAAGCGTTTCGGGAGCGACATCAATGTCTACGTAATCTTTAAGCCAAGAAATAGGCGCTAACATATCCCTTTCCTCCTAATTAAACTGTTTGAGAAAACGCACGTCGTTTTCATAAAGTAGCTTGATATTGGGAATACCGTATTTTATCATAGCTATGCGGTCTATGCCGAAGCCGAAGGCGAAGCCGCTATATTCCTTGCTGTCGATGCCGCACATATCGAGCACGGCGGGATTGACGATGCCTGCGCCGAGGATTTCCACCCAGCCCGTACCTTTACATACTCTACACCCTTTGCCGTGACACATAGAACACGTCACGTCAACCTCGACGGATGGCTCGGTAAACGGGAAATACGACGGACGCAAACGCACTTTCGTATCCTTTGAAAATATCTTTTGAGCGAAAGTCTGCAAACAGCCTTGCAGGTCGCCCATGGTGATATGCTTATCGACGGCAAGCCCCTCGAATTGATTGAATATGGGGCTATGCGAAGCGTCGTCGTCGCTTCTGTACACCTTCCCGGGGACTACTACGCGGATCGGCGGCTGTTGCTTGGTCATAATACGCGCCTGCATAGCCGAAGTCTGCGTGCGAAGCAAAACGTTGTCGTTGACGTAAAAAGTATCTTGCATATCGCGCGACGGGTGGTCCTTGGGGATATTAAGCAACTGAAAATTGAATAAGTCGCTTTCGATTTCGGGACCCTCGTCTACGCTGAACCCCATGCCGAGAAATATATCTATAAGCTCTCGCCTTATGAGAGTGAGCGGATGAAGCGTGCCGAGTCGCTTTCCATAAGCTGGCAAAGTCACGTCGATTGCTTCCGCTTTGAGCTTTGCCTCTTCCTCCTGCTTTGCCAAAACAGCAGTTTTATCGTTGAGAAATCCCTCGACCGCCGAGCGAAGTTCGTTTACGAGTTTGCCCATAGCGGGTCTTTCCTCTTTTGGCACGTTTGCCATATCGCGCATGACAAGGGAAATTTCCCCGTTTTTTCCGAGATACTTCACTCTGACGTCGTTAAGTTCCGAAGTTGTCGCAGCCTTATCGATCATGGCTATCGCGCTCAGTTTGATGCCGTCCAATTTTTCCTTCATTTTGTCTAACTCCAAAACGCGCGCATATGCGTACGCGCAAATATTAACTTAATTAAAATAACATTTATAAACGAATAAGTCAATGAAAATACGCCGAGTATGTCGCCGTCGAATAAATATTTAATCAGTCGTTCGGGATTTTAACGGTAATATCAAGCGGACTGTCTCCGAGTTTAATTTGTTCCACTCCGCTAATCAAGGTGTTTCCGAGATACATTTGCTTTTCGTCGCCGCGCTCGATATGCAAGGTGTTTTTTACGCCGTTTACGTCGAAAATCACGTCGGCTTTATCTATCTGCTTTGGCAAAGCGGGCATTAAACGCAGTTTTCCTCCGACAGTAGATATGCCGAAATTTACAGTATGATACTTATATATTGGCTCAAAAGTATTCTCAAATTCAAGCATTTTTGAAATACTTTTACCCAATTTTCGTTTTGATTTGATGTTTGGCGCAAAATATAAATCCATAAAGTGCTTTGAGCCGAGCGCAGTTGCAAGCATAGTTATATCTCTTTTGTGATTGATAATGCAGACCATGCGCGAAAGTAAATTTGCTTTTTTGACGCGAATATGCCCTGCCGACGCGCTCTGCATATATTTTTCGAGTCTTACGGTATATAAAAACTCGTCGAGATTTTCCTTGTCGCTCGCCTCTTTAATGAGCGAAAGAAAATTGCTTTTGACTATCGGCGCGGCATTTGAAAACACCTCGAATCTATCGAGAATTTCAAGCGGAGTATAGTAACGCGAAAAATCGTATGCTTCCACTATCTTTATAGTCGCTACTATATTCTTTATCGCCTCGCATATTCTGTCGGTCACTTCGCCGTGAACGTTTGAAAAATATTCCATTTTATAGCCTGCGCACAGCGCGCATATACTCAAAAACAGCTTCGATTTGGTTAATTTTTTATATTTTTCATCTAAAAGTATAGGATTATATACGTACTTTGCCGACAGTTTATAGATTTTTGCCAACGTGTCGAGTTGCAGATATATATAGCACAGCTTTTCTATTAAAACGTAAATAAACGCCGATTTCATAACGACGATTTCCGAAAACGACAGAGTTTTACGCTTGTTATGCTCCTCTATTATGGTTTTTACCCTGCTTTCGTCAAACTCATATCCGGTGTGAGCAAGGCAAAATCTCGCTATCTTGACCGCTCGCGGCTCGCCGTTTATTGACGGCAATTCGTCAAGACAGGTTAAATCGGTTTTTAATAACGTCTTGATTTCCTCTTCGAGTTCGACAAATTTGTCAAAAAAGCCGCAATATTTTTTCATCTTTATTTCAAACGCTATCAATTTGATTTTGCTCGCATACTTTTTGGCGTCGGTTTTTCCGCCCTCCTTTGGCAAAGGCAACGAATTTACAAACTCGGCGGATTTACTTTTGTATTCCTCATCGGTGTATTCGTCAAAATAAAGCGCCCTTATTTTAGGACGCGTAATGAGATATACGCATAAAAAAACTGCGACAACGGCTATGGATATTGCATATTCCATACAGTTTTTATTGCCATAAACAATTAAATTTATATCAAAACGCCCCGATTGATTTCAAAAAGAAAAGAGGCGGCTCTTGCGCCGACCCTTTTCATATGCGAGATTAGTCTGTAAGCCGAGTTCTGTCTTAGACGGTCATCTATCTAGATACCGCATCTCTGCGATATTCAAGCGATGTGCGGAGCGTGCGGGCAACACTTATGCTCCAATCTTGCATCGGGGTGGGGTTTACATCGCGCATTGTCGCCAAATTGCGGGTGAGCTTTTACCTCGCCTTTCCATCCTTACCGCATACGCGGCGGTTTTTTTCTGTTGCACTGTCCTTAAAGTCGCCTTTACAGGGAGTTACCCTGCACCCTTGCCCTGTGATGCTCGGACTTTCCTCGAATATTTCACGCGACCGTCCGGCTAACTCGCAAAATTGTTATAGCATATTTTTTATATGTATGCAAGCACATTGCTTGCAGAATTTAGCTGCGGACAGTAATTAGATAAAAAATACGAGTTAGTCCGTCCGGCTAACTCGCAAAATTGTTATATCATATTTTTTATATGTGTGCAAGCACATTGCTTGCAGATTTTTAACTGCGGATAGTAATTAGATAAAAAATACGAGTTAGTCCGTCCGGCTAACTCGCAAAATTGTTATATCATATTTTTTATATGTGTGCAAGCACATTGCTTGCAGATTTTTATTGCAAGCTATCCTTATATCTCTGCGCCCATGCTTTCATTTCTTCGGCGTGCGGTATGGCAAACCTACTGTAATCGTTGCCGCCAATCAGACGCGCCACCTCGTCGGTATCGTCGTCGAGTAACGTCACGTGCGTAAGCGTCTTTCCGTTTTCGGTGGATTTACTTATCAAATAATGGCTGTCCGCCATTGCCGCAAGGCTCGGCATATGCGTGACTGCGATGACTTGACGACCGCGGGATATATTGCAAAGTTTTTCAGATACCACAGCAGAGATATTGCCCGAAATCCCCGTATCTATTTCGTCGAAAACCATAGTGCCGATGCCGTCAATACCCGCAACTATATTTTTGAGCGCAAGCATAAAACGCGACATTTCACCGCCGGATATAATCTTTGCGAGCGGTTTAAGCGGCTCTCCGACGTTCGGCGAAATCAAAAATTCCACCGTATCCGCACCGTTTGAGGTTATATCGTCAATTTCTGTTGCGGTTTTAACGTCAACCTTAAAAGTCGAGCCGCCCATGCCGAGGTCTTTCAACTCTTTAATTATGGATTTCTCAAACTCGACTGCGACCTTAATGCGCAAAGCGGTCAGTTTTTGCGCACATTCCAAAAGACGCTCGCCGCTCTTTTTGATTTCTCTTTCGAGTATTATAACGCGGTCGCCCGCATTCGACAAAACGTCGGCTTCTTCCTTGGCTTTGACGTAAAAATTTTGCAAGGACTCGTAATTGCCGCCGTACTTTCTTAAAACTGCGCGGACTTCTTCAAGCCTGCTTTCGATTTTGTCTGCCGAGCGACTGTCGAAATCGAGCTTGTCAAGCATATCTGAAAGCGTTGCGCTGATATCCTCGATTTCGAGTTTTGCGCTGTCAAGCCTGTCGGTGAGCGCGGGAATATCCTCGTCGTACGACGCAATCGTATTGAGCACCGATGCCGCGCTTTTAAGCTCAGCGCCTACACCGCCATTATCATAGCCGTCAAGCGCTGACTTTGCCGACTGCAATGCCGACAAAATCTTTTCCGTATTGCGTATACGTTTGCGTTGGGCAAGCAAAGTTTCCTCCTCGCCCTCTTCAACGTTTACGCGCTCGATTTCTTCGAGTTGATAATTCAGTATATCGAGCCGTCTTTCTCTCTCGGCGCTGTCGCCGTATCTCGATAGCTCGCGCTTGAAATCGCTATATATATTGTAGGCTTTTAGAGTATCTAATTGGGCGTTTTTGATTTTACTTTCGCCGATAGTGTCCAAAAGCGCGATGTGCGTAGAACTTCTGAGCAATGATTGATGCTCGTGCTGTCCGTGTATATCGACAAGCAATTCCGTAAGCCCTTTGAGGATTGAAAGCGTCGTAACTCTGCCGTTTATTCTGCATTCGTTTTTGCCCTCGGCTGTCATCTTGCGGCGTAATATCAAAATATCTTCCGCTTCTATGCCGACGTCGTCGAGATAGGTTGAAATCTGCGGATTTAAATACTCCTCGAAAACAGCCTGCACAACCGCATAATCCGTTCCGTAGCGTATAAGAGTTTTGTCCGCCCTTTCGCCGAGAACGAAATTAAGCGAGTCTATGATGATAGACTTGCCCGCGCCCGTTTCGCCGCTAAGAATATTCAGCCCGTTTTCAAGCGTAAGTTCAAGCTTGTCTATCAAAGCGACGTTTTCAATGCACAACTGTCTCAGCATAATTTCCTCTGTATCGAAACGAAAATAAAATAACCGTAAGACGACGGTTATTTATTGAGCAAAGTTTCAAGCCTTTCGCGCACGATTTCTGTGTTGTCGAGGCTGTCGATAGCAACGAATATCGTATTGTCCCCTGCGATAACTCCAAGCACTTCCTCATAGCTCAGCTTATCGATAAATTCGGCGGCAGGACCTGCGCTTCCGACCTCGGTTTTGAGGACGACGAGATTTTGCGAACTGCGTATGGATATAACCGTATTTTTAAACATATTCAAAAATTTATCCGAAGCGTTCGTCTCTTTTGTGCGCTGAACGGCGTACTTATAATGACGACCGTCCGAAGAAAGAGTTTTGATTATGCCCATATCCTTAATATCGCGCGAGATTGTAGCTTGCGTGATATTGAAGCCTTCGCATTTGAGTTTTTCGACAAGTTCTTCCTGAGTATCGATGTCGTACTTTGAAATAATTTCCAAAATTTTGAGTTGACGGTTTGCTCTTATCATTTTATTCCCCTTGTTATATGTATTTTGAGAGGTCTAATCGCTTAAAATCAATCTGCCGATTATTTAAACGTTGTGCCCCATCTATTCATTTTAGTAAGCAGTTTCGAGTAAAAATTATCCTCTTTGCAGGATAAAAATGCAGCCTTTTTTTGCGAGCGCGACACGTTTACGACCCCGCCCTTTTTAAGCCCTCCGTTGTTTGCGCCGTCAATAGAAACTGTGGCGCAAAGCTCGCCTGATAACCTTACCTCTATCTCGGATTTCGAGCTTACGACAAGCGGACGCGAATGCAGCGAATGCGCGCATATCGGAATAATCAAGATAGCCTCCACGTTCGGAGCAAGCACGGGACCGCCCGCCGAAAGCGAGTATGCCGTTGACCCCGTAGGAGACGCGACTATAAGCCCGTCGCTGTGGAACGTGTCGGCAAATTTTCCGTCCACGCTTACGTCAAGAGTTATCGGACGGTTGCCTGCGGTTTTGATGACCACTTCGTTTAACGCGTTAAATTGCGCCTCGCCGTTGATACCTACATCAAGCAGCATACGTGAAATCGGCTTACCTGCTTTTAAGCAATTCACCACCTCGCCGCAATCGGCGTTCTGCTCATACTCTGTCAAAAAGCCCAAATTGCCGAGATTTACACCCAAAATAGGAATATTTTTTCCGTTCAAGGAGCGCACTGCGTCCAGCACCGTTCCGTCTCCGCCGAAAACCAGCACCCTGTCCGTATCCGAGGCAATTTCGCTTGAATTGGAATATTCACGCACAGTGCAATCGCTGTCGGCTCTCAACAAATCGAGCACTCCGACGCGCGTAAAATCTTCCGTCATATTGGGTTTTGTGATGACCGCTATATTCATTTTAATACCTTTTGCGCTCCGTATTATACACTAATCGAAAATATAATTCAAGCTAAAATGCATAATTGGGCAAAAAATGTATAATTTTTATTCAAAACCAGATTATGCGAAAATCGTCCGAAAGGTTAAAGCGTTTTTTTAACGTACAAGAGATATTCGATATTTTTATTTTGATAGCGTATCGGCGACGTGGCTATACCTACGATTTGAAATCCGAGCGAGATTGCGCATGCCTTGATTCCGTCAAGCGCGCGGACGCGCAATTTTTCATTTGTGACAATCCCGCTTTTGCCGAGCGCGGATTTATCAAGTTCAAACTGCGGTTTGACTAGTACGACCGCCTCGCCGCCACCGTTCAGTATGCGAAATATTTCCGGCAACACCAGCTTTAACGAGATAAAGCTAACGTCCGAACATACGAAATCGACCTTGTGAAAATCGCTTAGAAGTTCCCTCGCGTTTGACCTTATAAATTTCACCTTGCCGCTTTCCAAAAGCGAAGGATTTAAAGCGCACTCGGCTACGTCAACAGCGTATACGTATTTTGCGCCGCGCCTTAAAAGGCAATCTGTAAATCCGCCGTTAGAGCAACCGATATCGGCGCATACTTTGCCCGTCACGCTAAGCCCGAACTTCAAAAACGCCTCTTCGAGTTTATATGCCCCCTGCGAAGCGTATCCGTCGTCAAAAATTTCTACTACGTCGCCATCGTTTACGCTATAAGAAGGTTTGACCACAACGTTGCCGTTGACAAAAACTCCGCCCGTTTTTATCAGGTTTTCTGCATAAGTGCGCGAACGCATATCATAGGTGATTTGTAAGTAACGGTCAAGTCGCATAAAAAATACTTTATTTCGATATTCTATTCATAAATTTTTGTATTTTGAAAGTAACACGCGATATTTGAGACAACAAAAAATCAGTCGTTTTGTTCGTCGATATTCTTTTCGTCGGACGCGCGCTTCACTTCCTTATTGGATTTCTTTTGCAAACTATCCTTTTTGCGGATTTTGCGCTCGTCCCTATTGAATATCGACACTATGCGAGCTACGAACATAACGAAATCTTTGGAGTTGTTTATGGCGATATTTTTCATAAACGCCTTGCCGCCTATCGTGACTGCGGATACCACTGCCGAGATGATGATTGTAAGCCACCTTTGCCACTCATCGCCGAGCGAAATTGCGATTTTGACAACGACCGCGGCAGAGCACGCACCCGATATGATGCCGAAAATATCGCCGATTACGTCGTTACAGATACTCGACACAGTGCCGCTGTTTCGCACAAGCCAAAGCGCGGTCTTTGCGCCGTGTACCTTTCTCGACGCCATAGAAGCAATGGGCGCAATATCGCATGAAGTCACCGCCACGCCGATGGAGTCGAAAAGTATACTGGCGAGTATCAAAAACGCGAGCAGCAATATGATAATCACTATCTGCTCGGCAGAAGCCGTAAGCTCGCTTAAAAAACTGAAAAAGCCCGCCAATACGAACGAAATGACGGATGCTTTGAGCCACCAAATATTGCGTTTTTTCTTTACCTTTTTGCGCTTGCCGTCAGCCGACTCGGAAGTTTTGGCTATTTCCTTGTCAAGTGGTTGCGCAGACTGAGCCGACACGCGTTCCGGCACAGCGGGCGTGTTGTCTGAATCGTCTTGAACGCTTAAATCTTTATCGTTTAAAGTATCCAAAATGCTCCTTGTAATCTATATTATGTAGCCTAATGCTAACGTATGCTCCAATAAATATATCCGCCCAAGCAAAAGATTTTGCGAATGTTGCGGGAGTTGCTATGTCGGCAAAAGTGAACAGCAAAAATCTTTTGCGCAGTAGGACAAGGAAGCCTCACCCTACACTTGTTTTGATTTTCAAGCGCCGCAGGCGCGTCACCAAGCAAAAGATTTTGCGAACGCAGCGGGAGTTGCTACGTCAGTAAAAGTGAACAGCAAAAATCTTTTGCGCGGTAGGACAAGGAAGTCTCGCCCTACACTTGTTTTGATTTTCAAGCGCCGTAGGCGCGTCACCAAGCAAAAAATTTTGCGAACGTTGCGGGAGTTGCTATGTCAGCAAAAGTGAACAGCAAAAATCTTTTGCGCGGTAGATGCAACAAAATCAAGTCACGGCTTTGGCAAAGCAAAATTTTTTTGCTTTGTCGTGCCGTTTACGCTGATTTTGTTGCGAGGTGGCAACAACTTGGGTAAACCTTGCGTCTTAGGTTCGGTAGGATTTCCCTGTGCGAAAACTTGCCGTCGCCGTGCAAGACGTTTCCGATTACTTCGCACATTCTTGCGAAAACCGAATCGCCACTTAGTACACACTATAATCCCCAAGTTGTTACGCGAACGAACAGTCTAGAAGATTTCCTTGGCAGATTCCCTCCGACCTTATCTTTTTTTGCAAAGCGGATTTCGATGAGCAATCGCCGATGCGTATTGGCCATACGGCAAGAGCGTGAATCTCAAATCCCTCCGCCTCACTCAAAGCAGGCTACACTGTACACAGCACGTAAGCACCGCATAAACAGGTTTCACCCCAGTCAGTAGAGGATTTGCGCCTCTACCGAGTTGGGTCTCCACGGCAGTTGGGTCGTGATTTGTATGCCATTACAAGTCGCCCAAAAACCTTAACTCCCAGCAACAGCCCCGATTTGGGCAAAAGAAGCCATCACCAGAAACTTCATCGATATGCCCTTCGACGATATTTTACCCCCGTCTCCGGCACGGCGGAATCTGACTAGAATACTGCGCCACCATTTATATTATTATATCAATACTTTAAAATATGTCAACCGATAAGATTTTAATCAACTGTTTAAAGTGACCTTTTTAAGCTCGCCTAAAAACGCATCCACGCGCGATTTTGAGCGTCGCGTCAATGCCGCAAGTTCTTCAAGAGTGAGATTTGAAAGCCTTTCGTCGGCATATTTTTTTGCGTCGGATAAAATTTCCGCCGACATTTTAAGCCCGAAAATCGGCGTAACGGAGCCGCCGCTTTGGCGCGTCCCCATAAAATCGCCCGCTCCTCGCATAGCAAAATCCGCCTCGGCAAGATACTGACCGTCGTTGTGCGCACAAAAGGTAGAAAGTCTGTCCTGCGCCTTATCGCTCGTCCCGTTTGAATGTACGTAGCAATGCGCCTCCGAGCCGTCCCTCCCTACGCGCCCGCGCAACTGATGCAGAGATGCCAACCCGAATCTGTCCGCTCCGAGTATAAAAATTTCGCTTGCAGAAGTATCTATGCCCACCTCTACGACCGTCGTTGCAACGAGCACTTGCGCTTTTCCGCTTGCAAACTCTCGCATAGCAAGCTCTTTTTCCGCATCGCTCATCTTTCCGTGCAGAATTCGTAAATCTAACCCATCGAATTTATTCTTATAATCTCGCATAAAGCTCTCAATGGACATTATGTCAAAACCCTCTGCATCTACGATAGACGGACAAACTATAAAGGCTTGTTTGCCGCGTTTGCAAGCGGAGAGTATATGTTCTACGCCCTCGTCTATGCTATGCACTATGCTTGTCTGCACGTTGGTCTTTGCATCCTCGCGCTTTTGTATGTATGAAATGCTTATGTCGTCGTAGAAAGTAAGCGCCATAGACCGAGGGATAGGCGTTGCGGTAAGCGAAAGCACGTCAACCGCGCCTTTACTTTCCAATAGACGACGTTCGTTCACTCCGAATTTATGCTGTTCATCGATGACGGCGAGCGAAAGATTTTTGTAAGCCACGTCCTGCGAAATCAACGACTGCGTGCCGATTATACAGGATATTTTGCCCTCTTTGAGGTTTTGCAAAACGTCGCGGCGTTCGATTTCACTGATAGACGAAGTAACCAATGCACAGTTTATGCCGAATTTATCCGCAATGCTCTTGAACTTTGAAAAGTGTTGCCTCGCAAGTATTTCCGTCGGCGCCATAAGCGCGCACTGCTTTTTGCCAAGCGCGCTTGCAACCATAGCAAAGAAGGCAACCGCAGTCTTTCCGCTTCCGACGTCGCCGCTAACTATGCGCGACATATAATTTTTTGAGCGCATATCGCTAAGGATTTCGTCAAATGCCTTAATTTGCGAGGGCGTAGGCACAAAATCAAGCGCATTTATAAACTCATCTATTCTAAAATTTGTCAAATTATATAATACTTTACGCGATTTTTCATCGGATTTACGAAGTTTTCGATACATTGAAAGCACGATAGCGAGGTCAAGCGACGCAAGCTCCGCCATAGCAAAAGACGCTTCATCTACACTTTTGGGATTATGTAAGCGCAAAAAGATATTCGTCATATCCTCGTTGACCGCCGCAAGTCTGCCCTCGTATTTAGTCAACTTGATTTCATCAAGCGCATTCTGCATTATGTTTTTGAATGTGTTTTGCCCTATTATTCCCCTAAGCGGATAAACGGTATATATGTCTTTCAACTTTGAAATTTTGTTTAATCTTTCAAGTTGCGGGTTTACTACGTTAAACGCGCTGTCGTCTTTTGAAAGTCTGCCGAACAGTCTGTATTCGTCGCCGAGCTTAAACGTATCGTGAAGAAAAGGCATGTTATAAAACGTTGCCTTAAAATAAATGCGTTTATCCCCCGCAAGATTATCCGAAAAGCTCACGCTGAAAGAGCGTTTTCCTCTTGGCGACACGGCGGACACCTTTTGCACTTTGCCTTCAAACAGATTTAGCGTTCCGCGTTCGGCATCGATTACGCTTATCGGAGATTGCAAATCAATATATTTTGTCGGCAAAAAAGAAAAAAGCTCAAAAACCGATTTAATATCAAGTTCTTGCAACTTTTTTATTGTGGCATCGCCAACGCCTTTGATTTGCGATAAAGTCAACATATCGGCAATCTATTCGGCTGAAATAATATAGAAATAGTGCGGCTGACCGCCGAAGTAGCAAGCGACTTCTATGTCGGGAAGCTCGCTCGACACGCTTTGAACGAGCGCTTCGGCGTCCTCCTGCGACACGCCCTCACCATAGTATAGCGTGACCATATCCTTGTTTTGCGCAATCTTTTTGATAGTGCTGATTGCCGCCTGCGCAACCGATTGATTTTTTGCGACGATTTTTTTGTTGTTTATCCCTATTATGTCGCCCTCTTTCACGGAAAATCCGTTCATTCGCGTATTGCGCACGGCATGAGTAATCTCTGCAACACACGTACTGCCGAGAGTCGCGCACATGTTGTCGTAGTTGGTTACACCGTCCGCTTCCAAATCATATGCGAGCATTGCCGAAATTCCCTCGGGCATATTTGTCGTAGGTATTACGAATACGTTGGGCTTGGCAAGTTCCTTTGCCTGATTTGCGGCGAGAATTATATTGCTATTGTTCGGCAGTATATACACGTTTTTCGCTTGCGCGTTAGTTATTGCGGTGAGAATTGCGTCCACGCTCGGATTCATAGTCTGCCCGCCCTCGACAACCACATCTACCATAAGGTCTTTGAAGATTGCCGCAAGTCCCTCGCCGCAGCACACTGATATAACTGCGTTTTCTTTGAGTTCCACCTCAGAACCCGCCGCATCGCCCGCGTGGATTTTGCGATACTGTTCGAGCATATTTTCTATCTTTACGCCGTCGAGCTCGCCGAGATTGAGCGCCGATTTCAGCGCACGGTCGGGATTGTTGGTGTGTACGTGGGTTTTTACGAGGTCAGTATCCCCGATTACAAGAACGCAATCGCCGATTGTCATAAGATAGTTGCGGAATTTGTCAATCGAAGCGTCGGTGACGTCGTTTTTCAAGTGAGTTATAAAAAATTCCGTACAATACTGGAAAGTGATATTTTCGTAGTCGTTTTCTAACGTATCGAATTCTTTATTAGATGACGTTTGCGCGTCGTCGAGTTTGTCGAATTTGACGCTCTCGCCGCTTATCAGCACCAAATCAAGCCCCGCAAGCGTGCGATACATGCCGTCGAACACGGTGAGTATTCCTCGTCCGCCGGCGTCTACCACACCCGCCTTTTTGAGTACGGGCAACATTTCGGGGGTTTTTTGGAGAATTTCCTCGCCTGCGTCGATGACTTTTTTCAGAAAGTCTACCATTTCGACTTTCTTTCCGCGCGACGCGGAAGCGGCGGTTTCTGCCATTTGGCGTATAACGGTGAGTATCGTGCCCTCTTTTGGTTTTGTGACTGCGCTATATGCAATCTCAGTGCCGCGCTTTAAGCACTCCGCAAAAGACTTGACGGTGATTTCCGTCTTTCCGTCGAGCGCGAGCGAAAAGCCCTTGAATATCTGCGACGTGATAACGCCGGAGTTTCCGCGAGCGCCTTTTAGCGCTCCGCGCGAAAAAGCGGTGGCGATTTCGCCTACGTGAACGGAGTCGCAAGCGTTTGCTTCGCGCAAAGCCGACGCAACGGTGAGCGACATATTAGTGCCCGTATCTCCGTCCGGCACAGGAAATACGTTGAGCGCGTCAACCGTATCGCGGTTGAGTTCAAGCGCGCGAGCGCCTCCCGCCAACATTTCTTTGAATTTTGATCCGTCTATTTTTATCATACGTTGTTCCTATTAAATGCGGAGCCCTACGACGTTTACGTGGACGCGCTTGACGCACATACCCGTAAAAGTTTCAACAGAAAACTTCACTGCGTCGGATAACGATTTTTTCACGGCTTCTTCGCTTTCGCTTACGCTGCGCTTCAACACCGCATAGACCTCTATATAGATATAGCTGTCAACCGTCTGAACTATGACTCCTTTTCCTTGCTGGGGATTTTTGCTGAATAGCTGTCCGAAATTATCGCTAAAACGGCGTGATACCAAATCAACCACGCCATAGCACTCCGAAGCGGCGTGCGAAGCTACCGCCTGCACCGCCTCATCGCTTATGGAAATCTTTCCGAACTTATTAGATGTTGTAAGCGACATAATACACCTTGTTCAAAATTTTACTATATATTCATATTTTTTGCAACTAAATCACAAATTTTGCTCAAATTCAGTTGCAAAAGAAAGTTATATTTGTTATTATAACAACGTTCTATTTAGGAGGTGACATTATGTCCAAAGTTTGCAGTGTATGCGGAAAAGGCAGGATGAGCGGAAACGCCGTCAGCCACAGTCATAGAAAAACAAGGCGCAGTTGGATTCCCAACGTGCAGAAAGTTAAAGTCAACACTCCCACGGGCGGCGTAAAAGAAGTGTACGTTTGCACGCGTTGCTTGCGCTCGGGCAAAGTAGACAGAGCCTAATCGGTCAAATTTGTTTTCAAACCAAAACCACCCCGTACTTTCTGCGAGGTGGTTTTATGTATTATCTTTACTGCTCCTTAGCGCTTTTGCGAGTAAACAGTTTGAGTATTGCCTTCACTATCCTTGGCGGATTGATACATATTATCTTGTTCATGACGCCCTCCGTTTTTTATAGATTATGTTGCATAATCGCAAAGGGTGACACAAATTTTAAATCTGCATAGCCTCGATAGCTTTATGAGGGTCGCTCGCTTTAAACACCGCGCTTCCCGCCACGGCAATATCCGTTCCGACGCTTTTTACGAGCCTAATATTTTCGGGGCAGACTCCCCCGTCTATTTCTATCAAGAAATCCAGCCCGCGTTCTTTGCGGATTTCGTCGGCGCGGCGCGCCTTATCAAGGCAGTTTTCCTTGAAACTCTGACCGCCGAAGCCCGCCTGCACCGTCATAATCACGAGCAAATCGATTTTATCGAGATACGGCACGGCAATATCGAGCGACTGATCGGCGTTGACTGCAACACCGCACTTTTTTCCGCACGACTTGATTGTTTCGAGCGCGCCGAGCACGTCGTCGGAAGCCTCGGGGTGAAAAGTCACAATATCCGCGCCCGCCTTGCAAAACTGCTCTACGTACTTCTCGGGTTTAGTTATCATAAGATGTGCGTCAAGCGGCAAATCCGTATACTTGCGAAGCGCGCTTATCATCGGCATGCCGAACGTGATATTAGGCACGTACACGCCGTCCATCACGTCGCAATGCACAAGGTCGGCGTGCCACTTTTTCAGATTGTCCATTGCCTCTGCCATTTTGCAAAAATCAGCCGAAAGTATAGACGGCGCTACTTTTATCATTTCGTACTCCTTTAATAGGCGCGATATGGTTATCGCGTTATTTAGTATAAAAATTACGTTATTATTGATACCTGTTTTCTCTGCGCTGTTTAAGCTCGTTGAAGATGGCTTTGTATCTTTCATATCTGCCCTCGCCTATCTCGTATCCCACGTGCGCTTTGACGGCGCAGTCGGGCTCGTCGATATGCGTACAGGTATTAAACCTGCATTGCGGGCGAAACTCCTCCAAATCGTCGAAGTAAATTCTGAGATTTTCAGGCTCCATATCCACCGCTTCGAGCATTGAAAATCCGCAGGTATCGACCAAATACGTGCCGTCGGCAAGAGGCAAAATTTCCGTGCGGCGAGTGGTATTTTTTCCGCGTTTAATCTTCTTTGCGAGTTCGCCTACTTCGAGCAAATCGCTTCCGAGGATTGCGTTGATTATCGAACTCTTGCCAACTGCGGACTGCCCCGCAAAGCAGACGGTTTTGCCGAGCGAGGCGTATACGATTTTATCTATGCCAAGCCCGCTTTGCGCACTGCATTCGATTATATCCAAAACGCTTTCGTACTCGCGCGTATCTACGGGCGATATATCGCATTTATTGACGATAAGTATCGGGCGAATACCCTCGCTGTGGCAGTTTACGATTATCTTGTCTGCAAGCAGAAAATCCGATTGCGGCTCGCAAGCGACGACGATAAAACATACGTCGATATTGCTTACGTAGGGGCGTATCAACGAGTTCTTTCGCGGCTTGACCTCCTCAATGACAAAGCTGTCGCGCTCGCGGGCAATGGACACGCAGTCGCCGACGAATATATTTCCGTCCTGTTTCAGCTTTTTACGAGCAAAGCAAACCTTTACGCCGTCCGCCGTATCGACGAAAAACTTTGACGCAACCGCTTTTACGACCCTGCCGTCAGTTTTCATCTGCCGTTTCCTCCAAATAGCGTCTGCGCAGTTGTCCGCAAGCGCCCTCTATATCGCCGCCCAAATTTCTGCGTATAGTCGCCGATACTCCGAGTTTTTCGAGCTTATGCAAAAACTCGGTTGCGGCATCGGCAGACGGCGCGCGATAGTCGTTTTCTTTGACCTCGTTAAGCCTTATCAAATTGACGTGCGCGGGAAATCCCGCCGTAATTTTCGCAAGCTGTTTTGCGCAAGCATCCGAGTCGTTTTTGCCGCGTATGAGCGTATATTCGAATATCACGCGTCTGCCCGTCTTTTGAAAATAGTATTTTGCCGCGCGGACGATTTCGTCGATGCCATATGCCTTATTTACGGGCATAAGCGCGCTTCGCATATCGTCGAACGGCGCGTGTAAGCTGATTGAAAGCGTGACCTTGTGTCCGCTGTCGGCAAATTTCATTATCTTGTCGCAAAGTCCGGACGTCGACAGAGAGATATTGCGCTCGCCTATGTTTAATCCGTTTTCATCGCCGACCGCCGTAAGAAACGCGAGCACGTTCTCGTAGTTGTCAAACGGTTCGCCGCTACCCATAAGCACGAGCTTTGCGACGGCGCGGTTTTTCGCGCTTCCGCCGTTATTGCGATTGACCGCTATCACTTGCCCGAGCATTTCGGCAACGGTCAGATTGCGAACGAGTCCGTCAAGTCCGCTCGCGCAGAAAGTACAGCCCATTCTGCACCCTATTTGTGTAGATAGACAAAGCGTATTGCCGTAGTCGTGCGGCATATAAACGCCCTCGATGAGATTGCCGTCTTGCAGTTTGAAAAGATATTTTTTCGTACCGCCCTTGCCCTCATACACGCGCAAAATCTTGACTGGGTTCGCAATGAAATTTTCGGCGAGATAGGCGCGCAATTCCTTTTTTAAGGAAGTCATCTCGTCAAAGTCCTTGCCGTCCGCAAGAAATCCGAAAATCTGCGTTCCGCAAAAAGATGGATAATTCGGAAGCAAATCCGCTATCTCTATTTTTTGCAGTCCGAGCAAGGTCGGTTTAATTTCGTTGCGTTTTTCGGTCATTTTATTTCTCACAGTTTACGCAGTTTAGCGATATAAAATCCATCATATTCGCCGTGCGGCAATATCTGCGCGCTTCCGCCGTTATCTATATATATTCCGCCCTCCAAGCCGTCCAAAGCGGAAATATGTACAGGCTCGAATTTGCCGCTTTTGAGCAAATCCGATACGACCGCGTCGTTTTCCTCCTCAAACAAGGTGCAAGTGGAATATATCAAAATCCCGCCCTTTTTGACGTATTCGCCCGCGTTTTTAAGTATGAGTTTTTGCGTCGCCGCAAGCGTTTCAATCTCCTTTTCTCCGCGCGACAGAAATACGTCGGGATGCTTTAAAAACGTGCCGAAGCAGGAACACGGAACGTCGGCAAGCACGCGGTCGAAGTTCTCTTTCCATTCGGGCTTGTACACGGTCGCGTCGCATTGCACGGGCGTTACGTTATCGGCGCGCATGCGCTTTTTATATTTTTCTATAAGGTTAATTCTGTGCGGGTGGAGCTCGCAAGCGACTATCTCGCCATCCCTGCAAATTTCGCTTGCGTACACGGCTTTTCCGCCGGGTGCGGAGCATATATCGAGGATTCTGCCGCCGCTTTGAGGAGCGAGCGCCTGCACCGCAAGCATACTCGACGGCGATTGATACGTCACAAGTCCTTTGTCAAATAACCGTTTTATGATAGGCGTGCCGCGGGCAATTATCCCTCCAACCTCGCTCAGCTTGCACTTTTCGCCCTTTGCGTTCAGTTCGTCTAAAATGCTTTGCGCGGTCGTCAATCGCAAATTGGGTCGAATATGTTCAAGATGCTCGGACTTAGCCGTTATTATTTCAAGCGTCTTTTCATAGCCGTACTGATTTTTCAGCTTATCGATAAACCACTGCGGCTTCGAGTAGGTCACGGATAAATAATTGTCGTCATCTTTGCTCGGCAACGTATAATCGCCGTTTGCGACTTTTTTCAAAACGGCGTTGACAAAGCCGCTTGCTCCGCCCTTTCCGATTGCCTTTGCGCTTTCGACGCACTCGCTTACGATGGCAAACTTCGGCACGTCCGTCAAGTTTTCGAGCGCATATACGCCTATTTTTAAAAGCACGTTTATGGCGCGTTGAGGTCTTTTATCCACCAGCTCGGATAGGATATAGTCTATGCGCAAAGCGTTTTCGAGCACTCCGTACACAAGCAGGGTCGCCATATCGCTAACGTCCTCGCTATAAAAAGCCATATTGCTGTAAGCGTTTTCGCCCTCGATACGCGTCAAAATGCGGTGCGCCTGCAAAATATGCCTTTTCATCAGCCGAGCACCGTCCCTACTTCGATTTTTCTGCCACGCAGAAAATCCACGTCCGACATACGGCTTGCCCCTTCGAGTTGAATACTTTTCAACCTTATAAGCGCGCTATCTTTAACGGCTACGACGAGCCCGTTTTTTGCGTCCGCCGCTACTACAATTCCGCATTTTTGCGCGGTTTTTTCAGCGTTGTCTCCTATCGCTTCGATTTCAAAAATTTTGAGTGTTTTTCCGTTCAACTTCGTATACGCCGACGGCCACGGCGACATTCCTCTGACAAAGCAATCGAGTTCTTTTGCGGTGCGGTTGAAATCTATCTTTCCGTCCGCCTTTGAAATCATACTGCAATGCGTAGCCGAATTTTCGTCCTGTTTGACAAATACGGCTTTCCCGCTTTCGAGGAGCTTCACCGCCTCTATGATTGCCTCGCCGCCGAGTATCGCAAGCCTGTCGAATAGCTCTCCCGCGGTTTCCTTATCGCCTATCGAAGTGCGCGTTTGAAGCAGTATATCGCCCGCGTCTACGGCTTTGACGGTGCGCATAATGGTAATTCCCGTCTCGCTGTCGCCGTTTAGTATCGCGTGCTGTATCGGCGACGAGCCTCTGTATTTTGGGAGCAACGACGCGTGTACGTTGAGCACTCCGTATTTGGGAATACTCAAAAACTCCTCGCTAAGTATCTGCCCGAACGCCGCAGTCACGATGAGGTCGGGCATAAGTTTTTTTATATCTTCAATGCCCTCTTTCGACACTTTTTCGTACTGCAAAACGGGGATATTAAGTTCCTCCGCCTTGACTTTCAGCGCGGAGGGTTTTAAAGCGTATCCCCTGCCTGTGGGCTTATCGGGCGCGGTGACGACCGCGCTCACGGGATATACGCTATTCAGCTTTTCAAGCACAACAGCCGAAAAATCGGGAGTGCCCATAAAAATTATTTTCATCTGCTCTCCTCAGTCGCCGTCAACTATCTCGGTCGCTTTCGACGTGTAAACTATGCCGTCCAAGTGGTCGATTTCGTGCATAAACGCGCGCGCTGTAAATCCGCTTACCTTATACTTTACGTCAACGCCGTTGCGGTCCTTGGCGATGACGGTGATTTTCATAGGGCGAGTCACCTTTCCGTATTTTTTAGGCACGGACAAACACCCCTCCAAACCCGTTTGCAAACCGCTTTTGAATTTTACAATCGGGTTTATCAACTCAAAATAGCCGTCCTCAGTATCGACTACGCACACGCGCTTTAACACCGCTACTTGCGGAGCGGCAAGTCCCGCGCCGTTGGCGCTCTTAACGGTGTCTTTCAAGTCGTCGAGGAGCATCCAAAGCCTTTCGTCGAAGGTATCCACTTCTCTGCATTTTTTAGTGAGTATCGGGTCGGGTACTTTAACAATGATACGTTTTGCCATAGTTCACCTGTCGTTTGATTTTATATGAGACTTTGCGGATTTATTTCCACAAAAATATTGCCTTTTTTAGGACGGTTTCCGTCCGCGAGCGCGTAGATTTTAGGAATGACTTCGCCGAATATATCCGGCTCTATGCGCATAAGCACTTGATAGCGGTTTAGCCCGTTCATGCGCGTGACCGGCGACTTCGCCGCGCCGAGATATACGAACTTGCCGCACTCGCGTTCGATTTCGCGTATGCTCTTATAGACGTTTCGCGTAGAGTCCACAACGTCCTGCTCGTCGAGCGAGGTAAGCAATACGCGCACTATTTTGGTGTAAGGAGGAAATTTTGTGACGAGCCTCGTATTGATTTCCTTTTTCCAAAATCCAACGTAGTCGTAAGTTTTGCCGAACTGAAATACGTAGTGCCGCGGCGCGTAGGTTTGTAGTATTACGCGCCCCTGCTTTTCGGCTCTGCCCGCTCTGCCCGCAACCTGTGTGATTAGCTGGAACGTGCGCTCAGACGAGCGATAATCGCTGAAATACAGCGCGGCGTCCGCTTCGAGTATTCCTACAAGCGTCACGTTTGAAAAATCGTGACCTTTTGCTATCATTTGCGTGCCAACGAGCACGTCCGCCTCGTGCGCTCCGAACGCCGAGAGTATTTTAAAATAGCTGTCTCTGCGCGTAGTGGTGTCGTTATCCATGCGCAGAGTGCGCACGTTCGGGAAAAACTCTTTAAGCTCCTCAACGACCTTTTCAGTGCCGATGCGCCCCTGCTTTATCTCGTGACTTCCGCAATTTGGACATTTGGTAAGCGCGTGATAGCGCCGTCCGCAGTAGTGGCATTTCAGCTCGTTATCTTGCTTGTGATAAGTAAGCGACACGTCGCAATCCTCGCATTTTGCGATATATCCGCACTCCTTGCACCTTATAAACGACGCAAAACCTCTGCGGTTTAAAAACAGCATAGCCTGCTCGCCGCGTTTCAAAGTTTCGCCTATCGCGTCGATAAGCGTCTTTGAAAAAATCGAGCGGTTTCCGCTTCTGAACTCCTGCGTCATATCCACGATTTCCATCTCCGGGAGTTTGTGCTTCGATATGCGCTCGGGCAAGGAAATAAGGGTATATTCGCCGCGATTGGCTTCCATATACGTTTCCATATCGGGGGTCGCCGAGCCGAGCACGAGCGTCGCACCCGCAAGATGCGCTCTGAATTTTGCAACGCTTTTTGTGTCGTATCGCGGATTGGATTCGCTTTGATAGCTCGTATCGTGCTCCTCGTCGATGATAATCGTGCCGAGGTTTTCAAGCGGCGCGAATATCGCCGAGCGCGCTCCGATTGCAATTTTTGCTTCGCCGTCTTTAAGGCGTTTCCACTCGTCGTATCTCTCACTTGCGTTCAGCCCGCTATGAAGTATTGCAACTCCGTCGCCGAACCTTGCTCTAAAAAGCCCGAGCATCTGTGGAGTAAGCGAAATCTCCGGCACGAGCATTATAGCGGTCTTTCCCTCTGCGAGCATATTTTCTATGACGCGCTCGTAGATTTCCGTCTTGCCCGACCCTGTGACTCCGTGGAGCAAAAATACGCCTTTGCCGTTCGTTATTTTATCGACGGCGTTCGCCTGCGCGGGCGTAAGCGTTATATCTTTATCCTTTTTGTCGAGCGTGCTCATAGGCGTACTGCGCTCGTGCACCGCGCTCATAACGACTACGTTTTTATCGCGCAGACCGTTCACCGCCGACACGCCGAATTTTGCGGTCATAACGCTCAAAAACTGTCCGCCGTTCGCCGCGAGATATTTCAACGCTTCAAGCTGTTTCTTAGCGGCTTTTCCGACTGCTTCGCAAAGTTCGTCGAGATTTCGTTCGTCGTCTATGCGCATGTATGCGCGCGTAAACTCGGGGTCGCGCTCCTCGCGTAGCTTTGACGGCACAAACAGCCTTAGCGCGTCTATGTATCTAAGATGATACGCCTCTCGCATAAAGTATAAAAGTTCCAACTGCTCGGAACTTATGGGCGTATCGAGATATTTTGCTCTTTTGAGATTGGGAAAATCCGATTTCTCCTTTTTGCCGATTACAAATCCGATGAGTCGCTTACTGCCGAACTCCACCGCCACGCGGCTGCCCAACGGCATATCGTCGCCCTCGTAGTCGAAAGTGCGGTCAACGTCGCTTGTGGATATATCGACAATCACCTGCAAAATCATAGCGCAAGCACCTTATCGAGTATAATATCGGCAAGTTCGCGCTTGCTCACCTTACCGCTATCGGTACGGTTGCCCAAGTTGTCTATTATCGTAGCGATATTGGTATCCGTGTCAAAGCCCGCGTCCTTAGCCGTAACGTCGTTTGCGACGACCAAATCTGCGTGCTTTTTTGCAAGTTTATTCTTGGCATTTTCTATGATATTTTCCGTTTCCGCCGCAAAAATTACGAGTTTTTTACAACCCTTTTTCTCGCTCAAACTCCTTGCAATATCGGGATTTTTTACAAATTCGATAGTTAAATTTTCGCTTTTAATCTTATTTTCAGCAACGGATTTAGGACGATAATCGGCGGGAGCGCCTGCGAGTATCGCAATATCGCAACTCTCAAACACGCGATTGCAAGCCTCGTACATTTCCTCAGCAGTGCGCACCTTTATTGCCTCAACGCCCCTTGGAACGTCAACCGACACGTTGCCGTGCACGAATATTACTTTCGCGCCCCTGTCCATAGCCGCCGTTGCGATTGCCGCGCCCATTTTTCCCGAGGAGCGATTTGTGATAAAACGCACCGCGTCGATATTCTCCTCAGTGCCGCCCGCCGTGACAAGCACCGTCTTTGCGTCTAAATCCTGCGACGGAGTAAGCATATTAGTGATAGCGTCAACAATATCGACAGGCTCCGCCAATCTGCCCTTGCCCACGTCGCCGCAGGCAAGCAAGCCGACGCTGGGCTCGCAGAACGCAACGCCGCGCTCCTTTAAAATCGCAATATTTTTCTTAGTCGCCGCGTCCTCGTACATATTTACGTTCATAGCGGGACAGATAAGTTTTTTTGCATTGCAAGCAAGATAGGTCGTTGACAGCATATCGTCCGCAATACCGCCCGCGAACTTTGCTATCACGTTTGCCGTTGCCGGCGCGACTACGAAAATATCCGCTTTCTTCGCAAGAGAAATATGCTTAACGTCATACTCTTTAACGGGAGCGAATTCGTCTGAAATCACAGTCGATTTCGCAAGTGTTTGAAACGTCAACGGCGTGACGAATTCGCGGGCGTGTTCCGTCATAATCACGTCCACGTCCGCTCCCGCCTTTTTTAGGCGCGAGACGATTTCGCACGCTTTATAGCACGCAATCCCTCCGCTCACGCCGAGCACGACGTTCTTTCCGCAAAGCATACTTAACCGTGTATAATTTTGATTTTGCCCTCGTAAATCTCCTTGCAGGCAAGAGATATGGGCTTTTCACCGCTTTCTTCGAGATAAGAGCTTTCGCTTGTAACAAGCTCCCTCGTGCGCTTTGCGACCGCGCAGGTAAGCGCGTATCTGCATTCCGCTCTTTTGATAAGTTTGTCAATGGGTGGGTCAATCATCATAATCGTTACCTCATTCATTAAAAAGATTTTTTACGTTTTGACGGGACACTTTTAAGTGCTCGCTTCTTATAATATTCACAATCTCGTCCGCGCAGGTGCGAGCGATGTTGTTTGTGACGCAGTAGTCGTATTTTTCTATATCTTTACTCTCTGTCTCTATCTCTTTAAGACGGCGCTCTAAGCTGTCGGCAGTCTCCGACCCGCGCCCTATCAGTCTTGCCTTTAACGCGGCGATGGACGGAGGCGTGATAAACACCGTAACGCTGTCGGGATACATTTCCTTTATGCGTCGCGCGCCCACGACGTTTAGTTCGAGCAAAACGTCCACGCCCTGCTTCAAGGGCTTGTCGATTTCGCTTTTGAGCGTCCCGTAGTAGTTTGTAAACGTCCTCGTATACTCCACAAACTCATCGTTTTTGATTTTTTCTTCGAACTCCTCCTCGCTCAAAAAGAAGTAGTTTACGCCGTTTTCCTCGCCGTTTCGCGGCTTGCGCGTCGTGCACGAAATGGAAAATTGAAGATTAGGCAAACTCTCGAAAACGAGTTGCATAACCGTCCCTTTGCCGACGCCGCTAAACCCCGACACCACGATGAGCATACCTTGATTTTCTTCCATAGTACCTCGCTTCGGCTATTCGATATTTGCCGCCTGTTCTCTGATTTTTTCGATTTCGTTTTTGATTTTGAGCACTTCGGAGGTTATCGCAAGGTCGTTCGCCTTAGAGCCTATCGTATTCGTCTCGCGGTTGAACTCCTGCACAAGGAACTCCGTCTTTCTGCCGACGGGTTCGTCCGCCAAAAGCAATGCGCGAGCGTGTGCGATATGCGCGCCAAGCCTCGTAATCTCCTCGTCGATAGCGCAGTGGTCGGCATATAGCGCGACCTCGGTCGCAAGACGTTGCATATCGATTTTGTTTGCATCTACCACTTCGGCTATGCGAGCTTGAAGCCCCGCCCTGTAATTTTCAACGACTTTCGGAGCGTTCTGTTTGATTATCGCCAAAGATTTTTCAATGCAATCGAGTTTGCTCGATATATCCGCCATAAGCGACGCGCCCTCGCGTTTGCGCATAACTTTCAAATTTTCAAGCGCGATGCTCAGCGCTTCCTCGGTCAGCTTTTTAAGCAGCTCCTCGTCCTCTGTCGGTTGCTCGCGCTTTATGACGTCTGCGACCTTCACGAGCGACGAAAGCGTAATATCGTTTTTTATGCCCGTTTGTTTTGCAAGGTCTTTTGCGACGGCGAGATAATTTTTTGCAAGTTCGACGTCGGCGGTATAAGCTCCGTCGGCGGACGTACTCTGTTCGTAGGTCAAAAACAAATCGACGTGTCCGCGGGAAATCGCCCCCGACACAGCCTTTTTTATAGCGTCCTCCAAAAATAGAAAGCTACGCGGAATTTTTATCCCGAAGTCGAGGTATCTATGGTTCACCGTCTTGATTTCTACGGTGATCGTCTTTCCGTCTGCCTTGGCAACGCCCTTGCCATAGCCGGTCATACTGTACATACGCGCACCCGCCTGATAAATTTTAGATATTATAACATTTTTTATTTATAATGACAACCGTTTGGACTATATTTTATGCCGATAGTCGGTTACAAAAAAATATATCCCGCAAAACGTCGGCGTTTTGTGGGATTATGACGAGCAAAAATCAATTTTTACAATAATGTTTTATTTAGCGATAATTTATTTTATGCGGTTAGATTATCGAAAACAGCAGCATTTTACAATCCAAGCATAGCTTTGAACTCGTTTTCGTCGATAATCTTTATGCCGAGCTTCTGCGCCTTTTCGAGTTTGGAACCCGCATCTTCTCCCGCGAGCACCAAGTCTACGGTCTTTGACATGGAGCTTGCCACTTCTCCGCCGTTTTCCTCGATTAGCGCCGTAGCTTCGCCGCGTTTATACGTCGGAAGCGACCCCGTAAGCACTACTCTCATCCCCGTAAATACGCCGCTTTTCTTTTCGACTTCCTCAAAGGTTATTCCGCTCGCTATGAGGCGGGAAATAAAATCGAGATTTTTTTCGTCGGCAAAATATTCGCAGACGTTTGCCGCAAGAATTCCGCCTATCCCGTCAACCGCGTTGAGTTCCTCGACGGTAGCCTCTTTAAGACTGTCCAAACTGCCGAAGTGTTTGACTAAATCCTTGGCTGTCTTTTTCCCGATGCCGTCTATGCCGAGCGCAAATATAAACCTGTCGAGAGTCGTATGCTTCGCCTTATCGATTGCGTTCAAAAGATTGGTTATTTTCTTTTCGCCGAAGCCGTCCAAGCCGTAGAGGTCGAACGATGTCAAATTCATAAGCCCGACCGCGTCTTTAAGCCCTATCTCATTGTAAAACTGCTCTGCCGTTTTTTCGGAAAAGCCGTCTATGTCCATCGCGTCTTTTGATGCAAAATGGTCGAGTTTCGATACGATTTGCGGCGCGCACTCCTCGCCCGTGCAGTACAAAAACGCGCCTACTTCCTTGACCGGCGACCCACAGACGGGACAGACCGTAGGCTTTTCGATGACCTTTGCGCCGTCCTCCTCCACCGCAACGCCCATAATCTCGGGGATAACGTCGTTACTGCGCCTGACGAACACCTTATCGCCGATTCGCACTTTCTTTTTTTGTATATCGCCGTAGTTGTTCAGCGTAGCCCTCGCCACCGTAACGCCGCCTATATCCACGGGTGCAAGCACGGCGATGGGATTGAGTTTTGCGCTCCTCGACACCTGCCAAACCACATCGTTCAGGCGCGTCGTCATCTCGTCGGCTTTAAACTTGTAAGCCACCGCCCACTTGGGAAATTTTTCTGTAAATCCGATTTCGTCGCGCAGTAGCATATCGTTGACTTTATACACCACGCCGTCAATCAAATAGTCGAGATTAGGACGAACAGTTTCCGTCTCATTTGCAAAATCCACCGCATTAGATACGCTGTTTGCCACTTCAAACGCACCCTCGACTTCAAAGCCTTCCGCCCTTAAAAACTCGCGCGTTTCCGCTTGCGACTTAAAGGTTTTTTCGCTGTATCCCACGTTGTATGCCATAAAGCTGAGTCCGCGCTCGGCTGTCACGCTCGGGTCGAGATTTCTGATTGCGCCCGCCGCGCCGTTTCTCGCGTTTTTCAGCGGCTCGCTTGCGGTCGCGTTGTATTTATCAAGTTGACTGAGGCGCAAAATGCCCTCGCCCTGTATTTCTATTCTTCCTTTAAAACTTATTTCGAGAGGCAAATTTTTTATCGTCTTTACCTGCGCGGTGACAACCTCGCCCACTTCTCCGTCGCCTCTCGTTGCGGCTTTTGTAAGCCTCCCGTCTTCGTAAAGCAGATTGAGCGTAAGACCGTCGAATTTATACTCGCACGTAAGCGGCGGCATATGCCCTATCGCTTTCACCAAGCGCGCGCACCACTCCTCGAACTCGCCAAACGACTGGCACTTGTCCAAGCTGTAAAGACGCGCCAAGTGTTTGGACTGCTCAAACTTCTTTTTAGGCGCGCCGCCTACCCTGTGTGTCGGGCTGTTTTTCAGCGAATAACCCTCCTCGTCTTCGAGCTTGCGCAGTTCGTCGTAAAGCCTGTCGTACTCAGCGTCGGCGACAACGGGAGCGTCCTCCTCATAGTAAAGCCGCGCCCATTCGTTGAGCGTAGCGACAAGTTCCTTCATTCTTGCGAGTTTATCCATAAAACCTCTTAAATATCGTCGTTGACGTTGCCGACTATTTTCAGACTCGGCGCGGCGATTGCGAGCGAAAATCTCTTTACGCCCAGGCCTTGGAATGCAATAGACGCGATTTTATCTTCTCCATCTCCGCTTGTCATAATTACTACGCCTTTGCCGAATTTGGTATGCTCCACGACGACGTCCTTGACAAACTTGTCGTAATCGACTTCGCCGTCCTTCGGCGCGGTCGGCATATTTGAAAATCTGTTTTTGAAACTCTGCGACCGCGTGCTGTTTGCGCCGAGCTTGATACGCGTATCCTGCGCGAATGATTTCGCGCCGTAATCGGAATTTGCAATGCGTACCGACGCGCGCGTGCCGCTCATCTCGGATATAAACCTGCTTTTCGGCAAGTATTCGACCTTTCCGAAGCGGTATCTGCTACGTGCGTTGAGCACGAACAACTTACGCTTTGCGCGAGTTATAGCAACGTACATAAGCCGACGTTCTTCCTCTATATCGCCACTCGCAATCGCGCGTTGTGTAGGGAATATGCCATCCTCCATTCCCACGATAAATACGTTGTCGAATTCGAGTCCTTTGACCGCGTGTACGGTGGCTACGGTGACGTAATCGTCGCCGTCCATATCGTCGGTGTCGGACACGAGCGCGACGGATTGCATAAAGTCGGATATTCCAAGCTCGGGATTGTCCTGTACGAACTGCTTGACCGCGCCCACGAGTTCCTGAATATTTTCAAGCCTGTTTACGTCCTCGACGTCCTTGCTTTGGGACAGCGCGCCCTCTATGCCGCTTCGCCTTATGACGTACTGCATAAACTCGTCGGGTTTCATATCCTTTACGCGCTCAACGAGGTCGAGGGCGATTTGCGTAAACGGGGCGAATTTCTTTTGCGTATTGGCGCTCAGTCCGATTGGATTTATCAATACGGAATAGAAAGTTTCGCCATGCGCAGAAGCGTAATTTTGAAGCTCAGCAACGGACGACGAGCCAATCCCGCGCTTCGGATAGTTTATCACGCGTAAAATACTGTCGTTGTCGCTCGGATTGAGCGCAATTCTGACGTAGGCAAGCGTATCCTTGATTTCCTTGCGCTCGAAGAATCTAAATCCGCCGAACACCTTGTAAGGTATGCCGTGCAAATTGAATTCCTCTTCAAACTGACGAGTAAGCGAGTTTGCGCGCACAAGCACCGCTATTCCCCTGTAACTGCTTCCGTGTTTTACGAGCAAGTTTATCGCGCGAGCGGTTTGACCCGCCTCGTCGCGGTCGGAATACGCCTCATAATACTCCACGGAATCGTCGTCTTTAATATCGCTCCAAAGCGTCTTTTCGTTGCGGTTGGAGTTGTGCTTTATGACGTTGTTTGCCGCGCGGAGTATAGAGGTCGTACTGCGATAGTTCTGTTCGAGCTTATACACCTTTGCTCCGACGAAATCCTTTGAAAAGTCCAAAATATTGCGTATTTCCGCGCCGCGCCAACTGTATATCGATTGGTCCTCGTCGCCGACGACAAATAGATTTCCGCTGCCTTTTGCAAGCATCTTTACGAGCTTATATTGCAAGGCGTTCGTATCTTGAAATTCGTCCACGTGTATATAGCGAAATCTGTTTTGATATTTTTCGAGCACTTCGGGATACTCCTCGAACAGCTGAACCGTCTTTAACAGCAAATCGTCGAAATCGAGACAGTTGCAACGTTTAAGCTCCTCCTCGTATCGTCTGTAAACGAGGGCTATTTCGTTTGCGTCCCTAACGTCGTTTTTGATTTCGCGGTAGTAGTCCTCGGGCAATAGCGACAGAGTTTTGGCGTGTGATATATGCCAAAGATAATCGCCGTATTTTTTTTGGTCCAACGCGGGATAATCCTGCATAATGCGCTTGACGAGGCGCGAACTTTCCTGCTCTGTGTAAATGGTGAAATCCTTGCCGTATCCGAGCTTTTCGCCGTCCAGTCGCAAAATGCGGGCGCACATGGAGTGGAACGTACTCGTCCAAACGGACGCACTGCCTATCGCCTGCCCGATGCGCTCCTGCATCTCGGACGCCGCTTTGTTCGTAAAAGTAATTGCCAAAATGTTGTAAGGAGATACGCCCTTCTCGATAAGACGGCAAATGCGAGCGGTAAGCACTCTCGTCTTGCCGCTCCCCGCGCCCGCGATGACGAGTATAGCGCCCTCGGTATCGCCGGCGGCTTTCGCCTGTTGGGGATTAAGTTGTTCGTAATCGAAACTCATATTGCTACGATTATATCACACGTTCGGAGGTTTTTCAATTTTTTTAATTAGCATATGGAAAAAATATCCATAAAAAAATACGCTTTCTCTGTTGATTTATGTCTTTTAATATGCTAAAATATATCATATAATTGCAAATTATGCTCTAAGATGGCATATAATATAGCTTGTAATACTCTCGGAGGTGCCAATGGACGACGAATATATCTTTTATGAGGAAGAGGAGGAAGACTACGTTATATACGACAGCGAGGTCCTCGACGACGACGATAACGCCCCCGTTGCCACCCTTGTACATCAGGGTGGAAGTTCCACTAACAGACGTAAGACGTCCACATTGATTGAAGAACCAAAAAAGACTCCCGCATATTATAATAATGCGGACTACTCCTCGTACACTCCCCCTGCGTATGCTCCGCAGGAACCGTCGCCCAAAAAGACAACGACAAAGACGACTGCCGCGCAACCCTCAAAAACAACCGCGCCGAAGTCCGCTCCGTCAAAGACGACTGCCGCGACCGCGCCGAAAGCTCCCGTTGGCAGACCTCCGAAGGCTACGGCAACTGCTTCTACTGCGACTGCGACAAGCGCAACTAAGTCCACTGCCACTACTGCGAGAACGACGACTGCGAGGTCAACTGCCACTACTGCGAGAGCTACCGCAACGAAACCCACGACAGCTACGACGACAAGGACGACTGCAAGGGTCGCTCCATCTGCCGTCGCTACGCCCGAAAAGAAACCCGTCGGCAGACCTCCTAAGGCTGTCGAACCTGTAAAAGCAACTGCAACAAAGGCTACGCCGGCTAAACCTGCGACAACCGCAAAACCTGCCGTTACGCCCAAGGCGACCTCAACCGCGAAGTCCGCTCCTGTCAAAGCTACTGCCGCAAAACCCGTCGCACCCGTAAAGACAGCGACTAAGCCTACGCCGACAAAAGCGGCTCCCGACGCTGTGGAAAAGAAGCCCGTCGGCAGACCGCCAAAGGCTGTCGAACCCGTAAAGGCGACCGCGCCTAAGGCAACTGCGACAAAACCCGCAACTGCCCCGAAAGCTACCGCGACAAAGACAGCGCCGAAAGCAACAGCTGCGAAATCAGCACCTGCTAAACCCGCAGCGACAGCTAAAACCGCTCCTGCGGCAAAAGCCCCTGTCGCTAAGACGACGGCAAATACAGCCGCGACTCCTGCCGCAAAGAAACTCCCCGTCGCCGCCGCGAAACTGCCTAAAAATCAACAAGCCTCCCCAAAGGCTCAACTGAAAAAGAAATAACTTAAACTAAGGTCATAATAGCAGAGTAATCTGCGGAAAATAAATTATAATTTGGAGATGATGATATGGCAAAAGAGAAAACTCCCGTCAAAGCAACCCCCGCACCCAAAGCGACTGCTAAGCCCGCACCCGCGCCCAAAGCGGCTGCCGCTAAGCCCGCTCCCGCTCCTGCACCCGCATCGGCAGAAACCGTTATCGTTGAAGGCACGCCGGGCGTACCTCACGGCAAGTTTGTAATCAAGCGCACAGACAATGCAAACTTCGTTTTCAGACTCTTCGCCGCAAACAAGAAGGTTCTCGCCGTCACTGCCGGTTTCTATGCGAGCCTGTCTGCTTGCAAGAGCGGTATCCAAAGCGTAATCAATAACGCCGCAAGCGCTCCTATCGAGGACCAGACGCTCAAAAACGTCAAAGAGCAGAAATGCCCGAAGTGGGTCATCTACACCGATAAGAGCGGCGATTCGCGTCTCAGACTCATTGCTTCAAACGGCAATATGGTAGCCATTTCCAACGACGGTTACAAGTCCAAGGACGCCGCAAAGAAAGGCATCGACGCTATCGCACGTGCCGCGCAAGGCGCTGACATCGTAAGAAACGACGACCTTTGGTAATTGATTATCCATAGACAACTTAAAAGAGCGGTTGTCAGCCGCTCTTTTTTAGGTTGTATCTTTTAGGACCTACCACCGCCTATCGGAGTTATCCTCGCCCAAGTAAGCGGGCCTACTATGCCGTCGGCGACGAGTCCGTTATCCTGCTGGAACTGCCTTACGGCGTTTGCCGTGCCCGACCCGAAAATTCCGTCTACGCTCCCAGCGTTATATAACTTTGAAAGCAGCTTTTGCTGTAAATAGCGCACGTATACTCCCCTACTGCCTTGCCTCAATATCGGCAAAGTCGCGTCCTGCATCAAAAGCGTGCGCCAAGTGTTTCTTCCTACTATTCCGTCCGTAACGAGTCCGTTATCTCTTTGAAACTGAACGACAGCCGTTTGCGTCCCCGACCCGAACTGCCCGTCCACGCTCAGCGCATTTCCGTACAAATTTAAGTAACATTGCAAAAATTTTACTCCGTTCCCCGTATTGCCGCGCCGCAGAGTGGGCATTTCGGCATAATCCACGTCCGGTTCGTAGTTGACGTCGAGATTATTGCAAACGCCTATGCACCCGCCATTGCCGCAGTTGCGTTGAAAGTCTGGGTCAATCATGAGTTTGGCTTCGGTGAGGTTTGTCATAAAGCCGCATTCGCATATTACAGCGGGACAGTTGACCGAGCGCAACATTCCTATTTCCGTCAAAGTCCCCACGCCGAGGTTATTCGTATCGAGTTCTTCCGTCAATCCTTCCGAGACGTCGAAAGCAAGCAGTCTGCTTGAATTTGCAAATCTGTTTTCCCTCGAATAGTAAACTCTGTGTCCGTTTGCGGACGAAAACTGCGACGAGTTTGCCGCCGCATTATAAGCATAGGTTACGACGAGCGTAAGCCCCTGTCTGTTTACTCGCGTGACGCGTTGACTGATGGACGTATCGGTAAATTCGGGTTTTACGTCGTACACGTTAAAGCCGCTTCGCAAGCAGGCTATCAAAAAATAATATTTTGCGGGTCTGTTGAATTCGTTCTCGTAAAAACTTCTGTTGAGATAAGGCATCACGGGTGTACGTTTGCCCGCGGTCGGCGGATTTATGCCGTGTTCGTCGTTTCCGCCTATGTAAAAAGATTGTGGATTTGCCATCTGCACCCCTCCGATTTTTTTACATTATATTTCGGAGGGGCGAGATAGGTGATTTCAAAACTTACTTGGACTTCCTTTGAATATACTCTTCCGTGATTTGCTCCGCCCTTTCGAGAGTGGGTCCCATTCCCTCTGAAAGCAGAGCGGCATTAAACTCGACCTCGTCGTACTTATCGCCGAGCGCGTCCTTTGCCAGGTCGTGCAGACTAAGCATATAGTATGCGCCGTAGCCATAAGACACGTACACGGCGGGCATCTCCATAAGCGCTTCAATAAGGTGTTGCGCGCGATCCAATTCAATCCCGAAAACGGTGCTCAGCTCCTGCGCGGTAGCTCCGTTGTAGTTTATCTCTATGTCGTAAAGTATCGGCGAAATATATCCAGCAACCGTGTCGTAATAGAGATAATCGCAATAGAGCGAAAGCGCGTCGTTTTCGCAGGTTTCCGATATGATATTCAAAATTTTAAGTTGCGTGTACACTGCCCAGCCCTCTACGAACGCGCTGACCGTGTTAAGCCCCGTAAGCAGACTCACGCCCTGCTCCTTTGCGTTGACCGAAGCGTACAGATGCCCCGGATAGCCCTCGTGCGCGATAGTCGGAAGCAACGGGTCGCTCGGCGAGTTTTCTATATAATACGGATTGAGCGTTATATGCTCGGTCGAACCGACCTCGTCAAGCGGCGAGCGCAAGTAGTAGGCAAGCGTCATCGACCTTTTTGCAACCGTGTCGTCCATATATTTAAAGTCAATAGCGGGCTCGTGTTTTAACTCGGGCACTATATCTTTCGCCGCGCCCTTGACATAGGTCAATATATCTTCGGGGTCGGTCAAGTCGAGGATTTGTTTTTCGCCGTTGACGTAAGCGTAAAAATCTTCGTACAACTGCGGATTGGTATCCTTGACCGCTTCCACTTGTTCGATTATAGCGTTGGCGTGACCTGCGTACTCGTTGTTGAATACTGCAAGTCTTTGAAACACCTCGTCCATATCGACGTTTTTAAGTCCCGTCTTATTTTCAAAGCTCCACTTATAGTAGGCGGCTCCCGCATTTCCGAACGCGCCGAGATAGCTTTTGTTGATAGTCGTCTCTGCGCCCTTGTAGTTTTCCAAGCCCAAGCTAAGCTCCTCTACGCCTTTCATAAAATTGTATTTCAGCGCGCTGTTAAACTGTTGCTTATAGCTGGCTTTTTGCTCGTTATTCAAAAATTCCGCCGCATCTATCTTATTATCTATAAAACCGTAGAGATAGTAGTCGTCGCCCTGCTCCAAAATCTCGTCCAAATAATCCTGCATTTCGACGATTGTATAGTCGTAAAGCGGATTGCCTTCATATGCGCGGTCTCTTGCAAAGTCGAGATAGCTTTTAAACGCGTCGTCCGTCGATTGCACGATTGAAAGAAGATTGTCAATATCTGCGGTATTTCTAAACGCATAGTTTTCAACCGCACTCGTAAAATCCGCCACGTATCCGCCCTGCGAGCTGATATAGTCTCCGCCAATCAGCGAAAATTTCGACGAGTAATAATTGCCGTAATAACTCAAATACGTGTCGATGGTGTGCCTAAGCGTATAGTAAGTGGCAATATCCTGCCCTTTCAATTTATCCAGCTTAATTCTACCGAGCTGGAAGTCGAAATAATTGAACAGAGAGTAAAGCTCTTCACAGTCTTCATCGGATACGGGGCTATACGAGTACCAAGTAGCCACGTTGTACTGCTCGTATCCGTAGGAGTTTTTGGGGTCAACCGAAAATACGTTCCAAGTATAAGCGTCGTTACCGAGCATCAAGTACGCCATTTGGTCGGCGAGCGTATTTAACTGCTTTGAAAACGCCTTATCGAAATTGCAAGCGGAAAGCCCGAAAGTTGCGCAAACCGCTATCATAATCACTGCTACAACGCAAACGAGTCGCTTCGAGTATCTTTTCACGATAATCCTCCGTCTGTTTGAATATTTTTATCCTTATTAAAAATTTTGATTTCGTTAAGCTCGGCTATTCGAGCAGTAAACGACACTTTGTCGCGGCGCTTCAAGTTTTCCGTAAAGCGCGAAGTGATAAGCGCGTAAATGCAATATATAGGCACTATGCCCAAATTTGTTTCGAGAAGAGAATTTACGACAAGCGTAGACAGCTTCTGCCATACGTCGAACTCCGCAGAACGTATGCCGCCGATAAGCAGACTCGCCTCCCAACCGAGCTGAACGCTTACGCCTATCAACAGCATCCAAAGCAGAGGGAAACGCTTTGATTTATCTTTTTGGAACAGATTGTAAATTATCGCGGCAAAATATCCGATTACAAGTATCAGCGCCATCACCCAGTGATAAGACCCTGTGGTGCGTTGTATCTTTATCGGTTGAAGCCCCGTTGCGGCGTTTGCAAGCATGGGTGCGACAAACCACCATACGAGTATGAAAAACGTCCAAGTGAACTTGTGCTCGTCGCGGGAAATCCAAAGCCATATCCAAACGAAGTTGGTTATGCCATAGCTCATCGACATCCAAAACAGCACGCCCGCCATATCTCCGCCCTCAATCGAGCGCGTATGAAGTGCCGCGTGGAATATCCCGAAGTCTACGATGAAATACAGTATTCCGCCGAACAAGCCGAATATTGCGGTCATATACTTGCGCTTGATTATCAAGAGCGCCATAAGCGCGACAAGAAATATCGAGTCGAGATAAATGTACAGCGGATTGAAAACTCGTTGCGCGACTATTTCCGCGCTAATCAGATTCGTAAACATATGTATATTATATCACGCGCCTAATTCGATGGCAAGATTTAAAGGTATTTCAAATGGATTTTTGCTTTGCAATTTGCGTGTATTTCTTCACAAAATCGCCTTTTGCCTCTGTGTATGCGTCGCGGTTGCGCTCGTACTCCTTTGCAAGTTTCAACTTCAACTTCTCGTATTCGCGCGCCGCGTCGGGATGAGCGTTTAGAAAATCTTTGAAATACACCTCGTCCGCGTCGCCGCTAAGTCTGAGATGCAAATGGAACACCCTTTCTGCAAAGCCCGCCGAGGTATAGCCCTTGTTAAGCGAAATCCGCCCGTTCGTCGTCGCCATAACGATATATCCCGCATTTTCAAGGATATTTGCCACACTGCTTAATTCCTCAACCGAATTAAACTCAATCAAAATGTCGATTATAGGCTTTGCCATTATGTCTTTGACGGCAGTACTGCCAACATGATGACATACGCAATCAAACGGCAATATGTTTTTTAATAAAGCCGCTTCATCGGCATACCAATCCGCCCAACACGATTTATGTTCGCTAAGCGAAATCGGAAACAAATCCCAAAGTTCTTGAAGGGTCATCTCAGAAAGCGGTTTCATTTTTGAGTTTCACCTCGCATTTTTATAGCTTATCAAAATGTGATTGACCGCAAACAAAACAGAAAACACAATCAGCGGAATATTTGCAAGCGCTATGCCGCTAAACAAAAATACACACGACGGCAATATTGACAGCGATAAGGCTTTAAATTTGCCGTTTTTATTCCAACAAACAATCCAAATTATTATATACGCAAGACACAACCCGCCGTTGACGGACAGATACGCTATAAGCGCGTGGTCAAACCAAAAATCAAAGAAGGTGTACGGGATATTGAATATCATAAAAACAAAACAGCCGTATCTGCCGATTTGCTCCATTATGACAACCGCCCTATTGCCGAAAGCCTCGGTCTCATCGTCTTTATGCTTTATGGCGTAAACGATATTGGGTATCATAATAATCGCCATAATCGCAAGCCCGTAATAGTTAAACCAACTCATATCAACGTCTCTTTTTAGGCAAAGGCGTAACGCTTTCTAAAATTTTCAAAACTTTTTCGGTCAGCTCTGCGTTTTCTATATCCAAAACGTAATGCTCTTTTGAGCCGTCGTAAGGAATTCCGCACTCAGCGTCCCTCATCAACTCGGACAGTTCTGCGAGCTTCTTAACGTATACAGTGTTGTCGCAAACGAGCAATACGGGTTTATCGTTAAGGTAAACCATATATTCTCCGAACATTTTCTTATAGCGCACCGCAAAATCGCCGTGTATTTGCTCGCATACGAATTCAATGTAATCCACGCTTGTTGCCATGTCCATATTGTAGCACGCAATAGATACTTTTTCAACAATTATCTTACTATAAAAACAATCCTGCATATTTGAGGAATTGCTTCGCGCGAAAGAAATTGGTAACCTGCAACAGATATTTTCATTGCATTTTAGGAATATCCGCTTCAACGTTCTTTTTATTTTTGTTTTTAAAAGGGACGTAAAAGTATAAAAGATACAATGTTAAAAGCAAAAACAAGATACCCAACAAAGAAGCGAAAACTATTCCAAACGCCAATGCGTCCCACGCTTTTACGTCTTTGCCATAACTTACCGCCCAACATACGCCTTTTCCGCGATATACGTTTCCTTTGTAAATTTCCACCTTTTCGCCAATACGCTGTTTGTCTTTTTCATACTGCTCGTAGTTCTTCAATGAGCCTCGCGCACAATCGCATTCATAAACGATTCCGTTTTCGTCAACGTAACGACACATTATTGAATAGTTGCTTTTTCTATACGTATGCAAATAAGTAATTTCCGCCTCGACGATAATCCCATTGTCGACGGCTTCTTGAATTTTCAAATTTTCGGCATAAGCGTTAAATGAAATTGCCGTACCTATTATAAATACCGCACTAACAACTGTTAATATTATAATCGCTTTTATGCCGAGAGGAGAAACTTTTTTGTTTGCCGAGTTTTTCATAGCATCATTATATCAAAGACCGAAAGAGTATTCAACCATATAGCTCGTCAAAAAATAAATAGACGTTATAGCGAGTGCTTGATTTTACGAACGCACGGCATAGCCGTGACAAGGCAGTAAGTCTGACTTGTAATATATACCACTAAACAGAGGCTTTTTTGGCGAAGAAGTAGTAACCTAAAACGAATAATAAAAAACAGATTTTTATAAATTTGACAATTCATTATTAAAGCCTTGAAACCGCAAAAGAATATTATGCAGTTCGGCTATTTTGTTTTTTAAAAAGTTCATATTATTTTTATGCTTTACAATATCGTTTTTCTTAAAAAAATGATGGGCTAAATAATTACGTTTGTCCAAAATGTATTCTAATTCTTCAATATCTTGCTTATCAAATAAATTTGTTCGTTCAGCATATCCTTTAATTTGTCCCATTGTCATAGATTGCATATCTTCAAAAAGATTATCAGCATTTGTATTTTGTGCTCTACATACTATTAGGGCTAAATTCCATTCTATGTATTGAGCATTTTCCAATATTTCGCCTACCAAATTATAAATTGTGTTAATCATTATAAATACCGCCTTAATGTAAAATTTTATTTCCAACACGCAATGTATAATTATTAAGCGTTAACGTACCTACTTTCAAATTAACTCTTTCACCATTCAAATCGCATTCTAATGGGCGAGCACCAAAGAAAGAGCCTGTATGCTTATCAACTACCGCATCATCAAGCAACAAATATGCACAACTCCACCCCAAATAAACACTGATTTCGTGCCCTTGATATGAATATGAATGGAACTTTACTCCGACAAGGGAACACAGCCAAAACACTATACAAAAAATATCCCAAGTACCGAACAAATATAGAGGCACGATATACTTATCTTTTGTATAATACCCATATTCTTCTAAATATTCATAATATATGACTTCTTTATCATTTATTGCAAGACTAACAAGAATTATAGTTATTATTGCAGAAATTAGGAACAACACGTTCCATACTATTTTAACAGTATTTTTCCTTTTTTGAAAGCGTTCTTTTTCCGACATAACTAAGCACCTCACATATGTATAGTAATATAAAAAGCGTGTTCCACTGAGAAACACGCTGAAAAACGCACCTCTCAATGTTGCGACACATTTCCCAATTTTAAGGCGAGAGTGTACATTTTTACCTATAACACTCCTTAAAACTGGGGATATTCAAATGTGTCGCATATTTACTATGCCACAAAACTCAATTAAAATCAATCAATTTGATAGTGACAAATGAAAAAATAAAAAGCCACTATTTAGTGGCTTTTACATGATGGCGGAGAAGAAGAGATTCGAACTCTTGAACCGCTTGTGACGGTTACGCGATTTCCAGTCGCGCGCCCTCGACCAAACTAGGCGACTTCTCCAAAAGATTTGTGGAGAAGGCGTCCAAAGGTTTCACGACTTCTCCAAAGATTTATTGGGAAGTCGTCCAAACGTCCAGCGACTTCTCCAAAGATTTGTGGGAAGTCGTCCAAAGGTCTTCACGACTTCTCCAAAGATTGTTTAAAAAAAATGGGTTGCAGTTGAAGGAAGAATGGACAACAAAACCATTTCCCTCAACTGTACATCATTTTGAGGATTTGAACCCTCTATAACCCAACGAAAAGATTATATCTTAACGGCGGCGTTTTGACAAGTAATTACGACGATTATTTTGTCGAATTTTGTAAAATTTCGTATTACTCGCTACGCTTCAAACTTCTGAAAGTATAACCCTCTTTCTGTCCTATGCGGATTTGCAAATTGAGTTGGTCGATAAACTCCTTATTAGACGAAGTTTTGACAATCATATTGATGAGGTTTTCGGTAGCTTCGGCGTTGTCGGTGTTTGAAAGCATCTTTCTTATGCCCCAAGCCGCTTCGAGTTCGCTTGACGTAAGCAGGAGTTCCTCCTTGCGCGTACTGCTCTTTGCGAGGTCGATTGCAGGGAAGATGCGCTTTTCGGACAGTTTTCTATCAAGGTGGATTTCCATATTGCCTGTGCCCTTGAACTCCTCGAAGATAACGTCGTCCATACGACTGCCCGTCTCTACGAGCGCGGTTGCGATGATGGTAAGCGACCCGCCCTTATAATTTTTTTCGGGATTGGCTTCGAGATTTCGCGCCGAACCGAAGAAGCGCTTTGGGCTGTGGAGCGCGCCGGGGTCTATACCGCCCGACAGCGTTCTGCCAGTCGGCGGAATGGTGAGGTTGTACGCGCGCGCGAGCCTTGTAAGACTGTCGAGCAAGATAACTACGTCCTTGCCGTTTTCCACAAGCCGCTTTGACCTTTCAAGCAACATTTCCGCGGTTTTGGTGTGGTGCTCGGGAAGCTCGTCGAAAGTGGAATATACCACCTCGCCTTTTATCGAGCGTTGCATATCCGTGACTTCTTCCGGACGCTCGTCGATGAGCAAAACTTTGAGCACAACGTCGGGATAGTTTTTTGAAATCGAGCCCGCAATCATTTTGAGGAGCGTAGTTTTACCTGCTTTTGGCGGAGACACTATTATAGCGCGCTGACCTTTGCCGACGGGAGATACGAGGTCGATACAGCGCATCGCGTACTCGCGCGGTTGATTGGATACTTCGAGGCGCAAGCGCGTTTGCGGATACACGGGGGTTAGCGTATCGAAATTAGGACGGGCTTTGGCGTTTTCGACGGTATCGCCGTTTACGGAAATCACGTCGTAAAGCGGCGCAGGTTTGTTTTCGTCCTGACCTTTTCTGCAAAGCGCGACAACGTAGTCCCCCCTGCGCAAGCCGAACTGCCTTATCTTTGAGGAGCTGACGTATGCGTCGAGCTCGCAACACTCCCCGCTTTTGACTCTCAAAAAGCCGTAGTTATCGGGGTTGATTTCAAGATAGCCCTCGCGCGTAAACTCTCTGTCCTCTCTGAAAGCCGAGGTCGAACCGAACTCGTTGAGGTCCTGCACCTCGTCGGTGATGACGGATTTAAACTCAAAGTTGAAATCCGTCCTTTGGCGGGTATCTCTGCGCTCTCTGACGTTGCCGTCGTAAGGCTTGCGGACATAGGGCTTGCGCGGAGCGCTCGGGTCGAAGCTCGGCTTATACTCCTGCTTCTTTTCGGCGACATTGCCCGTCTTAGGCTCGACATTTTTAGGCTCGCTATTTGAGCTGTCAGCACCCGTAAATTTTTTCGGACGTCCGACGCGCGGCGGGGTCGGCGGAGCCATCAGTCCGTTGGAAATTTTATAAATCAAATCCATAAGTTCCGCCTTATTCAGCTTAGTAGGCGCAGACACTCCCACCTCTTTCGCAATGTGACGAACGTCGAAAATGCTCATTCTGTCAAGTTCTTGTTTTGTGTATTTATGCATAAAAGTCTCCTTTATATTTGATAGATTTAGTTAGCAAGTGTTTTTGAAAGTGCCTAAACGGCGAATTGCGGTAATTTTCCCGCTTGCCCGAAACCGAGCAAACGGGTTTTAAAAAGTGAAATTATTTATTGAGTTTTTCAAGGACGAGGACTTTTGTTTCCTCTCCGTCGAAATCCGTCCTGTCGAACTCAACGGTTGCGCCGTCAGCGTATACGATATTTTCGTCATCGAACAGATTTAAAAACTCGCTCACCTTGTCAACGTCGAAATCGCAGTCCTTGGTTTTGTAGTGCATAGGGATAACGATGTCAGGCATGATGCGATCGACGTACTCCTTTGCCTGTTCTGCATCAATCGTATAGTTTCCGCCGACGGGTATCATAAGCACGTTGACAGGCATAAGCGTCTCCACCAAGAATGCATTGCACTCCTCGCCTATATCGCCTAAGTGGCATAGATCTACGCCGTCCATGCGATAGGTAAAGACAATATTGTCGCCGCGAAGCGCTCCCTTTTTATCGTCGTGAAAGGTGTGCCCTCCGAGTATATGCACGCCGCCTATTTCATATGCGCCCGCGCGGTTGAGCACCGTAGGATGCCCCAGCACGTTTTCGACATTATTGTGATCCGCGTGCGAATGACTTACGGTCACAATGTCGGCTTCGACCGTCGGCATATCGTAACCTACGTTTGAGTGATAAGGGTCAGTCACAACAGTCGTACCTGTGCTTTCTTCAAGTTTGAACGATGAGTGGCCAAGCCAAGTGAGTTTCACTGTAATCCTCCTTATTATCGCAAATTATTTATTGAAATTAGCGACCAATTCTCTTATCTTCTGCGACGGGTCGAGCAGATTTGACACTGTCTCGTTGAAGTTTGCCGCCGCTATAATATAAGCGATATATTTTGATATGTCCGCCTCTACGAACCAGGGGCACTTACTGAGCTCGGGGATACGGTACGCGAGATTTGTTGACAGCACCGCGTCGAAAATCCCCTCCTCGTACGCCTTATTGAACTTGTCCACGCCCTCGGTGAACAGCGAGAACGTCGCCGCAAGGAATACGCGCTGAGCGCCCTTTTCCTTGATTTCCTTTGCGAGCTTCAAAATCGAATCTCCCGTGGCAATCATATCGTCGGCGACGAAAACGTCCATCCCGAGTACGGAACTTCCGATATACTCGTGCGCGACTATCGGATTTCTGCCGTTTACTATCGTGGAGTAATCGCGGCGCTTGTAGAACATTCCGAGGTCAAGCCCGAGCACGGAGGCGTAGAACACGTTTCTCGTCATTGCGCCCTCGTCGGGAGAGATGACCATCAAGTTGTTTTTGTCGAGTTTTATGTTCGGGAATTTTTTGACAAGCGATTTGAGTATCTGATAGTGCGCGAAGTAGTTGTCAAATCCCATACGCGGCACGGCGTTTTGCACTCTGGGGTCGTGCGCGTCGAAAGTGATAATGTCGCTTACGCCCATCATTTCGAGCTCTTGCAGCATCATGGCGCAATCGAGGGACTCTCTTGCGTTTCTGCGATGCTGACGACCGCCGTAAAGCATAGGCATTATGACTGTCATACGCGCGGCTTTGCCCGTACAAGCGCAAATAAGACGCTTTAAGTTGGCAAAATGCTCGTCGGGAGTAAGCGGCACTTCTATGCCCATCATAGTGTATTTAACGCCGTGATTGGCGGGGTCGCAGATGAAATACAAGTCCTTTCCGCGAACTGTCTCGTATATCAAGCCCTTTGCGTCGCCGTTTGTAAAGCGGGGACAGTCCGACTTGATGATAAACGTATCCTTTTGAAGTTTTTTGCCCAGATGCGATTCGCTGAAAAGTTTTATGAGGCGATTGTCTATAAGTGTTGCGAGTTCCTCAGCGCCCGGCGTGGCGATAAGTGCGATAGGAGCGCTTGGTGTCTCTCCAAAAACAGAAAAATCCGGTGTCATTGGTTTCCTCCGAAAGTATGTATTGAGTATATCAAATAAACCAAATTAAAGCAATCATATTTTGCACGTTTGCGACGATTTTATATTATTAGACTTAAAATTCCATTATTCGCACGAGTATGCTATTCATCACAGCCATGCCCGCGCGGGTGAGCGAGGTATATCCATCGCGCGTAATAAAGTAGCCTTTGAGCTCGTCGGGAATTCTGCCGTCGAGATACGAGCTTTCCACCCCTCGCACGGTACGCAGACCGAGCATTATGCGCTCGTTGAAAACGTCCTTTTCGCTCAGCACGTTCATTTCGGCGCGAGGAATACCCATAAAAGCGCCCGCGCAGTTTATGCCCGCGATATAGGCGTTTATGTCCTTTGGATGCGCAAAGCGGATATGCGCGTTAAGCGGCTTTTGACCGTCGGAAGTCTTTATATACGAGTGCGCTCCCGCTCCGAAACCGAGATACTCCTCGCCCGACCAATATCCGAAGTTATGCAAACTTTCTCTGCCCTCTCTTGCGAAGTTGGACACCTCGTATTTGTCAAGCCCCGATGAGGAAAGCGCGCTTTCGACGATTTCGAGCATATCGGCGACCTCGTCGTCGCTCGGCAGAAGCACTCTGCCCTCGTCAACTCTCTCGGCGAGCGGCGTGCCCTTTTCGAGGGTGAGCGCGTAGACGGACATATGCCGTACAAGCGGAGCGAGCGTAAGCGCCTCGTCTTTGACAATCTCCTCCGTATCGTAAGGCAAGCCGACTATAATATCGCAGGACACGTTGTCGAAATATTCGTTTGCGAGCTTGATTTTTTCAATCGCTTGCGCGCTGTCGTGCAAGCGTCCGACGGATTTCAAATTTCTGTCGTTGAGGCTTTGTACGCCTATACTTATGCGGTTAATCCCGACTTCTCTGTAAGCCGCGAGTTTGTCGGCGTCTATGCTTTCGGGATTGCACTCAATCGTAAACTCGCGCACGGTTGACAAATCGAAACTCTCGTCAAGCGCGCGACGGATACTTGCAATTCGCTTCGCGTCGAGCATACTCGGCGTGCCACCGCCTATATAGACCGTATCTATTTTCGCCTTGGAGTACGCCTCGCCTGCAAAGCGTATCTCACGGTTGAGAGCGGCGAGATAGCTGAAAACAGTCCCCTCGTCCGCGCCCGCTAAGGAGTTGAAGTCGCAATATCGACACTTTGATTTGCAAAACGGAAGATGAATATATATCTGCATAGCCCTATTTTCTAATACGCGCAAAATTCGCCGATACAGCGTCAGTTGTCTATTTTAAGTATAGATATAAACGCCTCGCTCGGCACCTCGACCGAGCCGACCTTGCGCATACGTTTTTTGCCCTCTTTTTGTTTTTCGAGGAGTTTTTTCTTTCTCGTAATATCGCCGCCGTAGCACTTTGCAAGCACGTCTTTTCTCATAGCCTTGACGGTCTCGCGCGCTATGATTTTGCCGCCGACTGTCGCCTGAATGGGAATTTCAAACAGTTGACGAGGGATAACGTCTTTGAGCTTTTCCGCGATGCCGCGCCCGCGCGAATAGGCGTTATCTCTGTGCACAATTATCGAAAGCGCGTCGCAAACGTCGCCGTTTATCATCATATCGAGGCGCACGAGGTCGCTTTTGTCGTAGCCGTCGGGTTCGTAATCGAGCGACGCGTACCCTCGCGTGCGCGATTTGAGGCTGTCGAAAAAGTCGTACACTATCTCGTTGAGGGGCATTCTGTATATAAGTTGTACGCGCGTGGGGTCGATATAGGACATATCCACGAAAATCCCGCGCTTGCCCTGGCAAAGTTCCATAATCGCGCCGACGTATTCGGGCGGCGTAAACAGCTTTGCCGCGACCATAGGTTCTTCGATATAGTCGATTTCAGAGGTGTTGGGCAAAGCGGTCGGATTTGCGATAACCAGTTTTTCGCCGTTTGTCTTATAGACGTTGTACGACACGCTCGGAGCGGTCGTAATGAGGTCGAGGTCAAATTCTCTTTCAAGCCTTTCCTCTATAATTTCCATATGCAGAAGTCCGAGAAATCCGCAACGGAAGCCGAAGCCGAGCGCACTCGACACCTCGGGCTCGAAGCTGAGCGACGCGTCGTTGAGTTGCAATTTTAAAAGCGCTTCCTTTAAATCGTCGTATCTTGCGCCGTCGGCGGGAAATACGCCTGTAAATACCATCGACGTAGCCTTTTTATAACCGGGGAGCGGCTCTGCCGCGGGATTGTCCGCATTTGTTATAGTATCGCCTACTGCGGTGTCGCTCACGTTTTTGATACTGCCGGCGATATATCCGACTTCGCCCGCGCTCAAACCCGCGCAAGCTATCATATGCGGCGAAAAGTACCCGACTTCGACCACTTCAAACACCTTGCCCGAGGACATCATCTTGATTTTGTCCCCCTCTTTGACCTTGCCGTCCACGATGCGCACCATCGAAATCGCGCCGCGATAGTTGTCGTAAAAGCTGTCGAATATGAGCGCTTTAAGCGGAGCGTCGTCATCGCCCGACGGAGGCGGCAATTTGTCGATAATCTGACCTATGAGGTCGTCTACGCCTAAGCCGACCTTTGCCGATACAAGAGGGCAACCGTCGGTATCGAGACCTATAATATCCTCTATTTCGAGCTTTACGTTGTCAACGTCGGCGGAGGGCAAATCTATCTTGTTTATGACAGGCAAGATTTCAAGGTTGTTTTCAAGCGCGAGATATACGTTTGAAAGCGTTTGCGCCTCTACACCCTGCGACGCGTCTACGACGAGTAGCGCTCCCTCGCACGCGGCGAGCGAACGCGATACTTCGTAGGTGAAGTCCACGTGCCCCGGCGTATCTATGAGGTTGAGGACGTACTCCTCGTCATTGTGCTTATAATAGAGTCTGCAAGTTTGAAGTTTGATTGTGATGCCGCGCTCGCGCTCGATGTCCATATTATCGAGCAACTGGTTTTCCATTTCGCGCTCGCTGACAGTGCCCGTCTTTTCGATCAGTCTGTCGGCAAGCGTACTCTTGCCGTGGTCGATATGGGCTATTATAGAAAAATTTCTGATATGTTTTTTGTCCAAAAGGCACCTCTTTATAAAAGGTCACGGATAAATTTCCGCGCGAATATAATTGATTAGTTAAAAAAACTATTGACTTTATTATAATGTAAGAATAAAATTTTATCAACAGAATGAAATAAATTATGGGGGTAAAGTTATGAATTTTCAATGGCTTTTCGACAGACCTATATCCCACCGCGGTTTGCACGACGCCGAGTATCCCGAAAACAGCCTGCCCGCGTTTGCAAAGGCGGTTGAACACGGTTTTAATATCGAAATCGACGTGCATCTCACAAAGGATAAGCATCTTGTCATCTTTCACGACACAAATCTGAAACGCGTATGCGGAGTAAAAAAGGCGTTGAAGAAATGCACTCTCGCGGAGCTTAAAACGTATAGGCTTTGCGGCACGGAATACACTATTCCGACCTTGGAGGAGTTTTTGCAACTCGTAGACGGAAAAGTCGGCATACTGTGCGAAATCAAAGGCGTAAATCCCTGTGACCACTCGATTGTGAAAGCCACTATCAAGGCGCTCGAAAATTACAAAGGCAATATTGCCCTGCAATCTTTCAACTTCGGCGCAGTCAAGTATGCTCGCAAACATTGCGACCTTCCTGTCGGAGGTTTGTACACTTGGTGCTCGCCGAGTACGAAAAATCCGAGATGGTGCCTGTCGGCTTGGATGGGCAAACTTTGGCTCGTGCGTTCGACAAAGGCGCAATTCATCTCCTACGACGTTCGCGCTTGCGCTTCCAACCTCTCTGAAAACAAGTGGTTGAAAAAATGGTCGAAAAAGCTCCCCGTCATAAATTGGACGGTTGACACAAAAGAACGCGTTGCGGACGCTCAAAAGTATGCCAACAACATGATTTTCGAGTATCTCGATCCCGCTTACGTCGAGGAGTGCGTCGGGACTTTCAGACCGCTCGACGTTGAATAACGAATAAGTTGAATAAAATTATTTAGATTATTTATACATATATATAATTCTAATATAAAAGCGCGCCATCGGCGCGCTTTTATATTAGGAGACACTTCAAAATGAAATAGTAAATGTTTTTGTCAGTTAGTCGTTTGAGGCGACCTTTTTGGATTTCAGCTTTGCAAGGAGCGATTTTACGCTCTTTTTGACTGTGGCGACAAACGGCTCGTTCATAGCCCTGATGTCTACGATTTTCGAGTTGTTTGTAATCGAATACGTCACGTACACGTAGTAGCCGGTAAGCAAAACGGTAAATACGCAGAACGTGATATAGAACGCGTTCGTAGTCTCGTAGTTGAGCACCGCAGTAGTCGAAGCCCCCGGAATGAGATTGCTTTGGCTGAGCAACTGCGCTATATCGAGGAAGCCGAGCGCGGAGTATCCGCCGATGATGCCGTACATTCTTCTGTCGCCGCTTATCATCGTGTAGATTATCGCAAACGCGAGCGAGAGGAAGAGATAGGTATAATCCACTTTGAGCGTAAACACCGCGATGACCGCAAGCGCAAACGATGCGAGCAAAATCAACTCCTGCTTATTGCGGTTTTTGAAATACAGCGAGATGACGTACGCTTCGAGCACAAGCAAGAATATGAGATTGAGTATATTCACGCCCACCTGCGCTATTGCCTTGCCGTTCATAGCGACCATGCCGTAGAGGTTGAACGCATTCTTGACGAAGTAGGTCGTCTTTGTAATTTGATTGACAATCGTCTTGAAGTTGTAAAACGCGTCCCCCGCCGCGATTTGGTGAATGCCGACCGGCAAAGTCAAAAGATACGCGAGCACAAACGAACCTACAAGCCCAAATACAATCATCGCCCTGTTTGCCGTGAATTTGCGAATATCGCCGTTGTCCTTGATATATCTGTACACAAAGTACGCGACAACGATAGGCGCAAGCGCAAGCGCTCTGACGTCGAGCACGCTCGCAAGCGTCATCAAAAGATAGGTCGGCAGATACTTCTTTTCGACCATAAGAATTATCGCGGCAAGCAACAGCGCAACGAGCAAAGCGTCAAACGTGCCGTTAATTCCGCTCATCGTAAACACGAACGGGAGCGCCGCATACAGCGCGGCATAGACAGTCGAAAGTTTATTTCCCACGTACTTCCTGCCGTAGAAATATATCATCAGCACGACCGCCATATCCGCGAGCACGTTGATAAATCTGATGAGTATCGACATCGAGTTGACGTCGAGATTTGCGCCCATCGCGCCCAATATCGTAAGGATATATAGACTGCCCGCCGACATCGTAGACGCGCCGAGACTCGATTGCGCGGTATAGTTTTCAAAGAAGCCCATAACCCCGTGCGAGCCGAGCCATTTAGAAGCGGTGACGATATTTGCCATATCGCCGCCCATTCCGAACGTGGTAAGCAACAGTATAAGTCTGATAAGGAACGCGCCTATCGCAAGCGCCGCGGCTATCAACAAGCAATTTTGATACCACTTTTTAGCGGAAACAATCTGTCTCTTCGGCGAGACGTAGGTATCGGCTACGCAACCGAAATCCGCAAAAGCGTCGCGTCTTGCGTAAATGCGTCTGACGATGACGTAAACTGCGATTATAATAGCGACGGTGGCAAGCGTGAGCAGCACCACAAAGCAGATGCCGCTTACCGTCGAAGTCGAAACGACCGTCCTTGCCTTGCGGAAGTCGTATACTTTCTTGCCGTCGGGAATAGAACTCTTTTCTACCCTCGTGACGGATACGTTGTCAAATCTCGCCGTGCCCGAGCAACCCTCTTCCTCAGTGCCGAGGCAAAGCGCGACGGTAAGGTAGTCCGTATTTTTCGGACGCACGTAGAACGTGTAGGTTTGAAAGCCGTCCGTCTTTTCGGTTTGATACTGGAATTTATTTTCGGTATTCTCCAAAAACGAAATGTACGCGCCGTAGTTGCTTCCGCTCAAACTGTCGTTCAAGCGCAAGTCGAAGCTGACCTTGTAGTAGCAGTTTCTGTCAACGGCTATCGTCTGTTTGAGGTAGGAATACGTCCTCGACGAGTTTACTATATACATATAGAAGTCTTCGTTCTCGCCCGTATCGCTCCTCGTGCCCTTATAATAGGTGACGGAACTTGAAGACAGCGACCAATCGTCAAAATGGATTTTGTTGTCGGAAAGTTCCGTATATTGGGAAAAATCGCCGTTTTTAATAAGTTCCTCGCCGATTTCGGTTGACGCATTGTTGCACGCAGTGAATGCGAAAAGTGCCAGCACGAGAGCCAGCACCAACGCACTTATCAAAATGAGTCTTTTTTTCATCTGACAGTCCTTTGAAAACCCAAACTCAGTTGGTTTCTTTGAGCTTTGCCGCCTTGCCCGTTCTGCTTCTCAAATAATAGAGTTTGGAGCGACGCACTTTGCCATGACGGACGACTTGAATACTATCTATTTTCGGCGAATGAAGCGGGAACGTTCTCTCAACGCCTACGCCGAACGTGACGCGGCGCACGACGATTGTTTCGCGGATACCGCCGTTCTTCCTTGCGATGACGATGCCCTCGTAGGTTTGAATACGTTCTTTTTCGCCTTCTTTGACTTTTACGTTGACCTTAACTTGGTCGCCGATAGCGATTTGGGGCAAATCCTTTTTCATACCCTCTTGTTCGATTTGGTCGATAATGTTCATTTGACTACCTCCTGATTTACGCAACATTCTTACACAAGTATCTCTTGCCAGCGGAATATCCGAGTCATGCGTGTTATATTACCACAAATTATCGCGCAAGACAACTAAATATTGCCTATTTTATAAGAAATATCTTTATTTTAATATAAAAATATACAAAATTTTAAAAATCAATGGTCATTTACAATTCAAAATCTCTTTCGCGGATACTTGGCGTCGCCCTCGTCAAACGCGTTTTCTATGTGATTTATCCCGCTTTCGCCGACCTCGATAACGTCGAAGCGCAGGTTTTTATTGACATTTGCAAGCCGCGCAAGATACGCCTTTGCCGCCCTCACGTAGCGCCCGATTTTATAAGGAGTGACCGCCTCCGCCGCGCTTCCGTAAGCGCTGTCGTAGCGCGTCTTGACTTCGCAAAAAACAATTGTGCGGCATTTGTCCTTGGCTTCGCAAATTATATCGATTTCCGTGCCGCAAATCTTGACATTGCGCTCCAAAATGCGGTAGCCTTTCTTCTTTAATAAATTCACCGCAATATCTTCGCCTATGTTTCCTACAAAAGTCGTGTTTTTCATAATTTCGGTTATCTAATCGACTAAATTTATTTTTTGCCGAGTATTCCGCCTATAAAACTGTCGCGGTGTATGGGACATTTTCCTATTTCTTTAAGCGCCGCGATATGCTTTGCCGTGCCGTAGCCCATATTGTGCTCGAAGTCGTACTGCGGATATTCGATTGCCATTTCGGTCATATATCTGTCGCGCGTTACTTTTGCCACTATTGATGCGCTCGCTATCGAATAAGAAAGCGCGTCGCCGTGTATAATGCCGACCGTCTCGTAAGGTATATCGAGTTTCAGTGCGTCCACCAAAACGACGTCGGGCTTCACGTCAAGCGACAGAATTGCCTCCGTCATACACGCCTTGGTCGCGCAAAGTATGTTCATCTCGTCTATTTTTCTATGGTCGTATGAAACGGTAGATACCGCAATAGCCTTTTTTAAAATCTCGCCGCAGAGCTTTTCACGCTTGCCTTTGCTCACTTTTTTGCTGTCGTTGACGCCTTGAATGAGGTCGTCAAGCGGCATTATGATTGCCGTGCAGGTCACGGGACCCGCAAGCGGACCGCGTCCCACTTCGTCTACTCCGCAGATATATTTATAGCCTTTTTCAAGCAGTTGATTTTCATAAGCCATTAACTCCTCTGCGCGCACCATATTATCTTTCGTCCTCTATTTATTTCTAAAATTTTCAACGGCGTTCGAGCATAATTTTGCCGAGTCTGCCCTTTCTGAAATCGTCGATGACCGTTTTGCTTGCCCTATCTACGTCGAGATTGTCTGCGCGGAGTTTAAATCCTCTGCGAGCGGCAATCTCCTCGATGATTTCATACGCCGAGCCGTCCACGCCTTTAAGCCCGTATCGCGCGGTCAAACCCTCGGGTGCGATTGTCTTTATCTCGTCTACGAAGTCGCAAGCGAGTTCAAGCGAATCTAAAATATCATCCTTAATAGACCCGATATATGCAAGGTGGTGAGCAACCTTTTGGTCCTCGAATTTTCCCCACAGCGTGCCAGGTGTATCCAAAAAGTCAACGCCGTCGATTGACAGCCACTGCTTGCCCCTCGTCACTCCGGGACGGTCGCCCGTCACCGCTTTTGCGCGTTTAATCATAGAGTTTATGATTGTGGATTTTCCGCTGTTTGGAACCCCCACAACCATGGCGCGCACGCTTATATTCGCGCCCTTTTTAGCGTACTTGTCGAGCTTTTCGGACATTACGGCTTTTAGCCCTGCGACAATCTGTGAGCAGTCCCCGCTTGTTCCAACGGCTTTAACGAAATTTTTACCCTGCCGTTTGAACTCGTCACACCACTCGGACAAATCGCGAGGCTCTACGAGGTCGCATTTGTTAAATACGTAAAGCACCTTTTTTCCGTTTAGAAGCCTTGTAAACAGCGGATTTATGCAAGAGGACACCGCGCGCGCGTCGATAACGTATATGAGCGCGTCAACAAGACGGAGGTTGTCCTCCATCATGCGGATTGCCTTAGTCATATGTCCGGGGAACCACTGTATATTCACAAAAACCTCATTTACTTGCGGCGCTTTTTCGGCTTCTTTGGCATGAGCGGCGAAATATCGACGTTTGCCATAAGGTCGGGACGGCGACGCATCGTTATCTCAACGGATTTTTCCTTTCTCCAACGCTCTATGTCGTTATGATTGCCGCCGAGCAAAACGTCGGGGACTTTTAACCCCCTGTACTCTTCCGGTCGGGTGTACTGCGGATATTCGAGCAAGCCGTCCGAAAAGCTCTCGCTTGACGTAGATTCGCTGCTGCCGAGCACTCCGTCGATATAACGCGCCACGCTGTTGATAAGCACAAGCGACGGCAGTTCTCCGCCCGTAAGCACGTAATCGCCGATTGAAACTTCTTCGTCAATGCACAGGTCGATTACTCTTTCGTCGATACCCTCGTAATCGCCGCAAAGCAAAAGTATTCTGTCCTTTTTTGCAAGGCTTTCGACTTTACTTTGATTTAGAGTCTTTCCTCTCGGCGACATATAAATTCTATGCGCTTCGTGATTTGGGTCGACGGACTCTATCGCTCGCACAATCGGGTCGGGAGTCATCACCATTCCCGCGCCGCCTCCGTATGGAGTATCGTCCGTCTTTTTATGCTTATCCAAGGAGTAGTCTCTGATATTTACGACGTTAGCGGAAAATTTGCCCTCGCCGATAGCCTTGCCAAGCAAGCTGTATTTGAGGACGTCGAAATATTCCGTGAAAATCGTTAGTATGTCGAATTGCATAAATACCCCGATAGATAGCCGAAAACGGCACAATTGTTTGATATAAACGTCAGTTGTAGACGACTACTCTCGCAAACGTAACCTCGTCGAGAATGATTTTGCCGCCCTCTAAGTCTACCTCTTTGATAAGCTGTTTAAGCGCGGGGAAACTGAGCGAGCCGTCCGCGCTTTTGACAACGTAAACGTCGGCAGAACCGTATTGCAAAACGTCGGTGAGTTTGCCTATATAGTCGCCGCCAGCGTAAACCGCAAGCCCAATCATATCCGCTATATAGTGCTTATCGTCGCCGAGTTTCGGGAGATCCTCGCGCAACGCGCAGATCATCTTTCCTCTCATCGCTTCCGCCTGTTCTACGGAATTTACGTCGTCAAGAGTGACGTAGCCGTACTCGCCATCGGCGACGATTTTCACCGCCTCATGCTTGACGCCCGATACGTACACCTCTTTCAGATGAGAAAACCGTGCGACGTCGGAGGAATAAAACTGCACTTTCATTTCTCCTTTCAGTCCGCGCGGTTTGATAATCTTTGCGATTTCAAATTCAGATTTCATTCTTCTCTTCGATTACGACGTTGTACTTGACGGCATTTTTTCCGTTAGCAGATTTTACAAGCGTGCGAATTGCCTTTGCAATCCTGCCCTGCTTGCCGATAATCTTGCCAATGTCGTTTTTGGATATTGTGACTACGATGTCGGTTGCTCCGTTGCCGTCTCTTTGCTCGACGGTATAGTCGCCGTCCGGCACGAGCGCGGATACAAGATATTCCACAAGTTCAATCATTGCCGTCACCGATTATTTCGTCTTTTCGACAATGCCTTGACTGATGAGCAAGCCCAAAACCGTCTCGGTAGGTTGCGCGCCCTTAGCAAGCCAATCTTTTGCCTTGTCGGCGTCGATGACTATCTGCTTGGGATTGCTGACGGGATTATAGTAGCCGAGTTGGTCGATATACTTGCCGTCTCTTGCTTTGCGCGAATCCATTGCGACGATGCGGTAGAAAGGAGCTTTCTTTGCGCCCATTCTTGTGAGTCTGAGTTTAACCATTGTTCTTATCCTCCGATGTGATAAATTGTTTTTTTATTTTGTGCGGTTATCCGCAATTTGACTATTTACTTAAAACGGCAAGCCTTTAAAGCCTTTCAGCCCGCGCATTCCGCCTTTTTGCATCCTTGTCATCATATCTTTCGTAAGCTCGAACTGCTTCAAAAGCGCGTTGACTTCCTGTATAGTAGTTCCGCTTCCGTTCGCTATGCGCTTACGCCTCGACGCCTTTATAATGTCGGGATTTCTGCGCTCCTTTGGAGTCATCGACTGGATTATGGCTTTATTTTTATAAATCTGCTTTTCGTCAATCTGCGCGCCCGACTTCATCTTGCCCGAAAGCCCCGGGATCATGGACACCATATCGCTTAGGCTTCCCATCTTCTTGACGCTTTCGATTTGAGCAAGGTAATCTTCGAGAGTTAAGGAATTTTCCTTCAACTTCCTTTGCAAGTTCAGCGCCTCTTCCTGCGAGATAGCGTCCTGCGCTTTCTCTATAAGCGTAAGCACGTCGCCCATTCCGAGTATGCGAGACGCCATGCGCTCGGGGTGGAAAGGCTCCAAGTCATCCATCTTTTCGCCCGTGCCGCTGAACTTAATCGGCTTGCCCGTGACCGCGCGGATTGAAAGCGCCGCGCCGCCCCTCGTATCGCCGTCGAGCTTAGTCATTATCACGCCCGTTATATCGAGCGTCTTGTTAAACGTATCGGCGACAGTCACCGCGTCTTGCCCCGTCATACTGTCAACTACGAGCAAAATTTCCGTCGGCGCAACCGTCTTTTTGACGCGCACAAGCTCATCCATAAGCGTCTCGTCGATATGCAAACGCCCGGCAGTATCCACTATCATAGTGTCGTATCCGTTTTTAAGCGCGTACTCGATGCCTGCTTTTGCGATTTTCGCAGGGTCGATTTGACCCATAGAAAAACATTCCGTCCCCGCCTTTTTCGCAACTATCTTCAACTGGTCGATTGCGGCGGGTCTGTATATATCGCCTGCGACAAGCAACACCTTTTTATTCTGCTTTTTCAGATACGTCGCAAGTTTTCCGCACATAGTAGTCTTGCCCGCGCCCTGCAAGCCGCACATCATATATATAGTGGGCTGTCTGTCGGAGACGGCAAGTTTTTGATGAGTCGAACCCATCAACGAAACGAGTTCGTCATTTACGATTTTGACAATCTGTTGCGCGGGAGTGAGCGACTTCAAAATCTCCTCGCCGAGCGCTTTTTCGCTGACTTTGGATACGAAATCCTTCACGACGGCATAGTTGACGTCGGCTTCCAAAAGAGCTACGCGGATTTCACGCATAGCTTGCTTGATTTCAAGCTCCGTCAACCTGCCTTTGTTGCGCAGCTTTGAAAATATATGGTTCATTCTGTCGGACAAATTTTCAAACAGAGCCATCTATTCCTCCAAAATACTTTTGATTTCGGCGACCTTTTCGCGCACCGAAACTGCGTTTGTATCGTCTTTTTCCATCTCGTCGAGCACAGCGAGGATGCGCCTTTGTCTGTCCAAACATTTGAGCTTTTCCTCATACTCGACAAGGTGCTTTTCGCCTTTGTTGAGGCTGTCCAAAACCGCTTGCCTGCTTACGCCCAAAATCTCGGCAATCTCCCCGAACGACAAATCGTCGTCATAGCGCAACCTAAGCATCTCGTCCTGCTTTTCAGTCAAAAGCGAGCCGTAAAAATCGCGCAATATGGAAATTTCAAACCTATCTGCTATCACTTTTATTTCAATCCCGCAAAGCATGTCAAGCTAATTTGCTATACACCACTATACAACTAAAAAATACGGGTGTCAAGCATTTTTGCTCGACACCCTAAAATTATTTACTTATACTCTATATCCTTTCTAATATCCGTTTTACAGCAACGCGTTTATAAAATCGGTTGCGTCAAACGGAATGAGGTCGTCAATCTTTTCGCCAACGCCGACGTAGACGACGGGCAAGCCTATCTCGTCGGAGATTGCAAGCACCACGCCGCCCTTGGCAGTTCCGTCGAGCTTGTTTAAGATTATTCCGTCGGTATCTATATCCTCGCCGAATATCTTTGCTTGCGCGACCGCGTTTTGCCCCGTCGTAGCATCGAGCACGAGATACTTTCTGAAATCCGCATTAGGCAGTTCCCTATCGACTACGCGGCATATCTTTTGCAGTTCCGCCATAAGGTTTTTCTTATTATGCAAGCGTCCTGCTGTATCTACGAGTATCACGTCGTTTCCCTTAGCCTTTGCCGACGCGATAGCGTCGTACACGACCGCCGCGGGGTCTGCGCCCTCGTTATGACGGATAACTCGCACGCCCGCACGCTGTCCCCAAACTTCGAGTTGCTCGCTTGCGGCGGCGCGGAAAGTGTCCGCCGCGGCGACGACGACGCTCTTGCCCTGTTCCTTAAACTGATGCGCGAGCTTGCCTATCGCCGTGGTTTTGCCCACTCCGTTTACGCCCGACAGCAGAATGACAAGCGGATATTCGTATGCGGGAATATCGTAATCGATATCATCTATCATGATACTTCTCAGCAGATTTTTCGCGTCCTCGGGCTTTTTTATTTTTTCTTCGAAAATCCTGTCTTTCAGCTCGTCGATGAGGTTTTCTGTGGCGGTTATGCCGACGTCCGCGGTGAGGAGCGCTTCTTCCAAATTCTCGTAAAATTCATCGTCGAACTCCCTTGCGGAAAACGCAAAGTACAGCTTTTTTGAAAAAGCGTCTTTCGTCTTTTTTATGCCTTCGGCTATTTTCTGAAAAAATCCCACCGTATCACCTCGATATATCAGTTTGTGGTCGCGTGCTTGACAGCCTCTTCAAACTCGATTGAAACAATCTTCGTAACGCCCTTTTCCTCCATCGTAACGCCGAAAATCGTATCCGCGTGGCGCATGGTAGGCTTTCTGTGCGTGATGACGATAAACTGTGTGAAGTCCGAAAACTTTTTGAGAAACTCGGCAAACAGGTTTACGTTTGCGTCGTCGAGCGCCGCTTCGATTTCGTCGAGCACGCAGAAAGGCATAGGCTTCAAGCGAAGTATCGCAAACAAAATCGCAATAGCGGTCAAGGCGCGCTCGCCGCCGCTTAGCAATCCGATATTTTGCAGTTTCTTTCCGGGAGGTTGCGCAAATATCTCGATGCCCGCTTCGAGTACGTCGTCGGTCTCCTTGGTGTCGAGACGAAGCTCGCCCTTGCCTCCGCCGAACAACTGCGAGAACACTCCCTTAAAGTTTTCGCTTATCTTTTCAAACGCCTCCATAAACTGGTCGCGCATACGCTCGGTGAGCGAAGCGATAATAGTCTTGACGTCCTCGCATGCCTTTTCTATGTCGTCGCGCTGTTTAATCTGTTCGGAAAGTCTTTCCTCTGTTTCTCCGAGCGTCTTTTCGGCAAGCGAGTTGATGTCGCCGAGTCTCTGCATAGCCTTTTTCAAATCGGATATGACCGTAAGCGCTCCGTAGGACTTGAACTCGGGGTCTTTGAACTCCACCGCGCCTGCGTACGTGAGGTTGTACTCTTCGAGGATATGCGTTTGTTGCGCGTTCATCTCGATGTCAACGTTTTCCATCATGCCCTCGTCGCGGGTTTTCTTTTCGATAAGCTCGTTGCGCTGATTGAATATCTCAGTTTTTTGCGCGTCGAGCGCGGTGATTTCGTCAGTAATGCTGTGTTTGCGCTTAGAAAGCTCGCTTATCTCGTTTTCGAGGGCTTTTATGCGTTCCTCGTCCTCTCTCGACACAGAGGCGCGTTCGGGCGCGCTCATAATGCTTTCGAGCTTGGTCTGCTCGATTTTAAGTTGAGCTATCGCGTCGAGCTTTTCCTCTTCGAGTGATTCTTTTTCGCGCGTTATGCGGAATAAGTCGCTGTCATATCCTGCGAGCGTATTCTGTTGATTTGCCTTTTGGATATTCATCTCCATAAGACGGCGCGAAACCTCTTGGCTTTCGTCCTTGCTCTTTGTGCTCTCCGTTTTGGAGCTTGCGAGCAGTTCGGTATATTCCGCCTTTTTCTCGGACGTAAGTTTTTCGAGCTCGTCGATGGAGTCGAGCTTATTTTCTATATCGCCGATTGCGATTTTGACAATTTCATACTCGTGCGCGCCCTCGCTGATTTCCGTCTGCAAATTTTCGGCAATCTTAGCGGATTGCGAGGCTTTTTCCTCGTTGACGCTTATCTCAATGCTGACGGCTGAGATTTCGGAGTTGAGTTCTTCGAGTCTGCTCTCTGCGTCGCGCACTTCCTGTTCGCACTCGTTTTTGCGATTGACAAGCGCGGACAGTCCCTTCTTTGCTCTTTCGAGATTGGCGCGAGTTTCCTCGATTTTCTTCTCCTGCGAAAGCAGACCTTGCGTCTGATTTCTGCGCGAGCCGCCTGTGATTTCGCCTCCTCGTGAGAAAATTTCGCCGTCCAGAGTTACGATTTTAAACGCTTGGTTGTATTTCTTATAAATTCTGATTGCGTTGCCGATATTGTTGACGACGACGGTCGTCCCAAGCAGAGTTTTGACAAGTCCGTCGTATTTATAATCGTATTTTAGCAGTTCGCTTGCAAGTCCGTAGCAGCCGGGTTCTCTAAGCGCGTCGAGGCTCGACCCCGTAAGCGTGTGCGGACGGCATGACGAAAGCGGTCTAAACGTAACGCGACCGTAGTTCTTTTGTTTAAGATAGGTGATGAGGTCGCTTGCGTCCTGCTCGTTTTCCACGAGTACGTTTTGCATAGCTCCGCCGAGCGCGTATTCGATTGCGGTTTCGTACTCCGCGGGGACGCTGACGACTTCTGCCAGCACGCCGAGTATCTTATGCGCAATCTCGGGATTTTCCTTTGCGTCGCGCATGAGGTTTCCAACGGCGTTTTGATAGGACGAATATTTTTCCTTTTCGTCGATTGCAATCCTCAGTCTTTCCTCCGAGGCGGAAATCTTTTTGTTTTCGAGCGCGATTTCTTCAAGCAACGAATTTGCGCCCTCTTGCGACTCCATTTTTGCGGAAACGCATTCGTTGTATTCGTTGATGAGCTCGCGCTTATGCTCTTTGCCGTTTTTAACCTTGGCGTCGAATATGGCGAGATTGGTAAGTTCCTCGTCGAGCGTGGCTTTTTTCTGGGACAACAGTTCGTTTATGGTACGCGCTCTCTCTTGGTGAATAGCCTTTTCCGCCTGCAAGCTCGACATATTGGATTTCAATGCGCCAAGCTCCTCGATAGCGCGCACGTAAGCGTCGTTGCTGTCGGCGAGCGCGGTCTCCCTGCCTTGCAAGGTTGCGCGGAGTTTAGAGGATTTCGCGCTTAGCTCGTCAACCTCCTTGCATGTCTGCATATACTGGGAAAGCGTTTCGGATTTTTTCGTATTCAAATCCTCAATCATCTTTTCGGATACGATGAGTTGATTGTCAACCGAATTTATGTCGTCGTTTAGGCGCGCGATTTGCGACTGAATATCCTCGATGCGTCCCTTCAAAGCGGCTGCCGCGCCCTCGGACTTAGCCATGCCGACCTTTAAAACCATAAGTTCGGCGTTGCGCTCGTCGTATTTGCGGTCTATCCCGCTCGATTCGCGTATGCAATCGTCGTATCTGAGCACGCACTCGTTGTATTCTATATCCTTTTCTTTCAAGGCGTTGACGCTTGCGTCGATGCGCGTCTTAATTCTGTCCTTTATGGCTTGGTTGTTTTCGTAGTTGTAGATATAAAGATTGATTTCGTTATGCTTCAACTGCTCGCGTAGTTCGGCGTACTTTCTTGCCGTCTCCGCCTGTCTGCGCAGAGGACCTATCTGCTTTTCGATTTCGGCAATGACCTCGTTCGTAGTCTGCAAGTTGAGCGCCGTCTGTTCAAGACGTTTTTCCGCTTTGACGCGCTCGGCGCGGAATTTGGAAATTCCCGCAGCTTCTTCGAAAATTCTGCGGCGCTCGTCGGGCTTTGCGGACATAATCTCGTCAACTCTGCCCTGTCCGATAATCGAGTAGCCCTCTTTGCCTATGCCGGTATCGCGGAACAGGTCGATTATATCGCTCAAAAGCGTGCGGCTGTTGTTGATATAATATTCGCTGTCGCCGCTTCTGTCGAGTTTTCTCGTCACGACAACCTTGTCGAAAGGCAGGTTTGAAAAGATATGTTGGTTCTCGTTATTAAACGTCAACGAAACTTCGCAATAGGATAAACTCTTGCGCTTCTCTGTGCCCGCAAAAATTACGTCCTGCATGCTCTTGCCGCGCAGTTGTTTGGCGCTTCTTTCGCCAAGCGTCCAACGTATTGCGTCCGACACGTTCGACTTTCCGCAACCGTTCGGTCCGATAATGGCGGTGACGCCTTCTTTGAAAGGAATTTCAACCTTATCGGCAAACGACTTGAAGCCTCTCAATTCGATTTTCTCTAAGTTTAACAAAATTTTACCTTCCGTGCTTTTATTTCGAGGTCCCCGCCGATGTTCCTATAACGTCCTATCAAGGGAGAGATATAGGCTTATTTGCAGGGTGACATATTAGTATTTATAGTAGCATAAAAACAAATTATAATCAAGGATTGGCGTGCAAAAGTTTTAAGATAAAATCAAAAAAGCGCGTCGAACGCGCGACGGCTTCGATTGTCAAACTTTCCGCCAAACAGTGAGATTTTAAACGTAAAGTTTTACAAATTATCGGCTATTTTAGAATACTTATATGCAATTTTGAGCTTTTATTTGCCGCCGATATGCTTTAAAGCGATTTGCGCCGCGCTTTGCTCGGCGATTTTTTTGCTCTTTCCCTTTCCTCTTCCCGCGCCGATGCCGTCTATAAACACGTCCACTACAAATGTAGGTTCGTGCGGAGCGCCGCTTTTATCCACAACGCTGTATTTCACTTCGAGCTTGTTGCGGGTTGCAAATTCGTTTAGTTCGCTCTTATAATCGTGCTCGTCGGAGTGTTTCGCGCTTCCGTCGAAATGCGATTTGAGCGCCTTCAAGATAAATCTTTCCGCGCAATCTATGTTGCCCGAATCGAGATATATCGCCCCTACTATCGCTTCGAGCAAATTGGATTTAACCTTTGTATGATTTATTATATTCGCAACTTTTTCGCCCTTGCCTACAACCATATATTTTGCAATATCCAATTTTTCAATCGCCTTTTCAAGCGGCTCTTGCGATACTATTTCCGAGCGGCGTTGAGTAAGCGCGCCCTCGTGCGCATTCGGGTTTTCAGTCATAAGACGTTTTGCAACGATGAAATCCAAAATACTGTCGCCCAAAAATTCGAGCGATTCATAGTTCTGCGTCGCAATCTTGCTTGCCGAACTATGGGTAAACGCCCTCTTTAAAAGCGATTTATCTTTAAAAGTGTAATCTATTTTACTTTCGATAGCCTGTATATCATCGTTGTTCATAGCCGTATTATGCGCAATATATCCCGTTTATTGCTCCGATGCAATGACGGACGCGTCTATGCCCGCCTTGATTTTTTCGCAGATATTCTTTTCGGCAAGACCTTTCGCTTGCAGAATACTTGCGCCGATTGCTCCCCTCTCGGAAGCTCCGTGCGCCTTGACGACAACCTTGTTTACTCCAAGGAAGCATGCGCCTCCCCTCGCGTTGAAGTCGAGCGTGGCTTTGACCTCTTTAAACACGGGTTTGAGCATAGCTCCGCCGAGTTTGGATTTGAGTCCGCCGTCGTATACGCCTTTCTTTATTAGTTTAAGCAAAAGATTTGCCGTGCCCTCGGCGGTTTTAAGCGCGATATTTCCATCGAAGCCGTCGGCAACCACTACGTCGAAATTTCCGCTAAGCATATCGCGCGCTTCACAGTTGCCTGCAAAATTTATATCCTTGTTTTCGCTAAGCAATTCGTAAGCCTGCTTTGTGAGCTCATTGCCCTTATGCGCCTCTACTCCGTTATTGAGAAGCCCAACTCGCGGATTTTCCACCCCGAGCATAGCTTGCGCATAGGACGACGCCATGATTGCAAAATGCAGTAAGTTGAGCGGCTTAGAATCCACGTTAGCGCCGCAATCGCAAAGCACCATGCCCTTTCCGTCAAGCGTCGGAAGTACGGGTGCAAGCGCGGGACGGGATACCCCCTTAATTCTTCCGACTTTCATAAATGCGCCGACAAGCACCGCGCCCGTTGACCCTGCCGACACAAACGCTTTACAATTTTCGTCGGACATAAGCCTCTCATATGCCACTACGAGCGAGCTGTCTTTTTTGAGTTTGATTGCCATCGTCGGGCTTTCGTCGTTTGAAATCACGTCGCTTGCGTCAACGATTTCTATACGGGACTTATCGTACTTACATTCGGCAAGCGTAGCGTTGATTTCGTCCTTTTTGCCTACGAGTACGACTTCCACGTTCTTATCCTTATTTATTGCGTCAATCGCGCCGAGCACGCACGCTTGGGGCGCATAGTCGCCGCCCATAGCGTCTAAAATGATTTTCATACACACTCCTTGACCCATAAAGTTTTGGGAAACCTCGATTTTATTACGAGTCTGCTATCGCGTTATATAAAAAAAGAGTGTCAAAAACACTCTTTTTATTTGCTTTTAGTTTTCAGACTTTTTGCTGATAACTTGCTCGCCCTTGTAGTATCCGCACTTGGGGCAAGCCTGATGGCTTTTTTTAAGCTCGTGGCACTGAGGACATTCCACAAGTCCGGGTGTAGTGAGCTTCCAGTTTGCGTAACGGGAATTTGTTTTTGATTTGGAAATTTTATTTTTCGGTACTGCCATTTATCTTTCCTCCGAACATATGACTTACTTTGCGCTTTCAAACAGCCTATTTAGTATATAAAATAAACGTGGCATTGTCAAACGCTTTTTTAAAGTTGCGGATTTTTGCCGAATATTTTAGCTATTTCCGCCTCTATTTGATTTGAAACCCGCTTAGGATAGTGCGATTGCCTTGGTTTCGCGGGCAATCGACAGCTCCTCATTGGTGGGCAACACGAGCACCTTGACCTTGCTTGCGGGCTTGGACAGCTCCTGCACGCCGTCGCCGAGCTTGCTCTCGTTCTTCTCGAAGTCGAAATCGACGCCGAGATATTCCATATCGCTCATGACGAGCTTGCGCATATATCCGCTATGCTCGCCGATTCCGCCCGTAAAGACGATTGCATCCACGCCGTTGAGCACCGCCGCGTACGAACCGATGTACTTCTTTATGCGATAAGCCGCCACGTCAACCGCGAGCTTTGCCTTTTCGTCGCCGTCCTTGATTGCGGCTTCGAGGTAGCGCATATCCGAATCGTATTCGCTTACGCCTTTCATGCCGCACTTTTTGTTGAGGTAATCCACCATTTCTTCCGAGCTGAGCCCGAGCTTCTTTCTCATAAACTCGACTGCGGCAGGGTCTATATCGCCGCTGCGCGTGCCCATGACAAGCCCTTCAAGAGGCGTAAAGCCCATGGACGTATCCATACATTTGCCGTCCTTGACCGCCGAAATCGACGAGCCGTTTCCGAGATGGCAAACAATTATGCGGCTATGCTCCTTGCCGAGCAATTTGACCGTCTCCTCGCTTACGAACTTATGCGAAGTGCCGTGGAAGCCGTACTTCCTCACCTTATGCTCGCTATAAACGGAGTACGGAATTCCGTACAAATACGCCTTTGCGGGCATCGTGCTATGGAACGTAGTATCGAACACCGCCACCATAGGGACGTTAGGCATAACCTGCGCACAGCTCTTTATGCACGCGATATTGCCGGGCATATGCAGAGGCCCAAGTTCCACGTTCTTTTCGCATATGCGGACGACCTCGTCGTCGATGAGCACCGACGAGTGGAAATCCTCCGCGCTATGAAGCACGCGATGACCTACGGCGGAAATTTCGGAAATCGAGGAGATTGCGCCGTACTCCTTGTCAACCATAGCTTTTAAAACGAGCTCGATTGCCTCGGTGTGGTTTTTCATATTCTGCTCGATTTTAAGCTCTTTCTTTTGGGCGTTCTTTTGAGTGAGCGTGCCGCCGTCGAGACCGATACGCTCGCAAACGCCCTTCAAAAGCGCCTCCTCAGTCTGCATATCTATAAGCTGATATTTGAGTGATGAACTGCCTGCATTGATTACGAGTATTTTCATAAATTCACCTATTTAGATTACTCCTTAACGGATTGTAGTGCCGTGATAGCCGCAACCGCCGCGATGTCCTCTGCGACGCAACCGCGGCTGAGGTCGTTGACGGGAAGCGCCAAGCCTTGCATAATAGGACCTATCGCCATACAGTTGCCGAACCTCTGCGCGAGTTTGTAACCGATATTGCCCGCATCAAGGTTGGGGAAAACGAGCACGTTTGCCTGACCTGCGACAGGACTGTCCCCCGCCTTTTGCTTTGCGACGCTATCGACAATCGACGCGTCGAGTTGGAGCTCGCCGTCTACGAGCATATCGGGATACTCCGCCTTGACCATATTATACGCGGACTGGACTTTGTCGATAGACTCGTGCTTCGCACTGCCTTTCGTGGAGAAAGAAAGCATTGCGACCTTCGGCTCTACGTGGCAGATTTTCTTTGCGCTGTCCGCCGCCGCGACGACTATATCCTTTAACTGCGCGTCCGTCGGATAAGGGATAACCGCGCAATCGGAGAATATGTACGCGGGATACTTTTTATACTTGAAGTCCTCGGGAGGAACCATGACGAAACAGCTTGAAACCGAGCTTATGCCGGGCGCCGCCTTGATAACTTGAAACGCCGCGCGGGATACGTCCGCCGAGCTGAACACCGCGCCTCCGACTACGCCGTCCACGTCGCCGCGCTTTAACGCCACGCACGCGAAGAACATATTGTTATTCGTGACGATGCTAAGCGCTTGCTCGCGCGTCATTCCCTTAGCCTTGCGAAGCTCGTAAAGAGTGTCGGCGTATTCCTCCAAATGCTTTGAAGTCTTTGGGTCGTCGAATTTCACGCCGTCGAGATTCACGTCGGGAAATTGCTTTTTAATCTCCTGCTCGTTTCCGATAAGCACGACCTTACAAACGCCGTTTTGGGTCAGTATCTCAGCCGCCTTTGCGGCGCGCACGTCAAATCCCTCGGCAAGGGCGATGGTTTTATCGAGTTTTTTGGCTCGTTCCATCAGTTCTTCAACAAATTGTACCATATTCATCTCCCATATTGAGCAAGCGCGTGAAAGCGATTGCATTTTATTTAAAAATATATATAATTATAATTAACTTAATAATAAAAATCAACAAAATGAGGACGTATTTTGAAAATTACGGCAGTTATAGCTGAATACAATCCCTTTCACAACGGGCATCTGAAACAGTTGCGCCTCGCAAAGCGCGAGACGGAAGCGGATATTTTGGTCGTGCTTATGAGCGGCTCGTTCACTCAACGCGGCGACCTGTGCGTCGCCGACCGCTTTACCCGCGCGAACTGGGCGATACAGGCGGGCGCGGACGCCGTTTTGGAACTGCCCGCCGTTTACACGCTATCCCCCGCGCAAGGCTTTGCCGAGGGCGCGCTTAAAACGCTTAGTATGCTCGGCGAATACACCCTGTCGTTCGGCACTGAAAGCGACGAGCTTCAAAGCCTCGCTATGGCGGCTGAGTTTATGAGGAGCGAGACAAACGATATGTCGGGACTTTTAAAAGGCTATCTCGGACAGGGATATTCCGTTGCCAAATCGCGCACGCTCGCGCTGAACGGCATACGCCCCGACATTGCGAATATGCTCGAATCCCCAAACAATATTCTTGCCGTCGAATATATCAAAGCCTCAAAGTTATATGGCGACCGCGTAAAGCTACACTCGGTTGAAAGAAAGCCCGACGACGGCAAAAAGTATCTTTCGTCCACAAAAATACGCGAGCTTTTAAAATCTGGTTCGGACATTGCGCCTTTCGTACCGCAGTTCGTAAAAATAGAAAATTGCGCTTCCGTTGAAAAATACGGCACGATTTCCACGTATGCAATGAAAGCGATGACCGCAAAACAGCTCAGCACGATTTACAACGTCGGCGAAGGGCTTGAAAACCGCATAACTCAGGCGGATTTCAACGATATGCGCGGGTTTTTGGAGCTTACGAGCAAAAGATATACGCGCTCCACAATCAAACGTATAGCCGCTTGCGCCACCCTCGGTCTCGACAAAAGTCTCGCCGCACTCGCAAAAGCGTCGAAGCCCTATTGCACTCTGCTTGCAATCAAGCCGTCCAAAAAGAAAATACTGCTTCCTCTGCTCGCAGATAGCGGCGGATATTTCTTCTTTAAACACTCCGACTGCGAAAAGGACAATCCTGTCCGCCCTCTTATCGACCTCGACGAAAAGGCAAGCCGAATTCAAAAAATCTGTTTGTAAATACTCGCTTTAAGCAGATTTTGATTTTTATTACACCGCTGAAATACAGGCTATCGCGCCCTCTTTTCTCATAATATCAAAACGACAGACATATTTTCTATTATGGAAGTCGTCACAAGCGCGCATACGAATAAGGCGGATGAACGCAGGTCTTTACCCTTCGGCAAAATCATCGCTTGCGTAGCGATAATTGCGTTTATGGTGATGATGCTCGTAAAGCCCGACTACTATCTCGACTCCGCAAGACGCGGGCTGTCGCTGTACGCCACAAGCGTGTTACCCTCGCTGTTTCCATTTTACTTTTTCTCCCTACTGCTAACCTACATAGGCTCGGCAAAAACAATTTCAAAGATATTTCAAAAGCCCGTGCGGTTTTTATACAACGCGCCGAAAGAAAGCGCATACGTTCTGCTTTTGAGCATGCTTTCGGGTTATCCCGTAGGCGCGAGCATGACGGCGGAGCTTTACAGCGCGGGCGCAATTAGCGGCAAAGAGGCAAAGGCGATAGCCTCGTTTGCATCCACGTCCGGACCTATTTTTATGCTCGGCACGGTCGGCTCGGCGATATTCAGCGACGCGCGCGTAGGCGTTATCGTACTTGTATCCCATTATCTTGCGGCGCTGATAAACGGACTTATTTTCAGAGTGCGCGACCGTAAAAATATAATTTCAAGCGAAAAACGCAAAAGTAAAAAATCTGCGGATACTCAAAGTTTATCGCCCGCGCCCGAAGTTGCGATAATGTCTAATCAAGACGTGGATAGCATAATGTCGAAAGCCATTGCAAACGCCACGCTGAGTATGCTGTACGTGGGCGGCTATATCGTGCTTTGCGGAATGCTTGTGGATACGATAGTGCTTTTCAATTTGGATTCGCTGATTGTCACTGCGCTCGGCGACAGAGTCGGTCAACCGATAGTCGCGCTTATCGAGGGGATTATAGAGATGACGAGAGGCAGTATCGCCTGCACCGAGTGCCTCGATAAAAACGTAAGCGTAGCCCTCTGCGCAGGCATTATCTCGTTCGGCGGACTGTCGGTGATGCTGCAAAACTACACGTTCCTATCAAAATGCAAGATGAAATTTTCCGAAATCGCTGTGCGAAAGGCGTTTCAAAGCGCGATTGCTTTCGCCATTGCTTTCGCGCTGTCGTTTGCTGTAAAAAATTGGTGAATCAAATCAAAATTTGTTGACATAATACATTGACATTTTGCTTTGCAACTATTTATATTGTAAGCGAAATTGAAATTTTGCAATTTCAGGAGGTCTATAATGAATAAAAATTGGAGCAACACTGCGCTTGTTGCTTATTCTCTGTTGCCAAAAATCGTAAAGGAACTCGATTTCGGCGTAAAATCGAGGGTTAATTCCACTTTTCAAAGCAGACATCTGAAAATCGGTGTAAGCACCGAGCAATTAATTGGTGAAATAATCGAATTGACGGAGCAAAAGCGCAAAATCGTCAATTTGAGATACATAGTAAATCTTGCGCTCGAACGGATTAGCCCCGACGACAGGCAAATACTCGAAGCGCGCATAATCAACAAAAAGACTTTCCAAAAAATATCGGAAGAAAACGAAATCGCATTGCGCACGGTTTTCAGACGTTTGGCAAATGCCGAAGCGGCGTTCGCAGGCGCGCTCAACCGAGCGGGATACGGCGAGGATTGGTTTGAAAAAGAATACGGCGACGACAAATTTATCTCGCCCATACACGAAAGAGTTTTGAACGATAAATATTTCGTTGCTAAAAATTTATAAAATAAAAGTTAAAACGGCGAGGTTTTCCTCGCCGTTTTTTAGAATTTAAAAGTTTGATGGGATTTATATTCGGGCTTCCCGCAAAACGTCCCAGTTTTGTGGGGCTACTTGGGGTCCCCATAATTTGCCAATTTATGGGGTATAAATCGGGGTCCCCACAAAATGACATTTTGTGGGGTTTATATTCGGGGTCCCCGTCAAACCTCCGTGTTTGATGGGGTTATTCGTCATAATCCTCTTGCGGCGCAGTCAGCCTCAAAAACGCGTCCACGTTGAACGCAGTCCACGGCGCGATTGAGGGAGGATACACTATAAACGTGAGCATCTCGCCGCTTATCGGATGCGCAAAGTGGAGCTCCGTCGCCCACAGGCACAGCGGATGCCTTGAATTTTTATCGTTGCCGTATCTCCTGTCGCCCACAATCGGAGTGCCTATCCCCGCCATCTGCACGCGGATTTGATGCCCTCTGCCCGTAATCAGTTTGACGGATACGAGACTGCGCCCGTGCTTTTGGGCGAGCACCTTATAATCGAGTTCGGCATATTTCGAGCCTTCCGTCAACGCCGGCACGATTTTGACCATATTGGTATCCGGAAATTTTTTCAGATAGCAAAACACTTTGTCTGTCTTATATCTCGGCGTACCCTCCACGATTGCGAGGTACTTTTTATCGACGTCGCCGTTTCTTATAGCCATACAAAGCCGCTCTGCGCACTTGGACGTCTTTGCAAACACCATAACTCCGCCGGTCGGTCTGTCGAGGCGATGCACAAGCCCGAGATACGCGTCGCCCGGCTTGTCGTACTCGTCAATCAGATAGTCTTTGAGCATATTGACCATATCGGGGTCGCCGCTCTCGTCGGCTTGGACGGGAACGTTCATCGGCTTGACAACCACGAGCAAGTGATTGTCCTCGTATAGGATTTTCAAATCTCTGTAAGTCATAATGATAATCTCGCTATCGTTATTTTATATCGTTTGTATATGCGGTGGGTTGCATATCTTTTTAGGCAGTTCACTTGCCGAACTCGGCAAACGCCGTGCATCCCTGCGGAAGGATGAGTCCCTCGTCGGTGCTAAGCCCGATTTCGTCGGAGTCGATTGCCGCGCCGCTTGGCAAGGCGAGTTTTAGTATATTCGACATCACTGCTGGTTGCAGACCCGTCGTATAGCTGTTGAGGCACACAAAGAGAGGCTTATCGCTTAAAAGTTTGGCGACCAACTCCATAAGCTCGGAAATGCCCTCTTCTATCTTCCACTTTTCGCCGTTAGGACCTCTGCCGAAGCTCGGCGGGTCGAGTATTATAGCGTCGTACTTTCTGCCGCGTCTAAGTTCTCTTGCGCAAAACTTGAAGCAATCGTCTACAATATATCTCATTCCGCTATTGTCAAGTCCGCTGAGTTTGAGATTTTCCGCCGCTCGCTCGACCATTGCCTTTGCGCCGTCCACGTGACATACGTCCGCGCCCGCTCTTTTACACGCGACCGAAGCCGCGCCCGTGTATCCGAATAAATTCAACACGCTTATTTTTCTATCCGCGCCCTCGACGAGTTTCATCATTCTGTCCCAATTTGTCGCCTGCTCGGGGAATAAACCCGTGTGTTTAAATCCCATGAGTTTGAGCGAAAACGTCAAATCGCGCCAATGCAATTTGAAATTCGTATCGATTTCGCGGTTGAAAATCCACTTTCCTCCGCCCGTCGCGCTACGCTCGTAAACTGCGTCGATGCCCTTGTACGACCTAAGCGGCTTTTTCGCGTGCCAGATAATCTGCGGGTCGGGACGCAAGAGAGTGAGTTCGCCCCATCTCTCCAATTTTTCGCCGTCGCCGGTCGCTATAACACCGTATTCCGTCCAGTCCGGCGCAATTCTCATATCAGTCCTCGACCTTTTTCACGCTTATGGTGACTTTATGCCCGTTTATATCGCACTCTTTTATAAAGCCGTCCGTACTCTCGACGATTCCGTCGCAAAGCACGTCCGAGAAGAATTTCGCGTCGTCCAAAACCGTCTTAGCCAAGCCGTCCGCAACGTATCCGATTAAGATATGGTCGGTCACCTCGAAGCCCGCTTCCTTGCGCATATTTTGCACCTTGCTGACTATTTCGCGCTCCACTCCCTCGCGGATAAGCGCGTCGGTCAAGGCGGTGTCGAGCACGACCGTAGTATCGCCGTCCGACTCCGACGAGAAGCCCTCTTTGTTTTTGACGGATATAAGCAAATCCTCCTCGCTCAAAACGATTTTCGTCCCGTCGATTTCGCACACGAACTCGCTCTTCACGTCGTTCTCTGTTCCGCGCTGTTCTCTGTATTCGGATTTTAGCTCATCGATGGCATGACGTCTCTTTATCGCCTGAATTATGTCCTGCGGACGCTCCTGCAACAGCGCTCTTATCTTGCCGAGGAGCGCGCCGTATTTAGGTCCGAGCGTTTTAAGCTGGGGCTTGATTTCGTAATTTACAAACTCCTCGTTTTTGTCGGACTGTTCGATTTCCTTTACGTTGAGCTCGTCCTTTACGAGGTCTTTAAGGTCGTCGCCAAGCTCGTATTTGCCGTTATAAAGCAGTCTTCCGAGCGGCTGTCTGTTTTTGAGATTGGACTTGTTGCGCGCGGCGCGTCCGAGCACGACGAGTTTAAGCACGCGCTCCATTCCCTTTTCGAGCGCGGGATTTATCATACTCTCGTCCGCGGTCGGGAACTCGCAAAGATGCACGCTTTCGGGAGCGTTCGCGTCGAAGTTGCGCACAAGATTTTGATATATGTTCTCCGCCATAAACGGTACGAACGGCGCGATAATCTTGCTCAACGTCGAAAGCACCGTATATAAGGTCGTATAGGCGGCTTCCTTGTTTTTGGTCATCGCGTTGCCCCAAAAGCGCTCGCGGGAGCGGCGGACGTACCAATTTGAAAGGTCGTCCACAAAAGTCGCAATCGCGCGGGACGTTTCGGTTATCTTATATTCGTTTAAGCCCTCGTCCACGGTTTTGATAAGCGTGTTAAGCCTCGACAAAATCCACTTATCCATGACGTTAAGCTCTTGATTTTCGAGTTTATGCTCCAATGGATTGAACTTGTCTATATCCGCGTACAGCACGAAAAACGCATACGTATTCCAAAGCGTGCCCATAAACTTGCGCTGGGATTCGCTTACGTTATCCGCCGAGAAGCGAGACGGAAGCCACGGCGCGGAAGCGGTATAGAAATACCACCTCGTAGCATCTGCCCCCTGCTTGTCGAGCACGCTCCAAGGGTCCACGACGTTGCCCTTGTGTTTGGACATCTTTATTCCGTCCTTATCGTTGACGTGCCCGAGCACAATGCAGTTTTTAAACGGCGCGCGCCCAAATAAAATCGTATTGACCGCAAGAAGCGTATAAAACCAACCTCTCGTCTGGTCAACCGCCTCGGATATGAAATCGGACGGAAACACTTTTTCAAACGTCTCTTTATTTTCAAACGGATAGTGCCACTGCGCAAACGGCATCGAGCCGCTATCGAACCAACAGTCGAGCACCTCGGGAGTGCGCTCCATAGTGCCGCCGCACTCGCACTGCCACTTTACGCCGTCTATATAAGGACGGTGAAGCTCTATATCCTCTTTGAGTCCGCCCTTTTCGCGTAGCTCCTCTTTTGAACCTATGACGTGGATTTTTCCGCACTTACTGCACACCCAAATCGGAAGCGGAGTGCCCCAGTATCTCTCGCGCGAAATGCCCCAATCTATGACGTTTTCAAGGAAGTTCCCCATACGTCCGTTTTTGATAGTATCGGGCATCCAGTTCACTGAGTCATTGGACGCGAGCAGCTGCTCCTTGACAGCCGTGACCTTGATAAACCAAGTGCTCCTTGCATAGTACAAAAGCGGAGTATCGCAACGCCAGCAGTAGGGGTAGCTATGCGTAAAGCGCATCGTTTTAAACAGCTTGCCCTCGCGCTTCAACCTCTCGATGACGAGCTTATCGCCCTCTTTGCAGAATACGCCCGCCATATCAGTGATTGCGTCCTTGAATTTGCCGCGGTCGTCAACCATCTGCACAAACGGCAGATTATACTTTTTGCCGACCCTGCCGTCGTCCTCGCCGAATGCGGGCGCGATATGCACAATGCCCGTGCCGTCGGTGAGCGTGACGTAGCCGTCGTTCACGACGAAATACGCCTTTTCCTTGAAGTCGTACTTATAATCGAAAAGAGGCTCGTACTCGACAAACTCATATTCCTTGCCCTTTTTGATGTCGATTTTTTTATACTCTACGCCGTCGAACACCTTGTCCGCAAGCGCATCGGCGAGGATATAAAACTCGCCGTTCGCCTCAATTTTGGCGTAGTCCTCGTCGCCGTTCATGCAAAGCGCCGTATTTGACGAAAGCGTCCAAGGCGTAGTAGTCCAGGCAAGGAAGTAGGTTTTATCCTGCCCTTTTACGGGGAATTTCACAAATACGGAAGTCTCCTCGACGTCCTTATAGCCCTGCGCGACCTCGTGCGAACTCAGCGCCGTTCCGCAACGCGGACAGTACGGCACAATCTTATATCCCTTGTATAAAAGCCCCTTATCCGCCATTTGCTTGATAGCCCACCAGACCGACTCGATATAATTGTCGTCGTAGGTTATATAGGGGTGTTCCATATCCGCCCAATAGCCGATGCGGTCGGACATTCTCTGCCACTCGTCGGTGTATTTGAAAACGGATTCCTTACACTTTTTGATAAACGGCTCAATGCCGTATTTTTCGATTTCCTGCTTTCCGTCTATGCCAAGGAGCTTTTCGACTTCGAGCTCAACGGGCAAGCCGTGCGTATCCCACCCCGCCTTTCTGAGCACGTGATAGCCTTTCATCGTCTTGTATCGCGGGATAATATCCTTCATTACGCGGGTCAAAATGTGACCGATATGCGGTTTTCCGTTTGCGGTAGGAGGACCGTCGTAAAAACTGAACTCGGGATTGCCCTCGTTCTTTTTGACGCTTTTTTCAAAGATTTTATTTTCCTTCCAAAATTCAAGCACTTGTTTTTCGCGTTCTACGAAATTGAGATTGCTTTCAACAGGTTTATACATTGCCGTCCTCGCTTGATTTTATAGTTAGTTTAAATATATTTATTTTAATAGTATAAACTTACAAAGCCAAAAACGCAAGAATTTTCGCGCAGTATGCGTAAATATTACCTAAAAACCGTTTACCCGTTTGACAATTTAAATATATGTGCTAAAATGGTGTGTAAAGAGTGCGGGCGTAGTTTAATGGTAAAACGAGAGCTTCCCAAGCTTTTGTCGTGAGTTCGATTCTCATCGCCCGCTCCAACGAAAAAACGCGTGCCCTGTTAGGCACGCGTTTTTTCGTTTTAGGGGTCCCCGTCAAACGTCCCTGTTTGATGGGGTTTTGCTCCGCACAAAACATTTTTGCTAAGGTTTTTCAAACGTTACGCAAAAATCTTTTGCTTGGGGGACGCGCACTGCGTGCGCTTATTTTCTTATAATCTTAAACCGTTTCCGTATCTTTCGGCGCGCTTTTTCATTTTTATGAAAAAGCGTGACCCCTTATATACATTTTGTTTTTCTCTTTACTTTGTCTGAAATAAGCAAAATCGATTTCGTTATGCCGCCGATAAACAGCAGACACGACGAAACTATGATAGCCGTAAACATATCGGGTACGAATGCCTGCACCACCCAAAGCGGCGTAGCAAAAAACATTATCGGCAACAGCAAGATGATAATCGGCAATATCAAGTGCAAAAGCACAAGCAAAACGATTTTAATCGAAAGCCTGCCTTTTGCAAGCCGCTTTTTGAAAACTCCCATCAAACAAAGCGGCAATATCGAAACTGCAAAGAACGCAAAATATGCCAAATCATACAAAAAATGACGCGTTAGATACTCACTTTTGCCAATTTCGTTTGGCTTTTCTCCCATGAGCATAAGCGCGATGCTCCAATCTATTCTGTCCATCATATCTTTGCCGACGAAATAGTCGTTGGTATTCACGGCGACGGCAATTCCTATCCCGCTTTCTGGCAGAATATAAATAGCAGACATTCCTGTTTCAACGAGTCCGCTGTGGCGTAGCGCGGGTTGTGTAAGCGGCTCGTTTGTGAGCGTCCAGCCCATTGTGTATTTATACGGAATATCGCCCTTGACCTCAACGCCATTATAAAACATTTGGTCTATACTCTCCTGCGAGATTATCCCCTCGCCGCCGTTGAGATACATTTGCAAATATCTTCCGAGGTCCGCCGTCGATGAAGAGAGATAACCCGCCGGAACGGTTATCCAAGCGTCGTCGGATTTGGGATATTTCGGCTTTGTCTTTGTGTTTACGCCAAACCAATTTTCGTATCCGTCGATAAGTCCGTTCTGCTTAGCCTGCTCGTACGTCGCGGCGGATTTGTGCATGGATAGCGGTTCGAATACGTTCTTTGCAACGTATTCTTCATAGCTCGTTCCGCTTACTGCTTCGATGACCTTGCCGAGCAAAGAGTAGTTTACGTTTGCGTATTGGTGCACGCCCTGCTTTCCGACGATTTTATAATTGCTTAGATTTTGATGCTCGCCGAGTCCGCCGCTGTGATTGAGCAGTTGCAGTATCGTTATTCTGTCGCCGTCCGTAGCGTCGGGCAGATAGTAAGCAAGTTTTTCGTTTAAATCTATTTTTCCCTGCTCCGCGAGTTGCATCACGCAAAGCGCCGTAAACGACTTGCTGACCGAGCCGAGCAAAAACGGCGTGTCTGTGCTAATATAGTCGCCGTAGGTCATTGAAAACAAAACGGAATTTTTATCAACAATAGTGACCGACATTGCGGGAAAATGCGCCTTTTTGCACGCGTCCGAAAGATAAGCGTCAATATCGGCATAGATACCGCCAATATCGTCGGCAACCGCAACCGATTTATTTTGATTTATAATTAAAGCCCCGCCGAAAACGACGAACAAACAAATAATCAAGCATAAGAGTTTAACCGATTTAAAAGTTTTCATAGAATAAGCATAACATATAATTTTATAAAAAACAACGCTATCAACATTTATAACGTTGTTTTTACTGCGCACCGTCTTTGACACTGACTACCGAAGCGGTAGCAAAGTAGGTTGCTCCTTTAAAGTTTCCCTATGGCATAGGCAAACTTTGCTCAGTTTTTGGCGGGAAACTCTCCCTGCGGTCGAGTTTACAACAGCAGTAAGTTTATACAAAAAAACAACGTTGCCGTATACACGACAGCGTTGTATTTACTGCGCACCGCCTTTGACACTGATTACCGAAGCGGTAGCAAAGTAGGTTGCTCCTTTAAAGTTTCCCTATGGCATAGGCAAACTTTGCTCAGTTTTTGGCGGGAAACTCTCCCTGCGGTCGAGTTTACAACAGCAGTAAATTATCACTAAAAAACAACGTTGCCGTATACACGACAGCGTTGTTTTTACTGCGCACCGTCTTTGACACTGATTACCGAAGCGGTAACAAAGTAGGTTGCTCCTTTAAAGTTTCCCTATGGCACACACCAAAATCTGCTTAGTGCTGCTGCGGTCAAGCTCTGACACGGTTCACAGCATGACGTTGCATAGGACCTTAATATCAACACTCCTTGCTTTGCGCAGCCAACCATAACCAATGCCTGGGACGGCGTTCGGCACTGCTATTGCGGATTGCAGTTTACAGGGCACCGCAAGCTCCCCGTCTAGCGCAGTGACAAAAGTATATCATCTTTATTTGATTTATGCAAATTATTTTATTGTCTTATTTTGCAAATATACGAAATTGCGACCGCTTCTGCGGTCGCAATTTAAAGTTTTCGTTATTCTAATCGGGTTAAACGCCGATTAAAATTTAATATCTGTCACGAGGCTGATACTTGGTGTGCAAAATTTCGTGCGCCTTGTGGCTGTTAGGCTCGCCGAGATACTCCTTATAAAGCTGTTGCACGGCGGGATTTTCATGCGACTTACGCATAGCCATACTCGCGTCTTGGTCGTAGATTGCCTTTGCGCGCAATGCCTTAATATCCTTATTGTTTCGTACAAACGCGCTCTTTATCGGCTGTCCGCCACCGTTGACGCAACCGCCCGGGCAGGACATAATCTCGATAAAATCATAGGGAGATACGCCCGCTCTCACGTCATCCATAATCTTTCTTGCATTGGCAAGACCGGACGCTACGCACACTTTGACTTTCTTTCCGTTGAGGTCGTATTCCGCCTCTTTGATGCCCTGCGTACCGCGAACCTCGTTGAACTCGACCGACGGAGCGGGTTTGCCAACGACGACCTCATATACAGTACGGAGCGCCGCTTCCATAACGCCGCCGGTTGCGCCGAAGATAAGACCTGCGCCCGAGAATATTCCAAGCGGAGAATCGTAGTCCTCATCGGGAAGTTCGTCAAAGATGATGCCCGAACGCTTGATGAGCTTTGCAAGTTCTCTCGTCGTAAGCGCGTAGTCTATATCGGGAACGCCCGCCGCGTTTTGATTGCCTCTGCCCTTTTCAAACTTCTTCGCCGTGCAAGGCATAATGGAAACTACGACAATATCCGCAGGGTCGATGCCGAGCTTCTCAGCGTAGTAGGTCTTGCAGATTGCGCCGAACATTTGTTGAGGCGACTTGCAGGATGACAGATGGTCGAGTTGGTCGGGGAAATTGTGCTCGCAGAACTTAATCCACGCGGGAGAACAGCTCGTAATCATCGGGAGCGTTCCTCCGTTTTTGACTCTGTTTAGGAACTCCGTTCCCTCTTCCATAATCGTCAAGTCCGCGCCGAAGTTGACGTCAAACACGTCGTCGAAGCCGAGTCTGCGCAAAGCCGCAACCATCTTGCCCTGTACGTTTGAGCCGATAGGCATTCCGAACTCCTCGCCGAGTCCTACGCGGACGGAAGGAGCCGCGCCGACGATGACTCTCTTATTCGGATTTGAAATCGCGTCGATAACGTCGTCTATTTCCTCTTTCTCGTGCAACGCGCCCGTCGGGCAAGCGACGATACACTGTCCGCAACCTACGCAAGCGGTGCTTGCAAGAGGCTTTTCAAACGCGCAGGCAATATGAGTGTCAAAGCCTCTGCCGTTTGCGCCGATGACCGCAACGGACTGATATTCTTTACAAACCGCAACACAACGGCGGCAAAGCACGCACTTGCTGTTGTCGCGCACAACGCATGCCGCGCTGTCGTCAACGTGAGCTTCCGTCTTTGTGCCCTCGTATTTTTTGCTGTCGCAACCGAGTTCGAGCGAAAGGGTTTGCAATTCGCAGTTGTTGTTTCTTATACAGCTGAGGCAGTCCTTGTTGTGATTTGAAAGCAGGAGTTCAACCGTCGCTTTCCTCGACTTTCTGACGGCGGGAGTGTTTGTAAACACTTCCATACCCTCGTTGACGGGATATACGCACGCCGCCACGAGACTTCTTGCGCCTTTGACCTCGCAGACGCATACGCGGCACGCGCCGATTTCGTTTACACCTTTGAGATAGCACAGAGTCGGGATTTTGATACCAGCGACCTTTGCCGCTTCCAAAATCGTAGAGCCTTCTTCAACCTGTACGGGAATATTGTTTATTTTTACGTTTACCAATGCCATAGTTACACCTCGATTATTCTTTGACGATTGCGTTAAAGCGGCAAGTTTGGATACATTGTCCGCACTTAATGCACTTGTTCAAGTCAATTTCAAACTTCTTCTTGATCTCGCCCGAAATAGCGTTTACGGGACACTTTCTCGCGCAAGCGGAGCAGCCTTTGCAGTTGTCGGTAATCTTGTACTGCACAAGACGCTTACATACGTGAGCGGGACAACGGCGCTCCAAAATGTGCGCTTCGTACTCGTCACGGAAATAGCGGAGCGTGGAAAGCACGGGGTTCGGAGCAGTCTGACCGAGACCGCAAAGCGAATTTGACTTTATGTAATAACAGAGTTGCTCCATATCGTCGAGGTCCTGCATAGTCGCCTGACCGCTCGTGATTTTGTCGAGATATTCGAGCAAGCGGCGGTTGCCTATACGGCACGGAGTGCACTTGCCGCAGCTTTCGTCAACGGTGAATTCCAAGAAGAACTTGGCGATGTCAACCATACAGTTGTCCTCGTCCATGACGATCATTCCGCCCGAGCCCATCATCGAGCCGATAGAGATAAGGTTGTCGTAGTCGATGGGAATATCGAGGTGTTCCGCGGGGATACAGCCGCCCGAAGGACCGCCCGTCTGAGCCGCCTTGAACTTTTTGCCGTTGGGGATGCCGCCTCCGATGTCCTCTATAATCTCTCTGAGCGTCGTGCCCATAGGGATTTCCACAAGACCCGTATTGACGATTTTTCCGCCGAGCGCAAACACCTTAGTGCCCTTAGACTTTTCTGTACCCATAGACGCAAACCAATCCGCGCCTTTCATAATGATTTGCGCGATATTCGCATACGTCTCTACGTTGTTGAGGATTGTGGGCTTGCCGAACAGACCCTTGACCGCCGGGAACGGAGGACGCGGACGGGGCTCGCCGCGATGACCCTCGATAGAGGTCATAAGAGCGGTTTCCTCACCGCAGACGAACGCGCCAGAGCCGAGTTTTAACTCTATATCGAACTTGAAGCCCGTGCCGAGAATGTTGTCGCCGAGCAATCCGTACTCTCTCGACTGCGCGATAGCTATCTTCAAACGCTCGACGGCGATAGGATACTCCGCGCGGACGTAGATATAACCTTGATGAGAACCGATTGCATAACCCGCGATAGTCATCGCTTCGAGAACTGCGTGCGGGTCGCCTTCGAGGACAGATCTGTCCATAAACGCGCCGGGGTCGCCCTCGTCGGCGTTGCAGCATACGTATTTTGTGTCATTATTTTGATTTTTAGCAAACTGCCATTTTACGCCCGTCGGGAAGCCTGCGCCGCCGCGTCCGCGAAGCCCCGATGCCTTTACAATGTCGATGACCTGCTGAGGTTCGAGCTCCGTCAAGCACTTGATGAGCGCCTGATAGCCGTCGCGGGCGATATACTCGTCAATCTTTTCGGGATTGATTACGCCGCAGTTGCGCAGAGCGACGCGGGTTTGCTTTTTGTAAAAGTTGGTCTCCGACAGCGATTTGACCGCTTTGTTGCCAAGCGCCTTTTCATGATAGAGCAGTCTTTCGACGAGCCTGCCCTTGACGATATGCTCCTCGATGATTTCGGGGACGTCGTCAACGGTGATTTGGCTGTAAAACGCGCCTTCGGGATAGATGATGATAATCGGACCTACCGCGCACAGACCGAAACAGCCCGTACCTACGACGAGAACGTCGTCTTGAAGATTTTTTTCCTTGATTTGTTGCTCGAATGCTTCGCGGATTTTGCCGCTGTTGTTTGAGTGACAGCCCGTACCTCCGCAAACCAGTATGTGAGTTCTGTACATTATGTTTTCCTCCCTTTACGCCTTAGCAAGGTACTCGGTGCAGATATTGCCCCCGACGATATGCTTCTCGATGATTTCGACTGCCTTGGCGGCATCGAGCTTTGCGTACTTTACAGCCTCTTTACCGGGGATATGAACCTCGATAGTCGGCTCGTCCGCGCAGTTGCCCAGACAACCCGAACGCGTGACGCGAACGCCCTTCAAATTGCGAGACTCAATTTCGTCAACCAACGCGTTGAAAACAGTACGCGCGCCGGCGTTTATTCCGCAAGTGCCCATACCTACAACGATATGCGCTTCGTTTTCGGCGTCGGTGTTGTCACGCAGAATAATTTGCGATTGCATAGCCTCTCTTATTGCCATTATATCGGCGATGCTCTTCATAACATTGCTCCTCCATTTGTCTTTTTGTTTATATCCTCTCTTATCAAGCGGAGCGCGCCGGACGACTGCAATCGAGCCACTCCCGCGGAGGATTTCAACTCCCTTGTGTCATAACTGTATCTCTTTCCGAGAACGGATAGGTTGAGCACCGTGTCGTATCCCTCGTCGACAAGCGTCGCAAATGTATCGCCCAACTTGCCGATGACAGCGGATTTCGCCTTATATTCGGCTTTCACCGTCGCGCCTGCTCCCGCTTCGGAAGATATTTTCAACTTTCCGCCTGCCTCGCAAGTCTCCTCTTTCAAAAGCGCGAGACCCAATCCCGAACCGCCTTTAAAAGATACGCCGCGCTCGACCGCATTTGAAAGTTCAACTTCGCTCATGCCCTTGCCGTTGTCCGCGACGGCGAAACCGATTAGGTTTTCATCTATCGTCACGGTTATTTCGACGAGCGTAGCTCCCGCGTCTATCGAGTTTTGAGCGACGTCGAGGATTGCAAGCGAAATCTCTCTCATAGAAAGTTACATTGCCTGATACTTTGCCACTATGCCCGGAACGTCTTTCACCGTCAGCTTGCCGTAGACCTCGTTGTTTACGGTCATAACAGGCGCAAGCCCGCAACAGCCGACGCATCTCGTAGACGCAATGGAAAATTTGCCGTCCGACGAAGTTTCGCCGTCTTTAAGCGACAGACATTCTTCGAGCTTGGCAACGATATCGCCTGAGCCCTTGACGTAGCACGCCGTACCCAAACAAACGCCGAACGCATATGCGCCCTGCGGATTGAGGGTAAACTGCGAATAAAAAGTCGCCACTCCGAACACTTCTTCCAAAGAAACGCCCATCGTGTCGGCTATAATCCTCTGCACCTCTACGGGCAGATAACCGTAAATCGACTGTGCCTTTTGCAACGCGGTCATGACGCTTGGATGCTCGGACTCGACAATCTCTTTCAAGACCTGTCTCAACTGCTTTTCTTGCTCAGCCGTGCCGTTGAAAGCCACAGTAGTCAGTTTGATTTTTGACATAAACTCCTCCGTAAAATATAACACTGTATTCGTATTTTAACACATTTGAAATTCTCTTGCAAGAATATTTAGGATTTTATTTATAAATATTATTTGTAAGTATATGGATATAGACAGCATTCGAAATAAAATTCCTATATAAAAGTGAAAATCGCGCGTAAAATTTACACGCGATTTTTAATTTTTCGATATTCTAATCGGCTGTTTTATTCGCCGAACTTCAAAGGCATTCTCAGCTTATGCGCAGATGCGCGTTTTGCTTTTTCTATCTTCTGTCTCGCTTCGTCGGATACGTTTTCGCCTTTCAAATATGCGTCTACTTCGGCATACTTTACGCCGAGCTCCTCCTCGTCGGTCTGTCCTTGATACAATCCCGCCGACGGAGCTTTATCCACTATGCTCGACGGAGCGTCGAGGTATCTAAGGTGTGCGTACACCTCCTCGACAGTCAAATCGGCAATGGGATTGAAGTCGTGCGCGCCGTCGCCCCACTTGGTGAAATATCCGAGCGTTATCTCGTCTAAGTTCCCCGTGCCGGCAACGAGATAACCTCTCGCCTGCCCGAGCGCGTATAAGGCGGTCATGCGGAGTCTGGGATTGATATTGACTCCCGCCATTTTGAGATTGTATTCACTCGCGCAATCGTTTGACAACTCGTCCCCGAGCGCAGAAAGTATCGCGCCTTTCGCCTCGCTTAAATCTATCTGTATCTGAGGTATGCCGAAACGCTCGCCCGCAAGTATAGCGTCGTCGCGGTCGCTGCCGTAGTTCTGCGCCGACTGACAGGGCATTATCACCCCGAGCACGTTGTCAGTCGCAAGTTTGCACAGCGCGCCTACAAGCGTACAGTCCTTCCCGCCGCTATTGCCGTAAATTATGCCCTTAGCTCCGCTTGATTGCAACAGATTTTTTATCCACTCCACGCGCTTTTCGACCGACGTTTTAATGTCCATATGACACCTCCGAACTCATATTTTATATATAAATATTGTTTACATTTTATAATTACAATAAAATACGGTCGCAAGTCAACCGAAATAAAAAAATATTAAAATTCGATTTTTTGAGGTTCCCAAACCCAAAAATGTCAAAATTTTATGATTTTTTTGATAAAAACTTTAAAAAATTACCAATTTTTAGTAAATTTGGTATTGAAATTCGATATTATAAGCGATATAATTGTGTCATCAAAAAAATTACTCTACAAGGAGAAAATCTATGAGAAAAGCAT
>JAMPEA010000020.1 GCA_023665365.1 Bacillota bacterium
ATGAAGAAATGGCGCAAATGCGCAAGCGTATGGAAGATATGTCGTTTATGTCCGTTGACGAGCTCGATGACGACGACTTCGACGACGAGGAGGAGTGGGACAGCATCTTAGACGAAGATGATGACGACAACTTTGTGGAGTCCGTCATCATTGAGGCAGACGGCACAGTGCGCAAGTCCTCGCCCAACTTCCGTATGCGCTTAAAAGAGAGCTCGGAGAAGAACCGCGAATGGTATGCGGCAATCAAAAACCTATTCTGCTCGCAAAAGGGCGTAACTTATCGCGTTTGCAAGCGTGTAGAGAAAATCCGTTATCAAGGGCAGGTCATCGGCGTTATCGGCATAGCAAAACGTTCAATAAAACTGTGGCTTGCTTTGAAGCCCTACGAATACGACGCGCGCCGTTATCACCATAAGGACGTATCGGATAAGCCGAGGTTTGTAGACGTTCCGCTATACGTCCGCGTAGGTTCAGACCGCGCGCTTACAAGGGCGGAAGAACTTATCCTTGCTTTGTTCCAAGACCTCAATATGGAAGCGAGAAAACGCTACACAGATAGAAGCATACAGGAGCTTATATTCACGCTTAAACACAATAGACTGCTTACAAACAAGCAGTATAAGCAAAACTTGTGCGAAGTTATGCACGTCCACGACTGTGACGTCCTCGACGACGAAACCGCCGAAAGGTGTATAGAAACCAAGAACGTAGACTTCATTGACGATAGCGTTATTGAAACAGTGAAACTGGACGACATCGACGCAAACTTCCAAGGCGGAAATCGTGTAACTTTGGAAAAACTCCGCAAACTCGGACTTGTAAGCGAGGCTTGCACAGGCTACACCGTGACAGCAGATAAACGCCTCACTAAACCCCTCATCATCGTTGCGAATGACTTTACGCTCCCTGCGGTGAAACTCATTGCGCTTACGGGAGGCAGGGCGATAAAATTAGCGCAAATTTAAGCAAAAGATAAGCAGTAAAAGTACAGAATAACAAGGTATAGCAAAAAGCGAAGCGGTGTGATTTATCACACCGCTTCGTCATTGCGAGGAACGAAACAATCCGAAAAGAGTGCGCGTCGTGTACTTTAAAATATATGACCCACCCCTTCCCTACGGGCTTTCCCCTCCCGCAAGAACACCACCCCACAAACAGGGGCGTTTGCGGGGACCCCGTAGGACGGCTGCGGTAGCTACCTCTTTCTCTACAAAACAAACATAGCTTGTGGGAGGGGAAGTCGGCGCGCGTGCATTAAAGTATCGTCCGCTCGACACTCTGCGAGTGCGAGATTATGCCACTCGTTCGCGGGCATATAAACAACATTTGCCCGCTCACTTGTACTATTTCTGGCACTTGGCACTCCCTTTCTCCGCGCCCTGCGCGTCGCGTTCTAAACTTCGTAAAAACTGTACGTCGTGTAACACCCTATCAAGCCGACGTTAATAAACCCCCTTAAATAATTTACATTCTTTGCGGCTTATCTTTTGCTTATCCGCGCTAAGCATATAATCCAATTTGACAAATCCTCTTTTTCTATTTACAATATTTTTACAATTAAAAAATAATTTCGTTATATATTTACTTGATAATCATACTAAGAGGTGCTTTATGCAAAATATTCTCGTTGTCGAGGACGACAAGGCTTTAAATCAACTTATATGCGCGTATCTTACGGATAACGGATACAAGCCCACCGCTTGCTTCGACGGGGCGCAGGCGTTGCGCACGTTGGAGTACGGCAGGTTTGCGCTTATCATCAGCGATATAATGATGCCAAACGTGGACGGTTTCGAGCTTGTGCAAAAGGTGCGTCTCACCGACGATACAACGCCCATACTCTTTCTCACCGCAAAGGACGACAAGCCCTCGCAACTGCTCGGATACAAGCTCGGGGTGGACGACTATCTCGTGAAGCCGTTCGATATGGACGTGCTTATGCTCCGCGTGGGCGCGATACTTCGCCGCTCGCAGATAGAGGAGAGCAAGGAAATCTGCATAGGCAACCTCGTGCTCAACAAGGAGGAGCACACCGCCTACGTGGACGGCGAGGAGCTTAAACTCACCGTGCGCGAGTTCGATTTGCTATATAAATTTTTATCCTATCCCAAGCGCACGTTTACGCGCGCGCAGCTTATGGACGAGTTTTGGGACTTCAATAGTTCTGCGATGTCGCGCACAGTGGACGTTTATCTTGCCAGATTGCGCGAAAAAACCTCGATTTGCGACGGTTTCGAGATTGTCACCGTGCACGGACTCGGCTATAAGGCGGTGCTTAAATGAGATTCAGACGCTCGATGTGGAGCTACTTCTCCATATTTCTGCTTGTTGCGGGAGTGGCGACGGGATCGGTGCTCGTGTACGACGCGATAAACAAAACCACCGACAACGCAGTGACGATAATCGTGACGACCTGCGTCATATTCGCGCTCGCGCTTGTGTGTACTATCGTGGATATTCTGCGCAGGAAGTATACCGTCGAAATCCCCGTCGCAAACATACTCGAAGCGACAAAGGAGATTGCAAGAGGCAATCTTTCAGTCAGACTCACGCCCCGTCACACGTACAAGCGTTACGACCAATACGACCTCATCATCGAGGACATAAACGATATGGCAAAACAGCTTTCAAAGGCGGAGACCATGAAAACGGATTTCGTATCCAACGTCTCGCACGAGCTGAAAACTCCGCTTGCCATACTTCAAAACTACGCGCACGCGCTGAAAGGCAAAAACCTCGACGAGGCGACGCGCGATAAGTATCTCGACGAGATAGAGTGCGCCTCCAAGCGAATGACCACGCTCGTGACCAATATTTTGAATTTGAATAAGCTCGAAAACCAACAGCTCGCGCCCGAACGCACGTCGTTCAATCTGCAAGAGCTGCTTATCAACTGCGTGCTCGGCTTCGAGGAGATTATAGACGGAAAGCATCTCGAACCCATATGCGATTTCGAGGATATAACGATTGTTTCGTCGGCGGGATACTTGGAGCTTATCTTCAACAATCTGCTTTCAAACGCAATAAAGTTTTCGGAAGAGGGCGGGAAGATAGTTCTGACGCTAAAAAGAATCGGCGAGTTCGCCGTCATCGGCGTGCAGGATTTCGGGCTCGGAATGTCGCACGAGACGGGCATGCACATATTCGATAGGTTTTATCAAGGCGATACGTCCCACGCACAAGAGGGCAACGGATTGGGGCTTGCGATTGTCAAGCGAGTGATAGATTTGCTCGGCGGCGAAATATCCGTCGAGAGCAAGCTCGGCGAGGGCAGTAAATTCACCGTCAAACTGAGGCTGAGCGATTAAAACGCAACCGATCTGCGTTTAAATTATAAGGAGAAAAGGTTATGAGCGATAATGAAATCCGCAATGAAAATTCCGACGGATTCGATTATAGCTATTCGTCGCCCGACAGCGAGGAGAAGCGCTGGATTGAAAGCATAAGGCAGGAGTATCTTCCGCGAGAGGAGCACGACGCAAAGGTCGCCGAGATAAAAAAGTTGCACAAAAAGGCAAAGAAAGTTCCCTCGGCGATAGCGGTGTGTATCGGCATAGTCGGCACGCTTATCCTCGGCACGGGGATGGCGTTGACGCTCGAATGGAACCAGATGGTCGCGGGCATAATCGTAGGGCTTGTCGGAATGGTGATTATGTTATTGACGTATCCGATTTATCAATATATGATAACGCGAGGCAAGAAGAAATACGGCGATAAAATAGTCAAGCTCGCCGACGACATATCGCGTCTGCTCGGCAAAACCGAAAAGGAACAGGAAAAACAAGAGTGACAATCTAACAGATTGTATATATTGAAAACTCCGCATAGTTGCGGAGTTATTTATAAAAGTTTTTGAGCGTTGTTTGCGAGTTTAATTTTAAAAGCAAATTATGATGACTAAGATTTTATCAATTCGCATTCAATCATCTTCACGTCCTATAAGATAATCGACGCTTACGTTAAAAAATTCCGCTAACTTCCAACAGTCAAGGACGTTAGGAATAATTACGTTTTTTTCCCAACGAGAAATATTAGCCTGACTTATTCCCGTTTTACGCGAAAGCTCATGTTGGGTGAGGGCGTTTTCTTCGCGCAATTCTTTTATTCGATTTGCAGAGAAATCGTGCGTATTCATATCTTTATTATACAAATAAGTATATTTTTTATGAACATAATACAAAAATGTATATTTTTCGCTTGACTGATACAAATTTGTATATTACAATTTTATTATCAACGTTTCGGGAGGAATAAATGAAAAAAAGAAGTTTAGTATTAACCGCTACGGTTATTATCGTTGCACTTATATCGCTGATCGCATTTGCGGCTTGCGATGGTTTTGGCGGAGACGGTGACGGCGGCACCAATGAATTTTTGTTCAATGAAAACTCTACGCCGCAAGATGTCATCGATATGGTAGAAAGCGGCGAAATTGAAAATTATTCGTATAGACTGACACAAAGCAAAAGTACCGCTTACTGCTATTATTCATCGAATATTTGCTTTATCGAAGAATATCGAACGGTCAACGGAAGCAGAAAACTTGTTAGCAGTATCTATTTGATTTATGACGAACAGGACGAATTAGCTTATAAAATCGAGGACTCCACGTCATCAAGAAGTATTTACAAATATAACAGCTTAGAGTGGGAATATTGGTTAGAAAGATATTTCGGAAGATTTTTGGAGTCGTATACGCTCGTCAGCGTTGGAAACGGAACTATGACTTGGACAAGTCAAGGCGCTTTTGATTGCTATTTGTATGACGTAAATAAAACGAATATAGTTTTGCCGAGCAAATATCAAGATTATAAAGAAACGGCTGTTGTCGAATAAGGAGAGGAAAATGCCTAAACTTATATGTCATTGCAGACATGAATTTGAAGTATCGAGAGATGACGAGATCGTAGAATGTCCCGAATGCGGCAGGGGATATAAAAATCCGTTTTATATTGCTCCCGTAGCAGAGCAGGCGGCGGAAACGCAGATAAGCCCGACGGCAAGCAAACAAAATATGTCGTTAAAAGGACAGGCTAATTCGCCGCTTGGCGTAGTGTCGGCTTTGAGCAAGTCTTGGCTTATGCTTGCTATTGCTATCACCGTAACCGTGACTGCGGTATTTGCGATTATAAATCTTATTCCGCATTTAAAAGGTTTTCTGATGTATGTCAACATTATCAAAATTCTGCTGTACGTAGTTCTCTGCGTCGGTGTTTGGCAGATTTTTATAAACGGCAGGACTAACAAACGCAGTTCCGCGGGCTTTAAGAGCGTCAAGGTATACGTGTCGGTTATATATAGCTTTATAATGTTGATTGCCGTTTTGATTTTGATACTGGTAGTCGTCGTGTTTGGCGCGGCGTCGGAGATCGCGGGAGAAATGCCCGTTGGCGATACGAACCTCAATACGATATTGATTTTGGTGATATTTGCGGCGATTGCCGTAATCGCCGTTATGTCCACATTTTTCAGTTCTATCAACGGAGTGCTCAAATCGGCGCAGAACGTAATGCAAAATTTGCCGGTAACCCGTTCTCAATCATATCTTGCGGCAATTATTCTCATCGTAATCGGTTTGATAAAGCTGGTTATTATGTGCGCAACCAACGTCGTAGCGGGTATATTTAGCGAGGCAATCTCTCAAATAGGCGCGCTTGAAGGACCGGCTATCGTCATAACCAAACTATTTGGGAACGTTTCTCTTGAATCTAATTGGAGTTCGATACTCGTAAGCATTTGCGAAATGCTCAACTATATTCTTGGCGGCGTGTTGCTTATAATTTATTCAAAAAAGATGAGCACCTTCAATTCGCTTACGATACCTCAAAACGTGTAAAGTCCGTAAGCAAATTAAGATTTATTTAATTTTTTACAAGCCCCGTTTTTGCGGGGCTTGTAAGTTATAGGAGCGATTGTGCGCAACTTTTTTTTGACAACTAACTTTTATAGTGCTAATATATATTTATTAAAAACATTAAGAAATGTCAAGCGTATTTGCACTTGACAGGAGGACATTATGAACGTGTTTTATAAGGCGGGTTGCCGTATCTTTCAAAAGACGATGTGGTGCGCTATGTGGTTTTTGCCTTGGAAGCAAAACAAGGCTACGCTTTCGGGCGCAGGCGCAGTCAAGCAGTTGCCCGCGTTTTTGAAAAAGAACGGCTTTAAGAGTATACTCATCGTCACCGACGGCGGTCTTTATAAGTTGGGCATGGCGAACCCCATTCTCGAAGCCTGCGAGGCGGAGGGTATGAAAGGTTGCGTCTATCATGACGTTGTGCCAAACCCCACCATAGGCAATATCGAGGACGGGCTTAAAATGTACAAGGACAACGGCTGCGACGTTATCGTCGCGCTCGGTGGCGGCTCGGCTATGGACTGCGCAAAGGGAATAGGCGCGAGAGTTGCAAGACCTAAAAAATCCATTCCGCAAATGAAGGGCGTGCTCAAAGTGTCAAAGAAGCTCCCGCCGCTTGTGGCAATCCCCACAACGTCGGGGACGGGTTCGGAGGCTACGCTTGCGGCGGTCATATCCAACCCCGAAACGCACGAGAAATATCCCATCAACGACCCGATGCTTATCCCGAGATACGTCGTTATGGACCCCGAGCTTACGAAGTCGCTTCCGCCGCACATTACGTCTACGACGGGCGTAGACGCGCTCACTCACGCAGTCGAGGCGTATATCGGCGGCGAGAATACCCGCCAAACCAAAAAGGACTCCGTCGAGGCGGTTCAGCTCATACATAAGTACCTCAAAAAGGCGTACGACAACGGTGAGGACTTGGAAGCGCGCAACAAGATGCAATACGCCGCATACATTGCGGGACGCGCGTTCACTCGCGCATACGTAGGCTACGTCCACGCGGTGGCGCATACGCTCGGCGGCGAGTACGGCGTGCCTCACGGGCTTGCAAACGCAGTCATTTTGCCATACGTGCTCAAAGCCTACGGCAAGAGTGCGCATAAGAAGCTCGCAAAGCTCGCCGACGCAATAAATCTCGGCGGCAAGACCAAGGCGGAAAAGGCAAACAACTTTATCAAGTGGATTGAGGAGCTCAACGCTTCTATGAATATCCCGAATAAGATACTGTCGAGAGAGGGCGCGCCGCTCATCGAGGAGGAGAGACTGCCCAAGATGATCGACCACGCGCTCAGCGAGGCAAATCCGCTCTATCCCTGTCCGCAGGTTTGGGGCAAAAAGGAAATCGAGGCTATCTATCGTCAGATAATGTAACGGAGGTTATATTATATGAAAGCATTAAAGCACGGCAGGATAATTTTAATCGTCCTGCTTGTCGTAGCCGCAATGTTTACGCTTTGCGCTTGTGATGACAGCGTTTCTTTGAATTACGGCAACGCAAACGCATATACCGTGGCGGGTAGCGGCGAGATAGGCGCGATTGCAAGCGGCGGCGGAAGCGATAGCGCCGCAGGCGGAAATAGCGCAGCTAACGTAAGCATTTCCGAGTTGGAAATAGAGTGGATAAACGGCGATATTAGCATTGTCGGGTCGGACACCGCGCAGACGGTCAGCTTTCAAGAGGAAGTCGTTGCAGGCACTGTCAATAACGATACGACGATGCACTACTATCAAGACGCAAACGTACTGCGCATAAAATACGCCAAGTCCGGCAGAACTCAGACGGGCAATCTCAAAAAGAATTTGCTTATCACCGTGCCCGCAAGCCTCAATCTTTGGAAGATTGACGTTGAGAACGTCAGCGGCAAAATCTCCGTCGCTTGCGACGCGAACAAGGTGGAAGTCGAAAGCGTATCGGGCAACGCAGACGTGTCGGGCAGAATTAACCGCATAGACGTCGAAACCGTGTCGGGTCAAGTCGTTGTGAATTGCGACGCGAACCTTGCCGAGCTCGACGTGGAAACGGTGTCGGGCAACGTGCTTTTGAAACAGTACGAAAGTATGGGATTTAGGCTTGAATACGGCACCATCAGCGGACAGTATAACGAGGGCGAATTTGCGGGGTCTGTCACAAGGCAGGGTAAATTCCGCATATTCGGCAACGGCAGGTGCGACATTGATATAGAGACGATTTCGGGCTCACTTACGCTTGAAAAGATTGCCGCAGCATAACGTCGAGAAACGAATAGCTTTAATGTCTGGATTGCTTCGCAAACAAGTTTGCTCGCAATGACGGACAAGGTTGGATTGCGATTAAGGCATGAGAGTAGCGGATAGTGTTGTACACCGTCATTGCGAGGAGTGAAACGACGCGGCAATCCAGAAAGAAAAGGAACAAAAACCACCAACTCGATTGGTGGTTTTTCAATATTGTCCTAAAATTTTTGAGTTATCTAAAAACTTTCAACGTATTTGAAACGACGTGACAGTTTATCCCGTCCGCCTTAAACACTTCGCCGTCCGCCTCAAACTGACTGTCGTCGAGCACTTCGATTTTGACGCGCTTGCCCTCGTATTCCTCCGTGTACGACTTTTTGACGTGCTTGCCCGTGAGGAAGCCCGCAAGTCGGAAAGGGATAAGCGCTCTTTTCATCTCGTTGACTATAACTACGTCGAGCTTGCCGTCGTCCACTACTCCGTTGGGGCAGATGGGCATACCTCCGCCTATACTGCGACCGTTGCCGATGCCTATCATAAACGTGCTTCGCTCCATAGGCTCGCCGTCGTCGATTGTAAGGCGCAGTTTGTGCCACTTGGTGTGGATAAGCGTGTATATCAGCGACGCGTAGTATTTCACTTTGCCGTGGAAAGGCTTCATTTCGGCGTATTTCAAAAGCACGTCCACGTCCATGCCCGCGCCCAGTATGTTGAGACAGCGCCTGTCGTCAAGCTGGATGAAATCTATATATTTTTCGTTGCCTTTGAGGATGAGCTCCATAGCCTGCTTGACCTTTTTGGGGTGTCCGCTTGCCGAGATGAAATCGTTGCCCGTCCCGCAAGGCACAAAGCCGAGCGTCACGTTTTCGAAATTTTCTATGCCGTTGAGCACGGCGTTATACGAGCCGTCCCCGCCGAGCACGAGCAGTTTGCTATCCGCTACGTTTGAAAGCTCGCGCGCGATATTCGTCGCGTCCTCGGGGCTCTCTGTAAGATGCACTGCGTACTCCGCATTATTCGCCTTTAAAACGTCCTCTACGACCGTAAGCGCTTTAAGACTTTTGCCTTTGCCGCCCTTGGGGTTTACGATAATATGATACATAATACGCTCCTAAATTTAAGCCGTAACAATATTTTAATATCGCAATTTGCCGTTGTCAATGCTTGATAGTCGAAAAACGGCAATTTTTCATACGAATTGTACGATAATCGTACAGTTGTATAATAAAACTTGCGATAAACGGCGGCTTACCGTCTTTTGGCGACGGCGGCTTTTACAAACTCTCTGAACAGCGGATTTGGCTTATTGGGGCGGGAGGTGAACTCGGGGTGGAACTGCACGCCTATAAAGAAATCGTTGCCCGCAATCTCGACGGTTTCCACAATGCGGTCGTCGGGCGACGTGCCGCTGATTGTAAGCCCCGCGTCGATAAGCTGCTTGCGATAGTCGTTGTTGAACTCGTATCTGTGGCGGTGGCGCTCCTCGATAAGCGGTTCGCCGTAGGCGTTAAACATCTGTGTATGCTCCTTGACGGCGCAGGGATAAGCGCCGAGGCGCATAGTGCCGCCGAGTATCTTCCCGTTTTGGTCGGGCATGAGGTCGATGACGTGCGACCCGCCCTTTTTAAACTCGCCGCTCGTTGCGTCCTTTATGCCGGCGACGTGCCTTGCGTACTCGATGACGGCAATCTGCATGCCGAGGCAGATGCCGAAGTAGGGGATATTCTTTTCTCGCGCGTACCTACACGCGTTTATCATTCCCTCCGTGCCGCGTATGCCGAAGCCGCCCGGAATGAGTATTCCGTCTATCCCGCCGAGCTTTTGCGCGACGTTCGCGCGGGTTATCTCCTCGCTGTCCACCCACTCGATTTTGACGTTCGTATGGTTGGCGTAAGAGGCGTGATTGAGTGCCTCGACAATCGACAGATAGGAGTCGTGCAGAGATACGTATTTGCCGACTATCGCAATTTTGGTTTCGCCTTTTCGGGAGTGTATATCGCGCACCATTTCGCGCCAAGGCGCGAGGTCGCACCTGTTTTTCAAGCCGAGCTCGCGGCAGACAACCTTGTCGAGTCCGTTTTTGTGGAGCATAAGCGGCACTTCGTAGAGACAGTTCGCCGTAGTGTTTGCAATCACGCAGTCCTCTTTTACCGAGCAGAACAGCGCGATTTTTTTGCGGATATTGTCGCCGCAGTCGTCGTCGGAGCGCGTTATGATTATATCGGGGCTTATGCCCATCGCTTGCAACTCCTTTGTGGAGTGCTGGGCGGGCTTTGATTTATACTCGTCCGAGCCGCTTATATAGGGCACGAGGCATACGTGTATGAAAAGGCAGTTTTTCCTGCCTACGTCCGAGGCGAACTGGCGTATCGCTTCGAGGAAAGGCTGGCTTTCTATATCGCCTATTGTGCCGCCGATTTCGGTGATAACGACGTCCGCGCCCGTAAGCTCGGCGTTTTTCACGATAAAGTGCTTGATTTCGTTTGTCACGTGCGGGATAATCTGCACCGTTTCGCCGAGATACTCGCCGTTGCGCTCCTTATTGAGCACCGACCAAAACACTTTGCCGCTCGTGAGGTTTGAAAACTTAGTGAGGTTTTCGTCTATAAAACGCTCGTAGTGTCCGAGGTCGAGGTCGGTCTCTGCGCCGTCGTGAGTGACGAACACTTCGCCGTGCTGGGTTGGGTTCATCGTGCCGGGGTCGATATTCATATAAGGGTCGAATTTTTGCGCCGCAACCTTATATCCGCGCAGTTTCAGCAGTCGTCCCAGCGACGCCGCAACTATGCCTTTGCCAAGCCCCGATACGACTCCGCCTGTCACAAATACGTATTTTGCCATATGTTCCTCCGCTTGCCTTATCCCGCCGATTTAGGCAAAAATCTTGGGATTTTTGCCTCATAAAAGCAAAAAAAAGGCGTTTTTTTTTAGGAATCGTATTCCTAAGAAAAAAACTACCTTGTTATCTACGTATAGAAACGCATTCCGCGCCGCCCGAAACGGTGTTACGAAGCGCATTTCAAAAACAAGTATAAATTTAGCACAAGCGCAGAGCTAAGTCAACATATTTTTTTGCCTTTCAAGATGATTTTCAAGCAAAATTTTTTAAAAACTTGCGCTTCCGTCGTTTGTCAAATTTGAAATTTTGTGCTATAATTCAAACAGTCGAACAGCAAAAAGAGCGTAGAATTTCCGACGAAATCTACGTTCTTTTCTTTTTGACGAGTTAAAACCGTCCCCGTTTTGCGGGGTAAAAATCGGAGAGTAATTTATGCAAGACAGTAAATTTCTGGGAGAGGAAAAAATCCCCAAACTCATGGTCAAGTTCTGCGTGCCGTGCGTGCTTTCCCTGTTGATCAGCGCGCTGTACAATATAGTAGACCAAATCTTTATCGGCAACAGCGAGCTGGGCACTCTCGGCAACGCGGCGACGGGAGTCGTGTTTCCCATATTCATTATAGCTCAGGCGTTCGCATGGTGGTTCGGCGACGGTTGCGCGGCGTATCTCAATATATGTCAGGGCAAAGGCGATACGCAAAACGCCAACAAAGCAGTCGGAAGCGGAATAACCTTGACGGTCATCGCAAGCCTCGTTTTGATTGCCGTATTTATGCCGTTGAAACGCCAAATGCTTACGCTGTTCGGCGCGTCCAAGGATAGCATAGGCTACGCAGTTGAGTATTTTGTCATAATACTTTCGTTCTTCCCGATTTATATGGCGTCGAATATGATAAACGCGGTCGTCCGCGCCGACGGAAGTCCGTCGTGGTCGATGGCGTCTATGCTCGCGGGCGCGCTCGTCAATATTGCGCTCGACCCGCTGTTCATCTTCGCGTTCAAGTGGGGGATGAAAGGCGCGGCTTGGGCGACGGTCATAGGTCAAATCGTATCCTTTGTCATCAGCGTTGTGTATCTGTTGCGCACAAAGACTTTTAAGCTCAAACTCAAAAGTTTTATCCCCAACTTCAAGGTGTTCGGCAAGTCAATACAGCTCGGGCTGTCCTCGTTTATCACGCAGATGACAATCGTCGTCATCTCGCTCGTATGCAATATCCTGCTCGCAAAGTACGGCGCGCAGTCGCATTACGGACAGGATATTCCAATCGCGCTTATCGGCATAGAGAGCAAGGTGTACACCGTTGTTATAAATATCGTCGTCGGCATAGTGCTCGGCTGTCAACCGATTATAGGATACAATATGGGAGCGCAGAAGTTCGACCGCGTAAAAAAGCTGTACTTAAATATTCTGCTGTGTACGGTGGTCGTTAGCGCGATTGCGCTTATCCTCTTTGAAGCCGCGCCGAAAGCCGTCGTATCCATCTTCGGTAGCCCCAAGGACGTTGACCCCGACGCATATTGGGAATTCGCTACGAAACTCTTCCGCATCTTCCTATCCCTCGTCGTATTCACCTGCACTATCAAGATGTCCTCGATTTTCTTCCAAGCAATCGGCAAGCCCATACACGCGGTGGTCGCCTCGCTCATCAGGGATATAGTCTGCTTTATTCCGCTCATCAACATTCTGCCGCTTTTCTACGGAGTGGAGGGCATTTTGTACGCCGCGCCCATCGCCGACGCAATTTCGATTGTAGTTGTCGTAGTGCTGACGCTGTATATCTTTAAAAAGGTGATAAATCCCAAAAATTTGCCGCAGTTCGACGCATCAACCGTCGGGGCGGAATCCGCAGTCGCGCAAGGGCTTATCGCAGACGAGAACGCGTCGGCGCCGCAAGGCGTATCCGAACTTGCCACGGAAGAAGTGCCTGTCGGCGTTTCGGAGGCTCAAAGCGATTTTGATGCGGAGCAGGGCGAAACGCTATCCGCAGCAGATGACCCTCAGCCCGCCGATGAAACAAATTTGTAACATTTTAGAAACAAATCGGCAAAATTTTGAAAATATCATATAGCTATAATTTTTATCCGAATAATTGTAGTTGTAGGTATCGCTATGAAAATATTTGACCTCGACGTCGAAAAGCCGAATTATCTTACTCGACACAAAAAAGTCCACGGCATACTTGCCGTCCTGTTGAGCCTCGTAATTGCGCCAATACTCTCCGCCGCAATAATCGCGGGGAGCGGCGCGAACCTCGTCACTACCTCCATATCCAAAATCGGTTGGCAAAACGATTGGCTTGTCGCGGTGTACTTTTGGGGGCTTTACAACCTCGCGCTGTTTTTCTATCTGTTGAAGCTCGTCTTGGACGAAGGACAGTACGATAAAAAGCTCAAAATCGCGTTTTATGCGGTCACGGCTGTGAGTTGCGTGATACTGCTCGTGGGCATCTCTATCCCGTTCATCAACGACGAAATCCCGACTCATATGCTTATGCGAAAAATCCATAACGGATTTGCGACTACGGGCTTCGTGCTGTTTGTCGTCGTCCTTATTGCGCTCACCGTGACAACGCTCTTTCGCAACAAAACACAAGCGCTCATCAGTGCGGGGCTACTTGCGTTTTTGATTATCTCGGGGCTGTTTGCGGTGCTTTGCGTCAACTCTCCCGAGCACGCAACTTTTATCACGGCGTCGGCGCAAATGTACATTTTCTCGATGCTGCATATTCTGCTCGCCTGCCAGTTTTTCTTAAACTCCGTCCTGCCAAATGAAAAATGCTCGGTGCAATCGCAACGGCAATAATAGCGGATTGTTTGCAAAATCCGCACAAATATTCCTCGACAAACTCGATAAAACGTTATAGAATAAAGATTGACATTTTGCACTCGTAACTTAGCCGGATAAAGTGTCAGATTCCGATTCTGAGGACGCGGGTTCGAGTCCTGCCGAGTGCGCCAAAAAAATAAAAGCAGACGGTTTAGCCGTCTGTTTTAATCTATCTCAATTTCTTCCGAACGGAAAACGTCATCGTCTAAGAAATCAAAGAAGTTCATATCAAATCCTCGTGCAAGTCTATAAAGTGTGGTTACGGTGACAGTCTTGTTTTGGCGCGTTAAAATTCTGTCCATAGCACCATGAGCTATGCCAGAATTTTGTTCAAGGCGATACTGTGTCATTTGTCTTTCTTTTAACAATTTTATAATTCGTTTTGCGACCGCATCGTTGATTGTCAAAGCACAGCACCTCCTCTTTTTTATTTCTTTATTTAAGTTTATCAAACATTGTCTTTACAAATACGCCTTTTTAAAGTTGTATTTGATTGCCAAAAATAGTATTGTTCGCTACAATTAAATTATGATAGTGGCTTTTATTGGACATAGAAAAATAGCGTTTTCTCAAAACCTAAAAGATAAGTTATATCAAATCATCGAAAATTTGATAGTAAATGAGAATGCCGATATATTTTTGTTTGGTAGCAAAAGCGAGTTCGATACGCTTTGTTATAAAGTGGTGTCCGAGCTTAAAAACGTTTATCCGCATATCAGTCGAACCTATGTGCGGGCGGAGTATGAGTATATAGACAAGTCGTATATGGATTATCTCTTGCAATCCTACGAAGATACTTATTTCCCGCAGGAAGTCGAGGGCGCGGGCAGGCTTTCCTATATCAAGCGCAATAAAATAATGATAGATAAATGCAGCGTCCTTTTAGTGTACTTCAATGAAACTTATCAGCCTAAATCCAAGCGAGGCAAAACTGTCAGCGGCACAAAAACAGCCGTAGACTATGCCAAGAAAAAGCAAAAACAAATTATAAATTTATTCGATATTTAGAGGCGCGATTTTTTTAATCGAACATATAATGTATGGATATTGTGAATGTTAAAAAGTTACAGAAATTAGGATGTTTTTGCTGTCGTATCGGAAAAAGTCATTGACTTTATAGATTTTTTCGGTTATAGTCATAATATATTAGAGGTAATATATGATTTTAAGACCAGACTATATAAATGCAATAAGTCCTTTTATAAACGCTCCTCTTGTAAAGATATTAGCCGGTGTTCGTAGATGTGGAAAATCTACGATCTTAGAAATGGTGAAGGAAGAGCTTGTTAAGCGCGGCGTTGCAAAGGAAAACATTATATCGAAAAAATACAATGAGATGAATGTCGATGAAAGCTACACTTCTAAGGAAATGTATGCTGAGTTAAAATCTGCAATCGAAGGTAAGGGGAGATGCTATCTCTTTCTTGACGAATTGCAGGAAGTCGAGGGTTGGGAAAAAGTTGTAAACAGTCTGCTCGAAGGGGAGGACGTTGATATTTACGTAACCGGCTCAAATTCCAAGCTGATGTCAAGCGAGATTTCGACGTATCTTTCGGGGCGATACGTATCTATCCCTGTTTATACGCTATCATTCAAGGAATACTTGCAATTTAAGGGTAAAACGGACGGCGATAACTTAAAAGAGGCATTTGACGAGTTTTTGCAGTATGGGGGATTTCCGATAATAGGTATAAGCGATTTCGATTTACAGTCCGCCTACCAAATTGTGGACGGGATTTATTCTGCCGTTATAACGAGAGATATTACAAGACGACATAAAATCCGCAACGTTGATTTGTTCGATAGGGTGGTGAAATTTATTATAGAAAACGTGGGGAAAACTTTTTCGGCAAATTCAATCGTAAATTTTTTAAAGGGTGAAAAAAGAACTTTATCTGTCGAAGCAATATACAATTATATCAAATGGCTTGAAGACGCGTTTATAATCTATCCGTGTAGGCGTTACGACTTGCAAGGAAAAGCCGTTTTAAAAACGCAGGAGAAATACTACCTTTCCGATATATCTTTCAAATATAGCAAAATGGGATTTGATAATAAAATGATTGCGGCTATGCTTGAAAATATTGTCTATCTTGAAATGAAACGGAGAGGCTACGAAGTCTTTATCGGCAAGAACGGCTCAAAAGAAATAGATTTTATCGGTGAAAGACGTGGCGAGAAAATCTACGTCCAAGTTTGTAGAGAACTGCCTTTTGATTCTACAAGGGAAACGGATAATCTCATGGATATAAAAGACCATTATCGTAAATACGTTGTAGCAAAGGACAATCTTGCAATCGGCAATGATAATGGGATACAATTTGTCCACATTGCGGATTTTTTACTTAAAGAAAGTTGGTAATGTTGTTTATTTTGATGAAACTTATCAGCCTAAATCAAAGCGAGGCAAAACTGTCAGCGGTACAAAAACAGCCGTAGACTATGCAAAAAAAAGCAAAAACAAATTATAAATTTATTCGATATTTAGAGACGCGATTTGAAATCGCGCTTTTGCTTTACTTTGGCGGGCAAAAATGGTAAAATTTTAATAGAGGATTAGCGAGTATGGCAAATAAGGTTTCGATACGTTTTTTCGACGATAAAGAGGTGCGCGCCGTTTGGAGTGAGGAACACAACAAATGGTTTTTCAGCGTGCTCGATATTGTCGGCGCAATCAGAAAAGAGGACGACTACAACAAGTGTCGAAACTATTGGAAATATTTAAAAGCCAAGTTGAAAGAAGAAAACAGTCAACTGGTTAGTGCCACTACCCAGTTGAAAATGGTCGCGCCCGACGGCAAAAAGAGATTATCCGACGCGATAGATGCAGACGGCGTGGTTAAGCTCGCGGCGGAGTTCCCGAGCAAAATCGGGGCGGAATTCATAAGCTGGTTTACGCTTTCGGAGGATACGATAGACGGCAAGAGCAAGCAAAAGGCGTATACGTTGTTTGAAAGCTCGTTTATAGACAGTATAGAGGTCGGCACGGTCAAGGGATTAAAGCAGATACACTCTTATTTGTTCGGCGGGCTATACAGCTTTGCGGGGCAAATCCGAACGGCGAATATAAGCAAGGGCGGATTTATGTTTGCAAGCGCGGCATATCTGCCGCAAGCGCTGTCGAGTATCGAGAGTATGCCCGAAAGCACGCTCGACGACATAGTGGATAAGTACGTCGAAATGAACGTGGCGCATCCGTTTATGGAAGGCAACGGGCGCAGTACGAGGATTTGGCTTGACTTAATTTTGAAAAAGAATTTGTCCGTGTGCGTGGATTGGAGCAAAATCGACAAGCGCGACTATCTTGCGGCGATGCAGTTAAGCCCTACAAACGCGGACGAGATTAAAACTCTTATAAAGGGCGCGTTGACCGACAGAATAGACGACAGAGAAGTTTTTATGAAAGGAATAGATTATTCCTATTACTACGAAGAAAACTGAAACGATAGTTGAACCGCGCAAAAGTGCGGGATAAAGTGGGTTTTATGGCAAAAAAACGCGTAATAGTCGGAATGTCCGGCGGAGTGGATTCCGCAGTGGCGGCGGCGCTGCTCAAAGAGCAGGGCTTTGACGTCGTGGGGCTTTATATGTCCAACTGGAAGGAGACCGACGGAAGCGGCTGTTGCACGGGCGAGGAGGATTGGTCGGACGTTAAGCGAGTATGCGACAAGATAGGAATACCTTATTACTCGACGGATTTTTCCGAGCAGTATATGGACAACGTATTTAAGCTGTTCGTGGAGGAATACAAAAGGGGGCGCACGCCCAATCCCGACGTGCTTTGCAACAGAGAGGTGAAGTTCGGACCGTTTGCGGATTTCGCAAGAGAGATGGGCGCGGATTTCATTGCGACGGGACACTACTGCCGAGTGCGTCACGATGGGGACGCGCACTATCTTTTGCGCGCCAAGGACGACAATAAGGACCAAACGTATTTTCTAAATCAAGTGAGCGCGCACCAGCTTAGAGACGTAATATTTCCGCTCGGCGACTTGGAAAAGCCCGAGGTTCGCGCTATCGCAAAAAAGCTCGATATTCCCGTTGCCGCAAAAAAGGACAGCACGGGGATATGCTTTATCGGCGAGCGCAATTTCAGACAGTTTTTGTCAAACTATATTCCTATGAAGGACGGCGATATAGTCACCGCGGACGGCAAGGTCGTAGGCAGACATAGGGGCGTTTATTTTTATACGATAGGGCAACGCAGAGGCTTGGGCATAGGCGGAAGCGCGGACGGCAACGGCGAAAGATGGTTCGTGCTCGATAAAGACGTTGCAAATAATCTGCTTATCGTGTCGCAGGGCGAGGACGACGTTTTGTTTAAAAATTCGCTTGTCACGGAAGGGTTTAATTTTATCACTCCGCCGCCGTCGCGCGAGTTCGATTGCGAGGCGCGTATAAAGCACCGTCAGCCCTTGCAAAAAGCCCGCGCTATTTTGCTCGATAACGGCGACGTGCGCATAGACTTTGCCGAGAAGCAGCGCGCCATAGCAGCAGGACAGTATGCGGTGATTTATCTCGGCGAAATCTGCCTCGGCGGCGGTCAAATCTCGTAAATCGGCGGGAGATAAGAATATGAAGAACGCGTCTCATAAGGTTATTTTGGCTATGCTCGTGATGATATTTATCTGTTCGAGCGTAATGATACTGTCGGCGTGCAACGATACGAGGACGTTTAGCAACGAGATTTTCATCAACGATTTCAGCGAAACATATACCATATCAATACCTGTTAAGGTCAAGCATCATTCTATCCTGCCGGATAGCGGGCGCAGTTTCGAGTATAGCAAGGGCTTTGATAAGCTATACAATGAGATTTCCAAATCGACTTTGATAGGCGACACGTATAAAGTCAACGATAATATTGTCGTTGACGTGTTAGCGTATGACAGAAAATACAGTTGCATAATCTATCCGTTGGGTGAGAAAAACAAATATATGGTACATTCGATGTCCTATATGCTCGGCGAGTGGGCGGGATATAAGGAAATATTTTTCCCGTCCTATAAGTTGGATAGAGAAATCAGCAGTTCGGACAGCGAAAGCGCCACCTATCAGTGTTCTTATACTATCGCCGCGCTTGCATCGTATTATAAAGAGAGGGGATATTATTCCGCCGTTAGCGAAAACGTGCTTCACGTAGTCTGCCTGTTGAAATACCCGTCTGTGTTCATCGGCGGAGACGACAACTACGGCAAAGCGATTTCTTGGTCGATAGTCTACGACAGCGAGCATACTATCCGTTTTGCGGACGTTGCCAACAGATATGAGTAGGCGAATTTCTTGATTTTTTAATTTTGAGATGACAATTTTTCAATATTATTTCTCATCAAACGGTTGATTTAGGATTGCTTGCAATCGGATTTTTTCTATGTTAATATAAAGTTGCCACACAACTGAATAAAACACTCACTTTAAACCGACAATTCAATCGGCATTTTCGTCGCATACGTTCGGATTAAGGCGAGTGTGAAAGTTGTGTGGCAACAACGCGGCGAATGCAGTGCGCTACGTTGTAGCGCACTTTTTGTTTTTCGTGCGCAAAATTCCTATCAGCTCTGCGTTTGATGGACTAAATCGGGGTCCCCATACAACGCCCCTGTTGTATGGGGTAAAAAACGTCCCTGTTTTATGGGGTTTATCGGGGTCCCCGCAAAACGTCCCTGTTTTGTGGGGCAAATAGACACTCGCCTTTTAAGGCAAGAAATATAGGAGGTGCTTATGAAAAAAGCAACAAAAATCTTGATGATAATTGCCACACTTATCATCACGGTGTCGGTGCTTGTTGCCTGCAATACGGGGCAACATACACCGACCCACACTGTAACCTTTCAGCCAAACGGCGGAAGCGCGGTAGCGTCCGAGACGCTAACGCAAATCGACGCCGAACCCGTCACTACACGCGACGGCTACGACTTCGCGGGCTGGTACGACAACGCCGAGCTAAGCGGAGAGCGCATAACCTTTCCTTATGCAGTGACTAAGGATATTACGTTATACGCCAAGTGGACGGCAAAGAAGTACGCGGTGACGTTCGTCACCAACGGCGGAAGTTCCGTTGCACAGATGACCGTATCGGAGATAGCAACCGAGCCTCAAACCACGCGCGACGAATTCGACTTTTTGGGTTGGTACGACAATGCGGAATTTAACGGAAGTCGCATAACGTTCCCGTATGCAGTGACGGGCATCAAAACTCTGTACGCAAAATGGGAGGAAACTGCTGTTTCCGACTGGACGCAGACGACGCTTGCCGACTATGAGACGGAAGCGGACGGCGATAACGTGAAGCTCGTGAAATACACGGGCAGTGCGGAGAATATAATTCTTCCGCTCGACGCAAATCTCACGTTTGCGGACGACTTTTTAGGTCAAGACGAGCCAACCGTAAAAGCGGTGAAAATCCCCGCTAATATCACAGAACCGCATTATCTTTGGTTTTACTATTGCGAGGCGCTAAAAGAGATTGCCGTTGAGGATGGACATACTGCTTTGTCCGCTGACCACGGCGTTCTGTTTTCAAAGGACGGAACGGAGCTTATAGCGTATCCGCAGGCAAGAGCCGCTACGGGTTACACCGTTCCGTCCACGGTAGAAACGATTGGTTATTACGCTTTTGCCTGCAACAAATCTATTGAAAATCTCACCGTGTCCGAGGGTGTAGAGACGCTGAGCTACGGCGCATTCTACTATATGCAAAGCCTCAAAACGATTTCTATCCCGAGCTCGGTTACGACGCTTGGAAACTACTGTTTTTACCATTGCGAGAGTTTGAAAGCGATTGCCATCCCGAGTGCGACCACAGTGGGAACTTATTGCTTCTCGGAGTGTGCGAGTTTGGAGTCTGTCGAGCTGCCGTCAACGCTTAGCTCGTTCGGAAGCCGCTCATTTAACGGATGCACGTCGCTTAAACGCGTCGTAGGTCCGATTTACGTTTGGAATGCCAGTATGGGTTATGAAAGAAAAGCCCTCGCAGACGTTGTTGAATACGTAGAAATCAACGGCGGCGAAACACTGAGACGCGCGGCTCTGCAAAACTGTACGGCGCTCAAAAAGGTGGTTATCGGCAGTAGCGTAACGACTATTTCGGACCTTGCGTTCGACGGATGCACCGCGCTTACAGAGGTTGAATTGTCGGAGGGATTGCAGACAATCGGCGGCGGAGTGTTTGCAAATACGAAAATCACAGAAATTAAAATTCCGTCTACCGTTACTACTTTAAACAGCGACATTAACGGCAACACGTTTAACAATACGAGTATCAAAACCATCCACTGTTCTGCGGATTTGATTACTGCGTTGTATCCCAACTTCTTGCTAACCGACAAGGCTACGTTGCAAAATCTGATAATAACTTCGGGAACAAGCATTCCCGATACGGGCGGAGGATATAACGGCTTCGACTCTTTGCATACGCTTGTCATTCCCGCGTCTGTCACGTCGATAGACGAGAACGCATTCAGAGAGTTGCCGTCGCTTGTGCAGATAACCAACCTTTCGGGCGTGAACTGGACGCCGTTTATCTATAACAATTTGGGTGAGAAAGTCCCGTCGTCGACTGAAATCCGCAGAAGCGCAAGTGCGCCGTTTGAGGGAGTTATATCGCAAGAGACGAATGGTTTTGTCAAGTATACTTATCAAAACGAGGTGCGCTTGCTCGATTACGACCGCAGTAAAGAAATAGTTACGCTTGACGCTTCGGATTTTGCGGGCTATACGAGTATCGGAGCAGCTGTATTCAGGAATTGCACGTCTATAACAAGCGTTACTGTTCCGTCCAATATTAAATTGATAGGGGACGATGCGTTCTACGGCTGTACCGCCTTGCAGTCTTTGACGATAGCAAGCGGCGTTGAATCGATAGGCAAAAATGCATTTATGGCAACTCAAAATCTCATGTCTGTGACTATCCCTCAAAGCGTGACGAGTATGGGAATGCAAGCGTTTTCAAATTCGGGAAGCGGAACGCTCACAATATCAGTCAAAGGATATTCCGAAAAGCCCGAGGGTTGGCACACGGGCTGGTATGTCACAGGAAAAATTAACGTAATATACAACGCTTGATAAATTGACAAAACAGCGTTAGATTTTACAAAAATAGCGTGTCATCTATTTTGCAAAGGGCAGGAGTTATCTCCTGCCTTTTGTCGGTGCATTATTATCGCGCGCGTGCGCGCGCGTACTAAATAAATATGCGTGTGCGCACGCGCGTAGTGGTTGATGTTTTTTCGGGCAACTATATATTGTGTCAGTGTTTTTCAACGGAAAATTTATTTTGAAAAATTATTAAAAAGTACAAAAAACGCTTTACAAAAAAAATTCGATGTACTATGATAAGCAAGCTATCGTAATTGCGTAAGCGAAAGTTGCAAAACTTGCAAAAAATCTTTGAAAAAAGTGCAAAATCTGTTTGACAAAGGTTTTTGCTTATGGTAGCATATAAAAGCTGTCATAAAAATGACGGCACTGAACCTTGATAATTGAATATTTTGGAAAGCGATTATTTTATAATGCGAATTGAATCATTATTAAAATTAACGTCTAAAAACCTTTGAACAAAAGTTATAAGACAGTCAAGATTGAACTCAAGAGTTTGATCCTGGCTCAGGACGAACGCTGGCGGCATGCTTAACACATGCAAGTCGAACGGACTGATTCCTTCGGGATGAAAGTTAGTGGCGAACGGGTGAGTAATGTATGAGCAACCTGCCTCTATCAACGGGATAGCAGTTGGAAACGACTGGTAATACGGTATATGACCACGGCACCGCATGGTGCAGCGGTAAAAGATTTAATCGGATAGAGATGGGCTCATATCCCATTAGGTAGTTGGTGAGATAACAGCCCACCAAGCCGACGATGGGTAGCCGAGCTGAGAGGCTGATCGGCCACATTGGGACTGAGACACGGCCCAGACTCCTACGGGAGGCAGCAGT
>JAMPEA010000021.1 GCA_023665365.1 Bacillota bacterium
CGGCGAGCGCACGCAAGTCTGACAAAGCAATGCGCCAAATAGCGCATTTTATTCTATGAATAGAGTGTCGTCCAAGAACTCCGCGTCGCAGGTCAGACGAATGCCAAGTTTGCGCAACGGGTTTTCGTCCGCTTTGCTGAGGATATGCGTGGAGTGGGCTTCGCAGTTTTCAAGCTGTGAAAGTTGTTCTATGGCGCTTGCGGCGTTCGCGTCGGTCGCGGCGCATATGGAGAGTGCAAGCAAAGCCTCTTCGAGCGTAAGCGTATTGTTGTTCTCTTTGAGTATTTTGGTTTTCAAGTCCAAAATAGGTCCTATGACGTAGGGCGAGATGAGTTTTTGCCTGTCGTTCATGCCCGCAAGCACCTTGACGGAATTGAAAATACAAGCCGCCGCGGCGCTCATACGCTCGCTGTTTTTGCCGGTGACAATTCTTCCGTCGGGCAGTTCGAGCGCGATAGCGCCCTTATTGTTATTCGCCCTGCTCTTTGCGCGCGCGTTTTCGACAATCGCTCTGTCCGCAAGATTTATGCCCAGCCTCGACATAAGAAATTCGAGCCTGCTCACCGTATCGGGATTGCCCGCGCCGAGCTTCAAATCGCAAAGCGCCTTGCAATATCTGCGAATGACCTCCTGTTTCGACGCTTCTTGACAAGCCGCGTCGTCAACGATGCAATATCCCGCCATATTTACGCCCATATCGGTAGGCGATTTATAAATGCACTCCTTGCCCGTAATTTTTTCGAGTATGCTGTGCACGACGGGGAAAACCTCTATGTCGCGGTTGTAGTTGACGGTGATTTCGCCGTAAGCGTCCAAGTGGAAGTTATCCACCTTGTTTACGTCCTGCAAGTCGGCGGTCGCCGCCTCGTACGCGACGTTGACGGGGTGATTGAGCGGCAAGTTCCAAATCGGGAAAGTTTCGAACTTGGCGTAGCCCGCCTGCACTCCGCGTTTATTCTCGTGATAGAGTTGAGATAGGCAGGTGGCAAGTTTTCCGCTTCCCGGACCGGGCGCGGTGAGCACGACGAGCGGGCGGGACGTCTCGATATAAGGATTTGCGCCGTAGCCCTCGTCTGAGACGATAGTATCGATTTCGTGCGGATAGCCCTTTGTTGGGCGGTGAATGTACACTTTTACGCCGCGGTTTTCGAGCCTATTCTTATATGCGACTGCGCTCTGCTGGTCGGTGAACATGGTGATGACTACGCAGTTGATATAAATGCCCATAGCCGAGATATTGTCGATCATGCGCTCGACCTCGCTGCCGTAAGTTATTCCGTAGTCTGCGCGGATTTTATTGCGCTCGATGGCGTTTGCGTTTATACATATGATAAGCTCCGCTTTATCGCGCAGTTTTTGAAGAAGTTTAATCTTCGCGCCCTTGTCGAACCCCGGCAACACGCGAGCGGCGTGCAAGTCGTCGAACAGCTTCCCTCCGAACTCCAAGTAGAGTTTGTCGAAGCGGTTGATGCGCTCCAAAATGTGCTCGGTCTGCTTGCGCATATACATATCACTGTCAAATCCGATTTTAAACATATCCTTATCCCCTGTGTTTAAATTTCTTTTAATCAATTATTGCCGTCGTCGAAGGTTGCAACGACGTCGATTTTCGTATTTTTGTACATTTGTTTGCCCTTAGTGGTACGCCCGTCTATGCGGATGTCCTCCGTGTTTATCAGATGAGTGCGCCCGCCCTCGCTAATCGCGACGTTATAAGGCATTTTGACTAACCCCGCAAACTTTACCTGCGACTTATCGAGTTCTACGATTTTCACACCCTTGTTGTAGCGGGAGGTTATATCCACGGTTGCGAGAATGACGCGCTTTGCGTAGCCGCTGTCGGTGACTACAATGACTTCGCCCTCGTCGTCGTTCTGCCCCGCGTACACGACTTTATCTCCGTCGTTGAGCTTCACGCCCTTGACGCCGCTTGCGGCTCTGCCCTGCGTCGGGACTTCGTCGAGATTATATCTCAAAACCTGTCCGAGCGCAGTGATTTCCATAACTGTGTTTTCCTCCTCGACGATTTCGGCGCTTATCACGCTGTCGCCGTCCGCAAGATTTATCGCCTTGAAATACGCTTTGCTTGCCGAATTGAACTCGCTTAAATCCACGCGCTTCACGATGCCGCCGCTCGTAAACAGCAACAGTTCTCCCGCGGGTGCGCCGTCGAAGAACAGCACTTTGACGACTTTCTCGTTTGTGCCTGCGTCCTGATTGACGCTGAGGAGTTTAAACGGCTTTTCTTTGAACCTCTTTTCGGGCAAGTCGGTCACGTCGAGCTTTGCGAGATTGCCCATATCCGTCACCACGTAAAGAGTGCCCTTGTTGTTGACGGATACGTATTGCAGAGGAAGCGTATCGACTGTCATACTCTCAACGTCTTTTTGCGCGGTCACGAAAGTCTTTTGAGACATAAAGCGCATCAATCCGTCGTTGTTGACGGTGAGAATTCCGTCACGATACTGCACGGCTTCCGCCTCGGTCGGCGCGGAGTAATTCATCTGCACGTCGCCGTCTACGATGACGGTCATACGCGGCGAATTCTGCGATTTTTTGACTTCGAGAAGCTCGCGCTTGACAATGGAAAACTGCTTGCTCTTTGACGCTATAATGCTTTCCAAATCCGCAATGCGCTTTTTGAGTTCGGCGAGTTCCTCTTCGAGCTTTCCGACTTCCAATCTCGCAAGGTTTTTGAGGCGCATATCGAGTATTGCCTGAGCCTGCGCGTCGCTTAAATCGAAGCGCGAACGCAGAGTTTCCTTTGCTTTTTGGGTGGATTCGGATTCCTTGATAATTTTGATAACCTCGTCGATATTGCGGATTGCGATAAGCAAGCCCTCGACGATTTCCGCCCTCGCCTTTGCGGCTTTCAAGTCGTAAACGGCGCGCTTGTAAATTATCTGGCGCTGATATTCCGAATAATAGCCGAGATACGCTCTTAGGCTGAGCTGTTCGGGCTTGCCGTTTGCAATCGCCATCATATTGATAGGCACAGTTCTTTCGAGATTGGTCTTTTTATAAAGCATCTCGACGATGCGGTTTACGTCCGCGTCCCTTTTGCACTTGATGACTGCGCGCATACCCGCCTTATCGCTCTCGTCCACTATGTCGTACACGTTTGCGAGGAGCGCGTCGGAGTTTGAGGTTTTCATCTCGCCGATTTTTGCGAGCAACGCGGATTTGGATACTCCGTAAGGAATTTCCGTTATAACGATATTTTTCTTGCCGTTGTCGTCGTTTTCAATATGCAAACGCGCGCGGACTTTACACTTGCCGAGCCCCGTCTCGTAGACGTTTTCGAGGCTATCGGTGACAATCAAAAGTCCGCCCGTAGGAAAGTCCGGACCGTGGAAAACTTTAAGCAGTTCCTTGGTGGTTATCCTCGGATTGTCGATATAGGCGATAACAGCGTCGATACACTCGCCCATATTGTGAGTGGGTATATCCGTTGCCAAGCCGACCGCGATGCCGCTTGCGCCGTTTACGAGCAGATTGGGGAAACGCCCCGGGAGCGTAGTAGGCTCTTCGAGGCTGTCGTCGAAGTTTGCCGTCCACTGCACAGTATCCTTATCGAGGTCGCGCAACAGTTCGAGCGCAAGGGCGCTCATTCTCGCCTCCGTGTAACGCATAGCCGCCGCCGAGTCGCCGTCCACCGAGCCGAAGTTGCCGTGACCGTCCACAAGAGGCATACGCATAGCAAAGGGTTGAGCCAAGCGCACGAGCGCCCCGTAAACAGAGCTGTCGCCGTGCGGATGATATTTGCCGAGGCAATCGCCGACTATACGCGCGCATTTTTTGTGCGGCTTGTCGGGAGTGAGGCTCATCTCGTGCATAGAGTAAAGCACTCTGCGCTGAACGGGTTTAAGCCCGTCCTCGACGCGCGGAATGGCTCTGTCGAGAATGACGCTTTCGGAGTAAGGCATCATCGAGTTGTGCAAAACGTCTTCGAGCACAACGTCGAGCACGTTAGTATTGTAAACTATCTCTTTGGGTTGTTTTTTCGCCATAGTATTTCCCTAAATTACGCTTCCTGTTTGACTTTGAAGTTGTCCGTCTTGTTGAAATCCGCAAATCTGTAAATATATTCTTTTCTAAGCGAGCTGTCGTCGCCCATAAGTATGCTTATGCGCTCGTCCGCAATAACGGCGTCCTCGATGGTGACGCGAGTGAGCGTGCGCTTCGCGGGGTCCATAGTGGTATCCCAAAGTTGTTCGGGGTTCATCTCGCCAAGACCTTTAAAGCGTTGCAAAAGCGCGTTTTTGCCCATTTTCTTCTGTCCCTCGACAAGCGCCGCGTCGTCGTAGCAATATAGGGTTTCGTCCTTTTTTTGCAGGCGATAAAGCGGAGGCATGCCGATATATACGTGCCCCTCGTTGATGAGTTGCGGCATATATCTGAAAAAGAAAGTCAAAAGCAGCGCTCTGATATGCGCGCCGTCCTGGTCGGCGTCGGCAAGAATGATAACCTTGTCGTATCTAAGCGCGTTTATATCGAAGTTTTTGCCTATATCCGTGCCGAGCGCGCGGATAAGCGTGGCGATTTCCTCGTTGGCGAGAATGTCAGAAAGTTTTTTCTTTTCCACGTTGAGAGGCTTGCCTTTTAGCGGCAGTATAGCTTGAAAAAATCTATCCCTTGCCTGCTTTGCGCTTCCGCCCGCACTGTCGCCCTCGACGATAAACAGCTCGTTCATAGCGTAGTTTTTGCCCGAGCAACTTGCGAGTTTGCCTACGAGGTTTAATCCGTTGACGACCTTATTTTGCTGACGGCTCAAATTTTTTGCCTGCTTGACGGCATCGCGGGTTTTCATTGCGCCGAGCGCTTTATTTATAATCTTTTCCGCCGTAGCCTTGAAGCCTCTTTGCAAAAGCAGTTCGGACAGTTTATCCGTGATGAGATTTTCCACTCGCGTGCGGGCTTCCGTATTGCCGAGCTTGGTTTTGGTCTGCCCCTCGAACTGGACGTTTTGCATCTTGACGATTAGCACGCAGGTCAAGCCCTCGCGGAAATCGTCGCCGATGAGCGCGCCCTGTTTTTCCTTGATGAGTTTGTTTTTCCTGCCGTAGTCGTTGAAAACCTTGGTTATAGCCGAGCGAAGCCCCACTACGTGCGTGCCGCCCTCGGGAGTCGGAATATTGTTGACGTAGGCGTGCATGTCCTCGGTGTAGCCCTCTGTGTGTTGAAGCGCGACCGCGACCTCGAAATTTTCCTCCTTAGCCTCCACGTAAAGGGGCTTATCGTAAAGCACGACTCTCTTTTCGTTGAGATATTGCACGTAGTCGGCTATGCCGCCCTTGTAGCAGAAAACGTCGTGTCTGTCCGTGCCGCCAGCAAGAGGAATGCGGTTGTCGTCGAGGATAATGGTTACGCCCTTATTGAGATACGCCGATTCGCGCACGCGCTCGGCGATTTCGTCGTATTTGAATTTTTCCTCTCCGAACACGCGCTCGTCGGGCTTAAATGTGACGGTCGTGCCCGTGCCCTTAGTCTTTCCGATGACGGTAAGCGGAGTTTTTGTTACGCCGCTCTTGACGCGGTTGCCCACCTGCGGCGAGTGAAACTCCACCTTATAAAGATTTCCGTCGCGTTTGACCTCGACCGTAAGCCACTCCGAAAGCGCGTTGGTGACCGACGCGCCCACGCCGTGCAATCCGCCCGAATAGGCGTACTGACCGTTGTCGAACTTCGCGCCCGCGTGGAGCTGAGTGTATACGACCTCCACGCCGCTTATTTTCAGTTTGGGATGCTTATCGACGGGCACGCCGCGTCCGTTGTCGCTCACCCTTGCCACGTTGTCGTCGAGCAATTCGATTTTCACGGTATCGCCGTATCCGTTTGCGACCTCGTCGATACTGTTGTCGATGATTTCCCAAAGGATATGGTGCATGCCTTGACTGCCGGTTGTGCCGATGTACATGCCGGGACGCTTTCTGACCGCGTCCAAACCTTCGAGCACTCGTATATCGCCTGCGTTGTAATTTTTGTTTGCCATCTCTTATCCTTAAACCGCAATAATGCGTATAGTAAAAATAATATAAATAATTATAACATACATAGATGATTTTTACAATAACTTTTAAATAAAAACGCGGGCTTTTTCTTTACTTAGCCAAAAAAATAAGCGTAGCGCGTTTTTAGCGATAAACTGCGAAAAACGCGCCGCTTAATCCGAATGCAAATTTCGTGTCGTTGATTTATGGGAACACGTCAACCGTCGCAGACTTCCTTTGTAAATTTTTTCAGCACCTTAAAGAGTTCGGGCGTGATAACGTGCTCTATGCGACAGGCGTTTTCCTCTGCCGTTTGAAGATTTGCGCCCGTATATTGAAGCAACTTAGTGATGACGGTGTGACGCTCGTAAATATCTTCCGCTTTTTTCTTCCCCGCCGCGGTAAAATTGATTTCGCCGTTGCTTCCGACCGTTATAAAGCCTTTCTTTACAAGCAAGCCCATTCCGCGCGAAACGGAAGGCTTGGAATAGCCAAGCTCCTCCGCTACGTTTATCGCGTGAACGTTTGCTATTTTGCGTTTGAGCAAAAGTATCGTTTCGAGATACATTTCTTCGGATTCTTGATATTTTATCATAGCCTTATTATATCACGGCGATTGCCTCTTGTAAAGGCTCGTCCGAATTATTCCGCGCCCTTTAACGCCTCCACCATATTTATTTTTTTGTTCTTGCGCGCGACGAAGATGCTTACGAGCATAGATACGCCGAACGTAAGCAGTATGCTCACGCAGTAGGTCAGCGCGCCTATCGCCATTTTAAGCTCGTATTCACGCGCGAGTAAGGTTATAAGCAGTTGCAAAACGCCTACGCCCGCGGGCAAGCCGATAATGATGCCGACAACGGTCAGCCAGATATTCTGCCCTATCAAAATGCGACCGATATGCTTGTTTTTGAAGCCTACGACTTTGAGCGTGGCAAGCTCGCGGCTGCGCTCGGTGTAGCTCATAACTCCGAGATTGTACAGCACCACTACGCCGAGCACGACCGCCGCCAAAACGAGCACCCAAACCATAGTGTCCATCACTTGCATAAATGAATTGTACGAGTCCATGACCGAGGTTTTGGACTGCGTTCCCAATACGAACTCAGACGCTTCTATATCGCTCGGCGACACGTTGACGAACGCCGACGAAATCGTAAAAGGCAGATTTATGCTCATCGCATAATCCGTCGTCATCGTGATACTTTCGGCGAGCATCGAGCGCAGTATGCCTACGATTTTGACGGAATACGTAAGCTCGCTTCCGTACGGCGAAAATTCAAGCGTATCGCCGACTTTATATCCCCTGTCCGCAACGCGCAAACTGATATACGCGCCGTCGTCCGAAAGCGTCACGGATTTATCGTTTTTGTCGATAAATCGCACGCAATCGTGTGCTACGTCATATATTTCGAGGGATATAGGTTCTCCTTTCACCTGCACGCTCGTAGCGGCTACATAGTCGCCGTCGTATCTGCTTGCAAATTCCGCCGCCCAATCGTTTGCGACGGTTTGGGCAAAGTTTATTCGCGTTTGATAGTTGAGTACGTTCTTATCAATCGTATTCATAAAACCCGTCATCGTATCTTTCATTCCAAGACCGCCGACGAGCAACACCATACACCCGAGTATGCCTATTAGCGTCATCAGCGTCCGCGTTTTATGGCGGAACACGTCGCGCAAATTCCATTTTGCGGCGAAGTTAAGTTTGCCCCAAACTTTCGTATTTTCTATCGCAAGCGGCTTGACCTTTTTAGGCGTGTACGGACGAAGCGCGTCCGCCGCCGTGCCTTTGAGCATCTTCTTGACGGACAAAAAACTTATCAGAGTCAAAAACGCGACTATACCTATAAGTATCAGCCAAGTCCACCAGGGCGCGTGCAAGCCCCAATCTGGCAAATCGAGATAGGTGCTCATCATTCCGCTCGGATTGATGATAAACGCGCATATTCCAAACCCGAGCGCGATGCCCAGTATTGTCCCGACTATCCCTATAAACAGCCCGTACGACGTGTAGTGCGCAAGTATCTTTCTGTTTTTAAAGCCCAGCGCTTTCAGAGTGCCTATCTGCGTCTTTTCGTTTGCGGTTATGCGGTGCATGGTCGTAATCATCGTAAGCACGCCGATGAGCAAAAACAGCACGGGAAGCACCGACACCATAGTTCTGCCCTCCTCGATTTCGCCCTGCACTCCCGCATACGCCGTGTGTTCCTCCTTGCCGAGCACGAGCGTAGTCTTGCCGAGCGCGTCTTTGACCGCCTCCTCTATCTGCGTCTTTTCCATATCCGACAGCACGTTTATCTGCGCATATGGTATAGAGTGTATCGCGCTCTCTATCTTTTTAGGCGACGCATACGCAAATCCGAACGTCGTATAGTCCGGCATTAACTGGCTTGCTCCCGACGTGCAAATCATAAATTCGCCGCTCTTCGCAAGCCCCTCGACCCTGCCGCTTATCTCGATATTTCGGAACTTTACGCACAAATTGTCGCCTATTTTAACGCCGTTCGCCGCCGCGTATTGGTCGGAAAGCCAAAAGCCGTCCGAGTTTTCGTCGTATTCTTTGCCGCTCGTTACGAGCATCGTCGATACGCTGTAATCCTCCGACACGAACAGCGCGAGCGATTTGTTTTCGTCCTTAACGTCCACGTTTACGCTGAGCACGCGCGTCGCCGCTTTCACGCCCTCGATATGCTTTATCGCATCTAAATCCTCGTCGTTAAAACTTCGCTCGCTCATTATGCGATAATCTGCATAATTCGTCCGCTCGAAAAGGTTGTTAGTATCCACCTCCAACGAGCGCCACTCCATATTGAAACCGACGAAAACCCCGATTCCGATAGCCACCATTATTATCATCGATATGAACTGCGCCTTGTATTTCCACGCCGTCCTAAATAATTTTTTTATTAGCATATTATCTCCTTTTTTGAGTGCGTATGCGTGCGTCAGACAAGGCAAGCAAGGCGAAGCGACGGTGCGTGTACACAGACGCACATAACCCAAGCGTCGCCGACGCTTAACGCAGTATCACACACGCATACGCACTCAATTACCACTCTATATCGTCGGCAGAAGCTGGATTTGTCTGTTCTTCGCACGACTTGATTTTGCCGTTTTTGACGCGGATAACTACGTCCGCCATCTTGGCTATGTTTTGGTTGTGGGTGACAATGACGATTGTCTTGCCGTAGTTGCGCGCCATCTTCAAAAGCAGTTTGAGCACAAGTACGCCCGTTTCGCTGTCGAGCGCGCCTGTCGGCTCGTCGCAAAGCAGTATCTTCGGATTTTTCGCAAGCGCGCGAGCAATCGACACCCTCTGCTGCTCGCCGCCCGAAAGCTCGGACGGAAAGTTTTTGATATGGTCCAAAAGCCCCACTTCTTCGAGCATTTGCTTGGGGTCGAGCGCGTCCGGGGCGATTTCCTTAACCAACGCGACGTTTTCGTATACGGTAAGCGTGGGCACAAGATTGTAAAACTGAAATACAAACCCCACCTTTGCCGCCCTGTATTCGGCAAGTTCGTTGTCGCTAAGCGTGGATATATCCTTGCCGTCCACGGATATCGTGCCGCTCGTGGGGCTGTCCAAACCTCCGAGCAAATTCAAAAGCGTGCTTTTCCCCGCGCCGCTGGGTCCGAGTACCACGATAAATTTGCCCTCGTCCAGCGACAGATTTACGCCGTCCAAAGCTCTCAATTCATGGTCGCCCGTCTTATACACTCTCGATACGTTTTCAAATGTTACGATTGCCATATTGCACTCCTTATATTTTTTGAGTTAGCAAAAGCTAACTATTGTTTTTAAAATAACACGGCTTGGTTAGCCATTGCTAACTATAAGATACTCCGTTGAATTTATTTTGTCAACAGATTTGAGAGAAGTTATATGACTGTAAAATCTTGTAATTTGAACAATAGGTACAAAAGCGATTTAATCTTGCTAAAACGTTTACGAACGTAAAACCTTGTAATTTAGATGAAGAACGCGAAAGAGGCGTTTGCACACTGCCTAACGTACATATCGTACGTGACAGGGTGGGCAAACGCCTCTGACAAAGTTATTCGCTAAATTACAATGTTTTTAAATCATTGAGGTGATTGCAGAGAGAATATCAGCATAAACCTCTGCATTATTTATTTCATTTAAAATCTCGTGACGCGCGTCGGGATAAAGTTTTATGCTCAAATTCTTTACGCCTAATTTTTTATATTGGTCGTAGAGTTTTCGGACGAGTTTTCCGTTGCCGCCGACGGGGTCTTTGTCGCCGGAGAAAATAGCGATGGGCTTATCGAGGTCAATCTGCGCAAGGTTTTTCTTGTCGTAGGAAGTTTTAAGCCCTGCGAAGAACCACTTGAAAAACGCCGTGGACATAACCCAGCCGCACTCCTCGTCGTCGATATACTTTTGCACTTGCGCCTTATCGCGGGAAAGCCAAGCGTATTGAAGTCCCTCGTTTTTAAAGGGCTTGTTGTACGAACCGAACGAGAGGCTATCGGCAAGTTTGCCAACCTTCTCGCCGCCGCAGAGGGTGTATTGCGCCCCGATGATTGCGCAACCCGTATTCAACAGTGCGCCCTTCATCATCGCCGAGCCGCTCAAAATTGTACCGGCGTGGTCCTTGCAGATTTCAATATATCTCTGCCCTATCATACTGCCGTAGCTGTGCCCGAGATAGATGACGGGAAGCCCGTATTTCTCTTTGAGATACGCGGTTATGGCAACTTCGTCGCGGACGGTATCCATATAAATTTCGCCCTTATGATAGCCCTTTACGCCTTTTTTGGACTGTCCTACGCTCGTAGCGCCGTGCGCACGGTGGTCATCGGCAAAGACTATAATTCCGTTGCGATTGAGATAGTTTGCAAAATCGTCGTAGCGTCTTGCGTGCTCCGCCATTCCGTGCGAAATCTGCACAACGGCTCTCGGATTTTCGACTTCGTCCCAAAGATAGCACTGAATGAGCGTTCCGTCAAAACTTGTAAATTGGATATTTTTCATAAAACCCCCTAAATAAAAGTCTTAATTTATGTTAGCATATATCTTCCGATATTTCAAGTGACAATTTAAAATAAAGTTGCCAACCCTTCGTCATTGCTTCGCCAAAAAATTGGCTCGTAATGACGAATATCTCCGCAACGAATATGGTAAAAATTCCAAAATCCAAACATACTATGTATTATGAATACGACAAACACAATAATTTTCACGGGCGGAGGCACGGGCGGACATATCTACCCCAATCTTGCGCTCATTCCCGAGTTTGTAAAGCGCGGATTTAAAGTTGCTTATATCGGCGGAACGGGCAAGCCTATGGAGCGCCGTCTCGCAGAGGAGCAAGGCATAAAATACTACGGAGTGCCGACGATAAAACTCGTGCGCTCGCTTTCGCTATCCGCAATAAAAAACAATATCAAAATTCCCTTTACGCTTTCAGGCGCCGTAAACGAGGCGAGCGAGCTTTTGAAAAAGCTGAAACCCGCGGCTGTATTTTCCAAGGGCGGCTTCGTATCGTTGCCGATAGTCATTGCGTCCAAAAAGCTGAAAATCCCCGTATTTGCGCACGAATCCGACCTTACGCTCGGGCTTGCCAACAAGATTGCGAAACAATGCGGGGCTACCCTGCTCAAAGCCAATCCGCATGCTCGGTTCGACGGCATAGAAGTAGGCATGCCTCTTCGCGCGGACTTGTTCGGAGTTGATAAGACTTCGGCAAAATCGAGGCTCGGCATTCTGACGTCAAGAAAGATTTTGCTCGTACTCGGCGGTTCGTCCGGCGCAAAATTTTTAAACGACGAGGTGGAAAAACATATCAAGGAACTCACACAAAAATATTTCGTTTTGCACGTTAGCGGACGCGGCGGGATTTCCGAAAAACAAACCGACCGCAAATCCTCCGTAGATAGCCGCAAAAACTATTTGCGTTTCGACTATGCCGACAATATCGCGGATTTTTACGCCGCAAGCGACCTCGTAATATCCCGAGCGGGCGCGACAGCCGTCTACGAAATATCCGCGCTCAAAAAACGCGCGATATTCGTCCCACTGCCAAAAGGCGTTTCCCGCGGAGACCAGATTTTCAACGCCGAGCTCGCCGAGGAATACGGCGGAATTACGCTATGCCAAAACGAGAGTTTTTCGGACAATTTTTTACGCACGATAGAAAATGCCTTGCAAAATCCCCCTATGCGAGCCATATCCGCCGACGCAAACGGAAAAATTGCGGATTTGATATGTGATAGCATAAGGCGAGGTGAAAAATGCAAAGACAAAAAACCATCGCAAAATGGCTTGCGATAATCCTGCTGCTTACTTCGATTATCGCTTGCTATATCGCATTCAGTTCGATTATCAAAAGCAAAAACTCGTCCGCTCCCGACATAGCCGGCGCAGATGCCGACGACACGCTGTCAAGCGGCACGCAACAGAGACTACCCGTGTATTCCGAATTTCCCCGCGCCTGCGAAATCGAAAACGGAACGTACATAAACCACGTCGGCGGCGAGGATAACGACGTGCTGCTCGATACGCTGTACTACGCAGGCAAGCGTTTCGTGTTGTTTTACAGCGCATCGACCGAGTACGACGTGAAAGAGTGCGGCTTGCATATTGCCGCATTTGAAAACGGCAACTTGCTTTCCGTCGCCCTGATTGGCGACGTAAACGAGAGTTTCGTTGCATCGAGTTTGGTCGAAAACGGAATGTTAATCGTCACAAAGACCGCCGCGCAGACAAAACTGCGTCTGATAAACGCAAGCCTTGCGACGGTGTGCGAAAGCTCCTGCCCGCTTTACTCCGACTATAAACTGTACGTCACGGGCGCGAGCGCAAAAATGTACACTGCGGACGAGCGATTCGTCTACGTAAGCACGGTTTCAAAGTCGCTTGACGTAACGCGCAGTAACTGCGTATATCCCATAGACAACGGCAAAATCGTCTATACTGCGGGACTAAGCGCATACGACGCGGTTTTCGTGCAGACGGTGCACGGCGTAGGCTTTCTCACCTACTCTGCAAGCGACGGCTTCGACTACGTAGGCGAATTGACAAACTGCAAACTGACTCAGGTGCTTCCGAGCGCGCAGAACGGGAGTTTGATTTTCACTCTGCTTGCAAAATGCACGGACGGAATGTTGATTGCAAACCTAAACGGCAATTTGAAACAAACCGCTTCATACAAGTTTATCGGCGCGAAAACCGCGGTCGCGACGCTTGCCGACAACAGCAATATACGCGTAATCGCCGACGGCGTAAAAACGCTATTTTGCTCGCATTTGGAGCTTCAATCTTCGTCTAAGGTTGCCTTTGCAAACGAAAACGACGGTGATATAACCTATCAAGCGATAGACGGCGAAAACGAATTGTTTTTAATCTCGCAAAACGACGTAAATTATCTTGTACGGCTTGAAAACGATACGCTTGTTTCAAAGCTGAAATTCACAGGCAAAAATGTGATGGTCGCGCACGACTTGATGGACGGAACGGCGGCTTTATCCTTGCTTTTCGACGGAAATTATAACGATAAGTCGTTCGGCGATAACGACGTATTTATACTCGCACTTCGTGTAAATTGAACGACTGCCAAGCATTTCTAACTAAGATAGGAACACTCTGCTTTTGTTTCAATCCCACGAAGCACACTTCGCGTGTAAGAAACATAAACTGCGAGCTCCTATTAAACTAAGTAAAGGCACTCGGCTTTCGTTAAAACCCCACGAAGTGGGTTGACAGAGGGAGGATTATGGATTAAAATCAACGTATGAGCAAAAGACATAGCACTACACCCCCGCCGCAACCCTACTCGAATATGCGCGCCCGTCGAGACGTGCTTATTTCGGGCTTCGTATTTTCGCTTGCGGGCTTCGTGCTTGTGCTGATGGCATGCCTGTTTTTGTTTGTGCCAAAGATAAACTTCTTTCCGCAAGCCTCGCCGTCGGTATTGCTGAAATGGTTGCTTATAGCGGGCATAGCGATATGCTTCATCGGCACGGTACTGACGGTTGCAGGCGCAAACACGATAAAGCCGTTGGCGAGGTTTTCAATGTTTCTATCCACAATCTCATTCGTTGTGGGCGCGGCGCTTCTTCTGATAATCCTGCTGTTTAGGACGATACTCCCCCTCGACGCAATCGAGAGACTATCCGCCGCCCTGCCGAACATTTTATAAACGTTTGTAAACTTAAAAAACTATGCAAATTCAACACCAAAAAAGCATCGTTGCGGTGCTTTTTATTTTACAGTCGGTTTTTATCGCCCCATTCGCACATACCGTCCAATATCGGCATCAAGGATTTTCCGCGTTCGGAAAGACTGTATTCCACCTTAGGCGGTATTTGAGGATATTCTTTGCGAATAATCAATCCGTCGTTTTCCAATTCCTTCAAAGACAGGCTCAACGTCTTATAGGATATGCCTTTTATATAGCGTTGCAACTCGTTATATCGCACAACGCCAAATTCCATCAAAGTATAGAGTATCGTCATTTTATACTTCCCGCTTATCAGCGACAGCGTATAACTGAACCCCGTGTCGCACAACTTTTCGGAAGCTATACATCTTGTACTTGCCATAATTGCCGCCTTTTTACACTTTACTTTTTGTTAGTATCACACTTTATTGTGCGTACTTGACAAAATAATCATATAATAATAAAATCCGCATTGTCAAGAGCGTTCTGAAATAAAATGACGGACGGTTTTGATAAATAATTTTTTCAGGAGTGTTTATGAGAGCAGAATTAAAAGAGTATCAAGCGGTTGAAACTGCGGCAATGAATTTTGTCAAGAGTGTTGCCGAAGGCGACAGCAAATATGCAAAGCAGTTGTTTATTGACGAAGCGGTTTTATTCGGCTATTTAGACGGAGAACTCGAACACGGTTCTATCGAGCAATTTTATCGTAACGTAGACACCGTCGGCGGCGATAAAAATTTCAAGGCGCGCGTAGACGTCATCGCGCTTGAAGAGACGCTTGCCGTTGTGCGTGTTCTCGAAGAAGGCTGGGGAAACAGAATCGACTTCACCGATTATCTTTTACTATTAAAGATGAACGGCGAATGGAAATGCGTTGCAAAAGCGTACAATCAAAACTCCAATACAATAAAAAAATAAACAAAAAACCGCCGTATTTTGAAACCTAAATACGGCGGAATTTTTTTATTTGATTTATTTTGTCGTGTATACAAGCCCTATCGTGCCGGGACCCGCGTGTACGCCGACAACGGGACCGATTGGCTGACGCCAGATAGTCGCGTCGGGAGCGATTTCAAGCACGCGCCTTTCAATATCGTCGGCGACCGCCTTGTTGTCTGCGTCCACAATCGTCACCGCAGAACCGTCGATTTGCTTATACTTTGCCTTAAACTCGTCGAGCAGGAAATTGTACGCCTTTTTAAGACCGTTTTGCTTGGAGCAAACGTCCAAAGTGCCGTCCTCTTTCACCGTAAGGACGGGCTTGATATTCATAAGATTGCCGATTTTTGCCTTTGCGGGAGAAATTCTGCCGCCGCGCGCGAGATATTTCATATCCTCGACGACAAAATAGACCGCTACTTTATCTCTTATGCTTTCAAGGTACGCATAGGTTGCGTCTATATCGTCGCCGTGCTCGCGGAAGTACTTTGCGCCCAAATACACCAAAATACCTGCGCCCATGCAAATGTTGAGAGTGTCGAAGCGACGGAATTTTACTTCGGGATATTCCTCGCTGAGCCTTGCAATAGCCAAGTCGAGCGATTGGAACGTGCCCGACAACTTAGACGAAAACGCGACGTATAAAATATCCTCGCCCTTTTCAAAATAGGGCTTGAATATCTCATAATAAATCTCCTCGTTGAGCGCGGACGTAACAGCCTTAGAACCGTTTCTCATACTGTCGAAAAATGCTTTCGCGTCGAATTTCTCGCCCAAATCGCTGAAATCCTCCACGCCGTCTACGGCATAAGGCATACGGATAACCTTGACGTCGTACTCCTCTGCGTGAGTATACCAAAGTTCGCTGTCGGTATCACAAAAAATTACTGCCATTTTAATCCTCCTGAAAAGTTTTTCGGATACGGATATTCTAATATACCCTGCGGCATTTGTCAACAATCCTACAAAATGTTCGATTTTAGTATAATTATCGGCGAGGTTTTACTTTTTGTACGTTTTTAATAATAATTTAATTGTACGGCAATAATATTCAAATATAAAACAGTGAGGATTTTATGGACGATTTCAATAACTTCTTTGACGAGCAACCTTCCCGCGAGCCTGTTCGCACGCCGATATATCACACGCCCGAGCCTAAACACAGCGGCAAAAGCAACCTAAACGCGATTATATGCTTGGTGATAGCGGTGATAATGTGCGTGCTCGTGATAGTGAACGTGATAGTGCTTGCGACGCTTAAAAATTCGATAGCGGCTGAATATGCCAACTCTATGGAAGCGAGTATGCGCGAGCAATACTATTCGGCGATAAGCGACTCGCTGTCCGATACCAATGTCGTAGAGGACGTGACTAACACCGCCACGACAAAGGTCATCGACGCGCTCGATACCACAATCGGCGAGATTGCCGAAAACTACGCCTCGGGGGTCGCAAGGCTGTATATGTATACCTCCTCCCTAAGCGCAAAAGCGGACGGGCTTGCAACGGGCTTCCTCATCAGCGATACGAACGAGGACGGGACGCTCGGAAGATATATCGTGACAAACGCGCACTGCGTAAGATTTGCCACAGCGCATACAACGTACAGTCCGTATTACGGGAAAACACCTCGCATCGAGTGGGCAAGCTACGGCAAAATAACCGCGGTATTTGAGGAGGACGAAACCACTTACACCACCGAAATCGTCGCATACGGCGCATACTCAACGACAGTCGAGGACCAATATCATGAAGAATATAATGCAAGCGCAGAGAACGACCAACCCGACCTTGCCATATTGCGCATAACGGGCAATCAACCCTCCAACGAGCAACACGTATCGTTAAAACTCGCGTCGAACGACTACTCGATAAAACGCGGCACTCCCGTCGCCCTAATCGGCAATCCCGAGGGCATCGGCGATACTAACAGCATAACCTCGGGCACTATTTCAAACGTAGGCATACGCGTATCGAGTTGGGGTTCAGGTTCGTTTATAATGACCGATGCCGCAGTGAACAGCGGCAACTCCGGCGGACCTATGCTCGACAGGCGCGGAGTCGTGCTCGGAGTCGTCGAGAGCAAACTCGTCAGCGACGACATAGACAATATGGGCTTTGCCTTGTCTGCAAGCACTCTCTGCGATTTCATCGAATGGGCAAAGACCAATAACGTTCTAAACAGCACGGTAGAAATAAACTGCACTTTCGTCAGTTAAAAAGATTTATCCGCTTTTGCGATAAATAATCGAAACGGTTCGTAATTATCCTCCCCACCGCGGCCGTTTCAAAAAGGACGCTCAAACGAGCGTCCTTTTTTATTGGTATTTTTTGTCATACATATGCGCGAACGCGCCGCACACAATAATAACAGGAGGCAAACAAATGAAAAATTCACTTATAATCGGCGCGATGCTCGGAATAGTCACTGCTACTGCTTTTTATTGCGGCACGTCAAACCATTCCATCAAAAGAGCTAAACGCTCACTCGTGAACAAAATAGAAGACGTATTGTTATAATACCTTCTGACAACTTTCCCTCTGAAAAACACAAATCGTGTATCTTACAGTCTTTTGGCAGATACACGGTTTGTGTGTTACAAACAATTCTCGCCGCAAAAAACTTCCCTATTTATTTTTCTTCCTCCGCCGACAGTTACATATTTATTTGCGATTTTGACAGAAAATATCAAATGAAAATTTATTTTGCCTTACGTTAAATCCAAGCATAAAACACCTATCGTGTTTTAATTCGGTTTAAAAAACCCGCAATGTTTATGCGGGTTTTAAGTCAAATCAGCCTGCGATACGCTTTTGATAATCGTCTATGGCAAGCCTTATAGCGTCCTCTGCAAGCACCGAACAATGTATCTTTTGCGGCGGCAGACCTTCAAGTTCGGTGATGACGTCCTTATTTGTAAGTTTAAGCGCTTCCTCGACGGTTTTGCCGATTATCATTCCCGTCGCAGTCGAGCTTGACGCGACTGCCGCCGCGCACCCGAACGTCTTAAACTTTGCGTCCTTGATTATGCCGTCCTCTATGCGCATAGTGATTTGCATAATGTCGCCGCAGGTTTCGTTGCCTACCGTGCCTATCGCATTGTAGTTTTCAACCTCGCCCATGTGCTGAGGATTTTTGAAAACTTCCATAACCTTTTCGTTGTACATATATACTCCTCCACGGACGTGCCGTGTAAAATTTTTATTTCTTTTTGTAAAGCGGCGACATTGCGCGGAGCTTCTCCACGGTTTTTACAAGCTCGCCCACGGTATAGTCTACGTCCTCGACAGTGTTGTCTTTGCCGAACGTAAATCTTATCGAGCCGTGCGCCGTGCCGACGGGCACTCCGATTGAAAGCAGAGTTCTTGACGGTTCGAGCGAGCCGGACGAACACGCCGACCCCGACGACGCGCATATGCCCGCAAGGTCGAGCGAGAACAAAATGGATTCGCCCTCAATGTAGCGGAAGCTGAAATTGGCGTTGTTGTAAAGCCTCTTTGCTGTATCCTTTGCGCCGTTATAATATATATCGTCGATTTTTTCAATTACTTTGGCTACAAACCTGTCGCGCAGACTGCCGACGTACTTTGCCGTTTCGTCGAGATTGTCGAGCGCGTCTTTGAGCGCGACCGCCATTCCGACAGCGCCGGGGGTGTTGGTCGTGCCGCCTCTGTGCGCCCTTTCCTGCTCGCCGCCTGCAAGCAATTTTTCTATACGCATGCCGTTACGCACGTACAGCGCGCCCATTCCCTTAGGTCCGTAAAACTTGTGCGCGGACATCGACAGCATATCTACGCCGAGCTCCTTGACGTTATATCTGATAGCGCCCGTTGCCTGCACCGCGTCTGTATGAAACAGCACTCCGTGCCTGTGCGCGACCTCGCAAAGCTCCTTGATAGGCTGGATTGTGCCTATCTCGTTATTGGCGTACATAATGCTTACAAGCACAGTATCTTCGCGTATGGCTTCCTCCAAATCCTTGGGAGATACAAAGCCATCGCCGTCCACAGGCAGGTAGGTCACTTCGTAACCGTATTTTTCAAGCTGTTTGCAAGTGGTATAAATCGCGGGATGCTCGATTGCGGAAGTCACTATATGCTTGCCCTTGTCCTTTAATTGCGAGGCTACTCCCTTGATTGCCCAGTTGTCCGCTTCCGTTCCGCAGGAGGTAAAGTAGATTTCGCTCGGCTTTGCGCCTATACACTCCGCAATAGTCTGCCTTGCGTCGGCGACCGCCTTTGCGCCGTCGCGCCCGAACGCGTGCTGCGAGTTTGCATTGCCGAAAACGTCGGTAAAATAGGGTTTCATCGCTTCAAACGCTTTTTCCGAAAGCGGCGTAGTTGCCGCGTGGTCGAGATAAATGTTTTTCATATTCCGCCTCTTTGCGCTTGCGCGCCGTGCAAAATCTTAGGTGCTTATTTATTCTACCATTATTGCCAAAATCAAGCAATAAAAATCACGATATGCTTTTGCCCCCGACAGGTCATCGAGGGCGTAATTTTATGCGCTCTGAAAACATGAAATATCTTTCACATTTTCGACTATGTTATATCACCTTTAATCGCGCTTGTCAACAGCTAAACGAAAATTATTCTTCCACCGTCAGATTGGCGTTGTGATAAACGTTTTGCACGTCGTCGAGTTCTTCGAGTCTGTCGATGAGCTTTATTATGCTGGACTGCTGTTCGGGCGTGGGGTCAACGTAGCTATCGGGTATCATCGACGCTTCTGCGGACAAAATTTTAACGCCCGCGCTCTCCAAGCTCTTGCGCACTTCCGCAAGCGACGCCGTATCCGTATAGACCTCGAACACCTCGTCGTCATCGGAGTTTATGTCCTCCGCGCCCGCGTCGAGCGCGTACATCATAAGGTCGTCCTCGTCTATATCCTCTTTTGCGATTGTGATAACGCCCTTGCGCTTGAACATAAACGACACGCAGCCCGTAGTGCCCATCGCTCCGCCGAATTTGTCGAAAAGATGGCGCACGTCGCCCGCAGTACGGTTTTTGTTGTCCGTAAGCGCCTCGACGATGATTGCGCATCCGCCTACGCCGTAGCCCTCATAGGTCATATCTTCGTAGTTGATGCTTCCAAGCTCGCCGCTCGCCTTTTTGATACTGCGCGTAATGTTGTCGTTGGGCATATTGTTATCCTTTGCCTTTGCGATAACCTGCGCGAGCTTGCTGTTGCTGTTTGGGTCGGGACCGCCCTCTTTGACCGCGACCGCTATCTCACGACCGATTTTGGTAAAAACGTTAGCTCTTGCGGCGTCGGTTTTGCCCTTTTTCTGTTGAATATTATGCCATTTGCTATGTCCGCTCATAATAACTCC
>JAMPEA010000022.1 GCA_023665365.1 Bacillota bacterium
GGGTAAAGGGCTGTTTTCCGAGTTCGCCCTATACCCCCTTATGAACCCCCTTACCCGAAAACTCCTCAAAACCCCCGTGCCCCCTTATTCTTTAAGGGGGAGTGTAGCAATTCACCTTGTTCCTCTCAATTACGGACGCGGTTTACTTTATTATTTCTCCGGTGCGGGCAGACTGGTATATTATCCAATATCCCGATATGTTCTCGCTTGCGCCGAGCGGAAGCCATACGCACAGATTTTCGATTTCGGCGGGAGCTTTGACGTATCCGTCGGATTTTAGTTGCGGCACGCCGTAACAGATAAACGACGGCTCGTCCTCGTCGTACAACAGCCCCACGACGTAGTAGCCGTCGTCGGCATCCACTCTGACCCACTTCGAGTTGGGAACGACGTCGGCAAGCAGTGTCTCCTCGGGATAGCAGACGAACATTTCGTCAATCTGCGGCTTGACGGCGTAGTAAAAATTGTTGCCGTCGTATTTTGTCCATTCGCCGAGCGAACTTGCGTTTGCCTTGACCGTCGCGCCGACGTGCGCGGGCTTTTCTGCGTCCGCTTCGGGGGAGCTTGTCGCCGTAACGTCGTTTTTGTCGTCTTTGTCGTCTTGTGCCGCTGATGGCGGCGTTGTCTTTTCATGTTCGACAGTGCGCTCCCGCGTGCTCGCGTTTTCAATCCTTTTTAGCATTTCGCTTTTCGAGCCACCGCCTCCAAACATTGTTATCGAGCTTGACCGAAGCACGCAACCTATCTCGGATTTTGCACTAAACGGCACTTCATCTTCGCAATTCGTATCTTTAAGTGTCATTTGCGCTACGTTATCGCCTATGAGGTATAACTTGGCGTTGTTGGGTCTGAAATCCAAAGAACAGTTCACCTTTGCCACTCCGCTTTTCCCCGTGACTGCCGAAATCTTTACTATGCCTTTATGTCCGCCGCCGTTCAGAATGATTATCTCTTTTCTTGCAATCATATATTCACCTCCCAAAAGAGTATGCAAAAGAGGGTGATTTAATAACATAAAACGCGCTATTTGGCGATTGACTTGGTCAGTGCCGCCTACTTGCCATCGTGTACTCTAAATAAAGTTTCCCACCCTTTCCCTACGGGCTTTCCCCTCCCACTCGAACCGCCCCACAAAATAGCATTTTGCGGGGCCCCCGTAGGACGCTCCTCGTAGCTCGCTCTTTGACTACTTAATTTCTTGTCGCTCGCGGGATGGGAAGTCGGCGCGCGTGCATTAAGGTATCGCCCACTCGACACTCTGCGAGTGCGAGTTTATGCCACTCGTTCGCAGACCAAAAACAACACGGTCTGCTCACTTGTACTAATTCTGGCACTTGGCACTCCCTTTCTCCGCGCCCTGCGCGTCGCGTTCTAAACTTCGTAAAGAGTACGCGTCGTGTAACACCCTATCAAGCCGACGTTAATAAACCCCCTTAAAAAGTAAGGGGGTTAGGGGGTTTTGAGGAGTTTTCAGGTAAGGGGGTTCATAAGGGGGTATAGGGCGGACTCGGAAAACAGCCCTTACCCCCTTAGTAAGGTGTTCACACCTCACCCGTCACTGCGTGACACCCTCCCCTCGAATATACCCCATCAAACGCGGAGGTTTGACGGGGACCCCGTATTTACCCCGCAAAACAGGGACGTTTTGCGGGGACTCCAAAGGGGAAGGCGCTTTTTAAAAATTTATCTCTGCATATAATTCTTATCAAAAAAAACTTGCTCTTGTAACTATAACTCGTTTATGTTACAATCTACGCGGGGGAATACCTATGACCAAGAAAAAAATAATAATCACTATTGCGATAATTTTAGCGGTGGCGGTGATTGCCGTGTGCGTGACCGTGCCGACGTTGTATATGAACGGATTGATCGGAAGTATTCATAAGTTGAACAGCCCTAAGGACGGGCAGGTAAGAGTAGCGTGCGTCGGCGATAGCTTGACGTACGGTTACGGTGTATCTAATTGGGTGAAAAACAACTATCCCGCACAGCTCGGCAAGTTGCTCGGCGACGAATATTGCGTCAACAACTACGGGTACTCGGGGCGTACCGCGTCAAAGACAGGCGACCGTCCCTACGTGTCGGAAAAGCTGTACAGGCAAAGCCTTAGCTTCTCGCCGAACATAGTCATTATTATGCTCGGGTCAAACGATACGAAATCGGGCAACTGGAAGGGCAAGGACGCTTACGTTGACGACTACAAGGAGATTATCGAGAGCTACCTCGCGCTCGAAAGCGTCGAAAGCATGATAATCATGTCGCCTACTCCCGTGTGGTTGAAAAACGGCAAGCGACCCTACGGGATAAATATAGATTTGGTTGCGACGGACGTTCGCTTGACGGCGAGGGAACTTGCCGAGGAGTATGGGCTTGGATATATCGACCTGTACGAGATTTTCGAGGACAAAAGTGATTTATTTAAAGACGGCGCTCATCCGAGCGCCGCAGGCGCGAGGATGATAGCGACGGCTGTAAGCGAGTATATGACGCACACTCGTTACGAAGTTTAGAACGCGACGCGCAGGGCGCGGAGGAAGGGAGTGCCAAGCACCAGAGTTGGGTGTGTAGCGATTGAGGCATAGCCCAATCGCGTAACACACAACAAGTACAAGTGAGCGGGCAAGTGTTGTTTATATGCCCGCGAACGAGTGGCATAATGAGGGGACGATACTCGACGTGCGCGCGCCGACTTCCCATCCCGCGAGCGACGAGAAGTTAAGTAGTCAAAGAGCGAGCTACGAGGAGCGTCCTACGGGGTCCCCGCAAAATGCCATTTTGTGGGGTGTGGTTCGAGCGGGAGGGGAAAGCCCGTAGGGAAGGGGTGGGCTATTGTATTAAAGGATAATAGCGCAAACCCTATATAATTATATATAAATAGTTTAGTGATTTAATAATCAATATATACACAATATATAGCGGTCGGATTTGTCTTTGAAAAAATATTTGAAAATTTGCAAAAATTAGGCGAATTTCGTTTGACAGCATCGATTTTTTTAGTGTATAGTAGGTGAGCGTGTCATAGGACACGTCTATTCCGTTGCGGTTGCAACGGCGAAAATATAAAAAGACACACACGGATTAGTGTTATTATCGAGGAGGCTATTTAAATGGCTGGACAAAAAATAAGAATCAAACTCAAAGCGTACGATCACAACCTCATCGACGTTTCCGCAGAGAAAATCGTCGAGACCGTGAAAAAGACCGGCACGAAAGTTTCGGGTCCTATCCCTCTTCCCACGGACAAGGAGATCATCACGATTTTGCGCGCTACACACAAGTACAAAGACAGCCGCGAACAGTTTGAACTAAGAACGCACAAGCGTTTGATTGACATCTACAACCCGACCAGCAAGACGGTGGATTCGCTTATGAAGCTCGACTTGCCCGCGGGCGTGGACATCTCAATCAAGCTCTGATACAGTAATCAATCAAGGAGGATGAACTTTACATGGATAAAGCAATCATCGGAAAGAAAATCGGTATGAGCCAAATCTTCACTCCCGAAGGAAAAGTCATACCCGTGACGGTCGTCGAGGCAGGTCCTTGCGCGGTCGTACAGGTAAAGACGACGGAGAACGACGGCTATGAGGCTGTCCAAGTGGGGTTTGGCAACGTCAAGGAGACGAGAGTCAACAAGCCCGAAAGCGGACACTTCAAAAAGGCGGGCGTAACCGTCAAAAAGTATCTGCGCGAGCTTCGTCTTTCAAACAGCGCGTCCTACGCTTTGGGGCAGGAAATCAAGTGCGATATTTTTGCCGAGGGCGACAAGGTTGACGTGACGGGTACGTCGAAAGGTCACGGATTTTCGGGCGTCGTGCAGAGATGGAACAACCACATCGGTCCTAAGGCGCACGGCTCCGGATACCATAGAGGCGTCGGCTCAATGGGCGCTTGCTCCTCTCCCTCCCGCGTGTTTAAGAACAAGCACATGGCAGGTCAGTGGGGTCACGAAAAAGTGACGGTGCAAAACCTTACTGTTGTACGCGTAGACGTTGCAAGAAATCTCTTGCTCGTCAAGGGCGCTGTCCCTGGTCCGAAGGGCGGACTGGTGGTCGTCAAGGAGTCCGTCAAGGGCTAAGCGAGGTAGGATATGGAACTTAACGTATTGAATATGGCCGGTCAAAAGGTCGGCAGCGTAGAAGTGAGTGAATCCGTCTTTGCGTGCGACTACAACGAAGCGCTCGTGCACCAAGTCGTAGTGGCGCAACTTGCAAACAAGCGTCAAGGCACTATGAGCACTTTGACGAGAACAGAAGTTCGCGGCGGCGGCGCTAAGCCTTACCGTCAGAAAGGTACGGGTCGCGCGCGTCAAGGCTCTATCGTCTCTCCGCAGTACGTAGGCGGCGGCGTAGTGTTTGCAAAGAAGCCCAGAGATTTCTCACAAAAAATCAACAAATCGATGAAAAAGACGGCATTTTTATCGGCAATCTCCGAGAAAATCCGTCAGAATGAAGTTGTGGTGCTCGATAAGCTCGCGCTCGCAGAGGCAAAGACGAAGCACGTGGCAAATACGGTCGAGGCGCTCGGCGTAAAGGGCAAAGTTCTGTTTGTCCTCGGCGAGTACGACGCGGACGTGTTGCTCGCAGCCCGCAATATCCCCGCAGTCGGCGTGACGGAGGCAAGGACGCTCAGCGTATACGACATAGTCGCCAACAAAAATATCGTCCTCACCGTTGACGCAATCAAGAAGATCGAGGAGGCAGTAAAATGACAGCATACGACATCATAATAGAGCCGATTCTTTCAGAGAAAAGCTATGACGGAATTCCTGCAAAGAAATACACGTTCAAGGTTGCAAAGGACGCAACCAAGTCACAAATCAAAGTGGCTGTCGAACAGATTTTCGGCGTGAAAGTTGCAAAGGTCAATACAGCAAACTACGACGGCAAGCTCAAAAGAATGGGCAGAAACGAGGGCAGACGTCCCGCCTATAAAAAGGCTATCGTCATTCTGAGCGCCGACAGCAAAGCAATCGAGTTCTTCGATAGCCTCGCATAAGGATAAGGAGAGTATATATTATGGCTATTAAAAAATATAAACCGACTTCTCCTGCCCGCCGTTTTATGACGGTGTCCGCCTATGAGGAGATTACTTCCACCACTCCCGAGCGTTCGCTTCTTGTGTCGCTCAACAAGTCCGGCGGAAGAAACTCGATGGGCAGAATAACCGTGCGTCACATCGGCGGAGGAAACAGAAACAAATATCGTATCATCGACTTCAAGCGCAACAAGGACGGAATTCCCGCAAAGGTTGCCACAATCGAGTACGACCCGAACCGCTCGGCAAACATAGCGCTTTTGCACTATGCGGACGGCGAAAAGAGATACATTCTCGCGCCTCTCGGTCTTAACGTCGGCGACGTTTTGGAGAGCGGCGAGAACGCCGATATAAAGGTCGGCAACGCGCTTCCTCTTTCGGCAATCCCCGTCGGCACGATGATACACAATATCGAGATGCAACCCGGCAAGGGCGGCGTTATCGCAAGAGCGGCAGGCAACGCCGCGCAGCTTATGGCAAAAGAGGGCAAGTACGCCATCGTGCGTATGCCCAGCGGCGAGATGAGATATATCGTCATCGGATGCAGAGCCACGATCGGTCAGGTCGGCAATATCGACCACGAAATCGTGCGCGTAGGCAAAGCCGGCAAGACCCGCCATATGGGTGTGCGTCCTACCGTCCGCGGCGTCGTCATGAACCCGAACGACCACCCGCACGGCGGCGGCGAAGGCAAGTCGCCGGTAGGTATGCCGTCACCCGTCACGCCTTGGGGCAAGCCTGCTTTGGGTTATAAGACGAGAAAGAAGAAAAACGCGTCAAGTAAGTTCATCATCAAGCGCGTGAACTAATCGGAGGAGAACATGAGTAGAAGTGTTAAAAAAGGCCCCTACGTTGAGGAACGCCTTATGAACAGAATAAACGCAATGAACGAGTCGGGCAAGCGCGAGTCAATCAAAACTTGGTCGAGAAGTTCGACGATTTTCCCCGAGATGGTCGGACATACAATCGCCGTCCATAACGGCAAGCAACACGTCCCCGTGTATATCACGGAAGATATGGTCGGTTGCAAGCTGGGTGAGTTTGCTCCCACGCGTACTTTCAAAGGTCACGCCGGCGACAAAACCACATCGGGCAGATAAAGGAGGAATATATGGCTACCAGAAGTAAACAAAAGGCTTTGGAGCGTAAGGCGAAAGCGGATACGAGACCGCATGCAACCGCCAAATACGTCAGAATTTCTCCCTTCAAAGTGAGAATTGTTCTCGACATCATCAAGGGCAAGCCCGTGACAGAGGCTATCGCAATCCTCGAAAACACGCCCAAGGCTGCGTGCGAGCCGCTCATCAAGGTTGTCAACAGCGCAGTCGCCAATGCCGAAAACAATATGAATCTCGCAAGAAACGACTTGTATATCGCAGAGTGCTATGCCGACGAGGGTCCGACCCTGAAACGTATCCAAGCGGTTTCAAAGGGCAGAGCTTACCGCATCAACAAGAGAACGAGCCACATAACGGTGGTCCTCGATTCAAGGGCATAAGGAGGTATCGCAATGGGACAGAAAGTCGATCCGAACGGACTCAGAACCGGCATCATCAAGCCTTGGAGCTCCACTTGGTACGCCGACAAGGCGCACTATGCGGACAACGTAATCCAAGATAACAAGGTTCGCAAGTTCATCAAGAAAAAATATTACGATAACGCAATCTCCAAGATAACCATCGACAGAGCGGCGGACAAATTTGTTGTGGCAATCCACACGTCCCGCCCCGCGACTCTTATCGGAAAAGCCGGTTCGGGCGTAGAGCAAATCAAGAAAGAAGTCGAAAAGTTGCTCGGAAACACCGATAAAAAGGTCAGCATCAACATAATGGAAGTCAAGTCTCCCGACGCGGACGCGCAACTCGTGGCAGAAGGCATCGCAAAGCAACTCGAAGCGAGAGCGTCTTTCCGCCGCACGATGAAGCAGGCTATGGCAAAGGCTATGAAAGCGGGCGCAAAGGGAATTAAGACTATGGTCAGCGGACGTCTCGACGGCGCGGAAATCGCAAGAAGCGAGCAATACCGCGACGGTTCGATACCTCTTCAAACCCTGCGCGCGAATATCGAATACGGCGTTGCCACTGCGCACACCACGTTCGGCGCAATCGGCGTAAAGGTTTGGATATACAAGGGCGAAGTGCTCGGCAAAAATCCACTTGAAGGAGGAAATCAATAATGTTAATGCCTAAACGCGTCAAAAGACGCCGTCAGATGCGCGGCAGAATGAAAGGCACAGCAACGAAGGGCAACGTAGTGGCATACGGCGATTACGGTCTCGTTGCGCAAGAGCCGGGCTGGATTACCTCCAACCAAATCGAAGCCGCCCGTGTCGCAATGACAAGATATATCCGCCGCGGCGGAAAAGTATGGGTGGACATCTTCCCCCACAAGCCTGTGACAAAGAAACCCGCCGAAACCCGTATGGGCTCAGGTAAAGGTTCTCCCGAATACTGGGTCGCGGTTGTGAAACCCGGTCGCGTTATGTTTGAAATCGCAGGAATTGATGAAGCAGTAGCAAAAGAGGCTTTGCGTCTTGCCTCTCACAAACTTCCCGTCAAGTGCAAGTTTGTAAGAGCTGAGGAAACTCGCAATGCCGAAGGCGGTGAACAATGAAATCGAAAGAAGTTTTGGAAATGACAGATAAGGAATTGCAGGACAAGCTCAACGAGCTTAAATCGGCGCTGTTCTTCCTTCGTTTTAAGAATGCCACGAATCAGCTTACCAATCCTTTGGAGTTGAAAGAGACGAGACGTGACATCGCACGCGTCAAGACCGTAATCCGCCAAAGAGAACTTGCCCGTGCTAAAAAAGCAGAGGCAAAGGGCTAATCGGAGGGCATTATGGAAGAGAGAAATCTGAGAAAAGAAAGAGTGGGCATCGTCGTTAGCGACAAGATGGACAAGACCGTCGTCGTTGCAATCAGCGAGCGCGTAAAGCATCCCCTCTACAAGAAGATTGTAAGTCGCACCAAGAAATTCAAGGCGCACGACGAGCACAACGAGTGCGGCGTAGGCGATAAGGTTCTTATCACCGAGACGCGTCCGCTCTCCAAGGATAAGTGCTGGCGTGTTGTCGAGATCATCGAAAAGGCTAAGTAAGGAGGAACGGCTATGATTCAACCATTGAGCTGGCTTAAAGTCGCCGACAACAGCGGCGCGAAAGAAATTATGTGCATCAGAGTCTTGGGCGGTTCTTTCAGAAGGAGCGGCAATATCGGCGACGTTATAGTAGCGTCCGTCAAGTCCGCTATCCCCGGAGGCAAGGTCAAGAAGGGCGACGTCGTCAAGGCGGTCATCGTCCGCACTCAATTCGGGCTTCAACGCGAGGACGGCAGCTATATCAAGTTCGACGACAACGCCGCCGTCATCATAGACAATCAAAAACAACCCCAAGGCACACGTATTTTCGGACCAATCGCAAGAGAGCTTCGTGACAAAGATTATATGAAGATTATCTCTTTGGCGCCGGAAGTGCTGTAAGGAGGAGGATAACTTTATGGCAAATCTGAGTGTGAAAAAGGGCGATAACGTGATGGTCATCGCAGGCAAGGATAAGGGCAAAGTCGGCAAAGTGCTCAAAGTGGACACCGACGCAGGCAGACTTTACGTCGAGGGCGTAAATATCGTATCCAAGAGCAAAAAGCCGAGAAATGCGCAAGACCAAGGCGGCATCATCAAGAGAGAGGGCACAATCGACGCGTCCAACGTCATGCCCGTCTGCGGGTCTTGCGGCGCGGTCGTCAGAGTCAAGCACGAGCTTAAAGACGTAGACGGCAAAACGAAGTCCGTGCGCGTTTGCCCCAAGTGCGGCGCGTCTCTCGACGAGAAGAAGGCTTCGTCTAAGAAAGCGGCAAAGAAAGTCGAAAAAGCCGCCAAGAAAAAGGCAGAGAAATCTGAGGATAAAAAAGACTAATTAAATCGGAGGTAATATCGTGGCAGACAAGAAAAATCAGGTTGCTAAGGCAACTGCAACCGATAAGAATGCTGGTAGTGCTGAAAGATATCGCATGAGAAAGCAGTACGCCGAGGAGGTTGTGCCGGCTCTCATCAAACGCTTTGGCTATACTAACGTGAACGAGGTCCCCCGCATCGAGAAAATCGTGCTGAATATGGGACTCGGCGACTGCAAGGACAACAGCAAGTCACTGCAACTCGCCGTTGACGAGCTGAAACAAATTGCAGGTCAAAAACCCGTTATCACGACAGCAAAGAAATCAGTGGCAAACTTCAAGGTGAGAGAGGGCATGAACATCGGCGCAAAGGTTACGTTGCGCGGGACGAGAATGTACGACTTCCTCGACAAGTTCATCTCCATCGCGCTCCCCAGAGTCCGTGACTTCCGCGGAATATCCGCAAAGTCGTTCGACGGCAGAGGCAATTACGCCGTCGGCGTCAAGGAGCAGCTCATCTTCCCCGAGATTGATTACAGCAAGGTGGAAAAAGTGCGCGGATTCGATATTTGCATCGTAACGACGGCAAAGACTGACGAAGAGGCAAGAGAGCTTTTGAAGCTCATGGGATTGCCCTTTGCAAAGTAAGGAGTAGAGTATGGCCAAAACAGCAATGAAAATAAAGCAACAAAGACCGCAAAAGTATTCGACGCGCGAGTATACGCGTTGCCGCATATGCGGTCGTCCGCACGCCGTCCTCAAAAAGTACGGCATTTGCAGAGTTTGTTTCCGCAACCTCGCCTATAAGGGAGAGCTCCCGGGCGTGAAAAAAGCAAGTTGGTAAGAGGAGGTTAATATGACTGATCCAATCGCAGATATGCTCACCAGAATCAGAAACGCCCTCACTGCCAAGCACGCAACCGTTGAGGTTCCTGCAAGCAAGATGAAGGTCGCGATCGCGGATATACTGGTCAAAGAGGGATATATCACGGGCTATGAGATTGTCGAGGGCGCTGTCCAAAACACAATCCTCATCACCTTGAAATATGCTCCCGATAAGAATCAAAAAGTAGTTACGGGGCTCAAAAGAGTTTCCACACCGGGCTTGCGCGTGTACGCGAGTGTAGACAATCTCCCCAAGGTTTTGGGCGGAATGGGTATCGCAATCCTTTCCACCTCCAAGGGTATTCTCACCGACAAAGAAGCAAAAGCTCAACATATCGGCGGCGAAGTGCTTGCCTACATTTGGTAAGGAGGTTGTTATGTCAAGAATAGGCAGAGCTCCTATCGCGCTTCCGGCAGGAGTTACGTTTGAAAACAACGACAACGTCGTCACGATAAGCGGACCGCTCGGCAAACTTTCGCAAACGGTGGACAAGTCAATCGACGTGGTTTTGGAGGACGGTCACGTGGTGTGCAAGCGCCACTCCGACGACAAGGACCATCGCGCTTTGCACGGATTGTATCGCGCGCTTATCCACAATATGGTGGTCGGCGTTACGAAGGGCTTTGAAAAATCCCTCGTAGTCAACGGCGTAGGTTACAAGGTGACGCTCACCGGCAACAACAAGCTCACGCTCAATATCGGTTTTTCGCATCCGATTGAAGTGGTTGCTCCCGCGGGCATAACGTTTGCTCAACCCCAGCCCCTCGAAATCGTCGTCAAGGGCATCGACCGTCAACTCGTCGGTCAGCAGGCGGCAATTATCAAGGCGTATAAGCCTGTCGAACCTTATCACAACTACGGCATCCACTATAAGGACGAGCCCGTTATCAAGAAGGTCGGCAAGAGAGCCACTAAGTAAGAGGTGAGAGTATGATAAGCAAGAAAGATAAAAATCAAGACAGAGTTATCCGTCACGCGAGGGTGAGAAAGAAAATCAGCGGCACTGCCGAAAGACCCCGTCTTTGCGTGTACAGAAGCACTAATCATATCTATGCTCAGGTCATCGACGACGTAGCGGGTCACACGCTTTGCTCGGCGTCCACGCTCGGCAAGGACGTTGCCGCTCAGATTGCAAACGCAACCAAGACCGACGCTGCGAAAATCGTCGGCGCGGCGGTTGCTAAAAAGGCTATCGAGCTTGGCATCAAGAACGTAGTGTTTGACAGAGGCGGTTATCTTTACACCGGCAGAGTTCAAGCATTGGCGGACGGCGCAAGAGAAGCCGGACTCGAATTTTAGGAGGAAGTATGGCAGACAATCGTGACAGAAGAAACGACAGAAACAGAGAAGAAAACGACGGCTTGACCAAAAAACTCATCGCCGTAAACCGCGTTACAAAGACGGTCAAGGGCGGCAGAAATATGCGCTTTTCGGCGCTCGTAGTCGTGGGCGACGGCATGGGCAAGGTCGGTCTTGGCATGGGCAAGGCGGCAGAGGTCCCCGAGGCAATCGAAAAGGCGACTCAGCAAGCCAAGCACAACGTCGAGCAGATGTCCCTTAAAGGCAATACCATTCCTCACGCAACGACGGGCAAGTTCGGACGCGGACAGGTGCTTTTGCTCCCCGCAGAAGAAGGCTCGGGCGTTATCGCCGGCGGCGCGGTGCGTATGGTGCTCGAAGTTGCGGGCGTTAAGGACATCAGAACCAAGTCGCTCGGCTCAAACAACCCGATAAACAGCGCCAAGGCGACAATCGAGGGCTTGCGCAGTTTGCGTAACGCCGACGAGATTGCAAAGCTCCGCGGCGTGGAAATCGCGGTGGACTAAGGAGGTATAGACTATGGCTAACAGCGAAAACGTAAAGTCAATCAACGTCACCCTCGTCAAAAGCAAATTCGGCATTCTCAAAAACCAAAAGGCTAACCTCGACGCTCTGGGCTTGCATAAAATCGGTCAGACCAAAACGTTTGCCGACAACGCTTGCGTAAGAGGTAAGATTGCAAAGGTTTCCCACCTCGTCAAGGTCGAGGAAATCTGAGGAGGAGTATTCTATGAACATTCAAGATATTAAACCCGCAGAAGGCGCAAAAACCTCTACTAAGAGAGTCGGTCGCGGCATCGGCTCGGGTACGGGCAAGACGTCTACGCGCGGACATAAAGGTCAATGGGCAAGAAGCGGCGGAGGCGTGCGTCCCAACTTCGAGGGCGGTCAAATGCCTTTGACGAGACGACTCCCAAAAATCGGCTTTAACAACAAGAGATTCGCGCACGTTTACAACGCAGTCAACGTGGACGTTTTCAACAGATATAACGACGGAGACGTTGTCGATATTGAAAGACTCGTCGCCGACGGCGTTATCAAAAAAGTCGAAAATTACGGACTCAAAGTTATGGGCGACGGCGAACTTCAAAAGAAACTCGTCATCAAAGCTAACAAGTTTACCGCGTCTGCTATTCAAAAAATCGAAAAGGCAGGCGGCACAGCAGAGGTGCTATAATGTTTGAAACCCTCAAAAATGCATTAAAGACGAAGGAGATCAGGGTGAAAATTTTGCTCACCCTTCTTCTCATTATCGTCTACCGCATAGGTTGCTATATCCCCGTCCCGTCGCTTGACTCGGCGACGGTGGAAAGCATCTTCGGCCAGACGGATTTCTTGAACGTCTTGGGAATTATCTCGGGCGGCTCGATGGCAAACGCGACGTTGTTTACGCTCGGCATACTGCCGTTTATCAACTCGTTCATCATCATGCAGTTGCTCACTTTGGTTATTCCCGCGCTTGAAAGAATGTCCAAAGAGGGTGACGAGGGCAGAAAGAAAATCACTCAGATTACGCGTATTGTCGCGATTGTGCTCGCAATAATCCAAGCTATCGGTATTGTCGTGGCGCTCTACTCAAACGGTGGGGAAAATAACGCCATTCGCGCGCTGTTCCCCTATGAGGAAACTGCCGAGGGTGCGCCTATACTGACAATGGCGCTCACTATCGTTTGGCTGGTAGCGGGCAGCACGATGGTCATGTGGCTGAGCGAAAGAATAACCGAATACGGCATCGGCAACGGCACTTCGATTATCATCTTCATCGGCATTTTGTCCACGGCGGGCACGAGTATCGCGGGCGCGCTCAAACAGGTCGGCGACAACTGGACATATATTTGGAATATCATCGGATTTATCCTTGTCGTCATAGCAATCCTTTTCTTCATCGTCTTTATCGACGGCTCGGAGAGAAGAATAACCGTGCAGTATTCTAAGCAGATAAAGGGAAATAAGATGTACGGCGGACAGTCCACCTACATTCCTATCCGCGTCAACGGAAGCGGCGTTATGCCTATCATCTTCGCGTCGTCTCTGCTTATGTTCCCGCAGATGATTATTCAGTTGTTCTTCAACAACACGTCTGCGTCGGCTTGGTACGCAAAATATATGGGCTCGGGCACTCCCGTTTACTACGTATTGCTCGCAATATTGATTTTGGGCTTCTCGTATTTCTACGCGCAAATCCAATTCAATCCCGACGACGTATCGAAGAACATTCAGCAGTATGGCGGATTTATCCCAGGCATACGCGCGGGCAAGTACACAAGCGATTTCTTGCGCAAGATAAACAACAGAATTACGCTGTTCGGCGCAATCTTCCTTATGATAATCGCGCTTGTGCCTACGTTTGTATTCCTCGCGCTATCCGGACAGTACTCTAACTACAACCTCGGGCTGGCAAACTCATTCTCGGCAACGGGACTTTTGATTGTCGTGTCCGTCGCGCTCGAACTCAATAAGCAACTCGAATCGCAAATTATGATGAAGCACTACAAGGGCTTCCTCAAATAACGGAATATGGCAAATTTTGTCGGGCGGGTGCAAATCGGATTGCGATTTGCTTGCAATCCCGACGAAACGGTGCTAAAATAAACTGCTATGAAAAACGTTATCTTATTAGGCGCTCCCGGCGCAGGAAAAGGCACACAAGCCGCGTTGATTTGTGAGGAATACGGTGTTCCTCACGTTTCCACGGGCGACATTCTCAGACGCAATATCAAAGAGGGCACACCTCTCGGAGTTAAAGCAAAGGGATATATCGACGCGGGCGCGCTCGTCCCCGACGAGGTCGTCATCGGTCTTGTAGAGAGCAGACTTCAAGAGGACGACTGCAAAAACGGCTACGTCCTCGACGGCTTCCCCCGCACGATTGCGCAAGCCGAAGCGCTCGATAAGGTTGCAAATATCGATATGGCAATCAATATAGACGTTCCCTTCGATATGATTGTATCGAGGCTCGGCGGCAGGAGAGTCTGTAAGTGCGGCGCAACCTATCACGTCTCCACCTTAAACGGCGAGACAAAGTGCAAGGTTTGCGGCGACGAACTCTTCATCCGCGACGACGATAAACCCGAGACCGTGCAAAACAGACTCCACGTTTATCAAGAGCAGACCCAGCCGCTTATCGACTACTACGGCAAGCAAGGCAAGGTCGTCGATATTCCCGCAACGGGCACTATCGAGGAAATCTTCGCGGACGTGAAAAAGGTGCTTGGATGATAAATATCAAAAGCGCAGCCGAAATCGAGTGTATGCGCAAGTCCGGCGCAATTCTGCGCGACTGTCTCCTCTTTTTGGAGGAGAGAGTAAAGGCGGGAGTGTCCACCAAAAGGCTTGACGAGTTCGCGCACGATTACATACTGCGTCACGGATGCAAGCCGTCCTTCCTCGGATACGGCGGCTTTCCGGGGACTATATGCGCGTCGGTGGACGAAGTCGTAGTACACGGCTTTCCGTCGGAAAAGCGACTCGAAGATGGGCAAATCCTAAGTATCGACTGTGGGCTTGTCTACAAGGGTTGGCAGGCGGACGCGGCAAGGACGCTTTTGATTGGCGAGGTCAGCGAGGAAAAACGCAAGCTCGTCGAGACAACGAGAGAGAGTTTCTTCAAGGGCGTAGAACAGTTTAAGGACGGCAACCGCCTCGGCGACATATCGAGCGCGATACAGCAGTATTGCGAGGCGAGAGGCTATGGGGTCGTGAGAAGTATGGTCGGTCACGGCATCGGCAGAGAGATGCACGAGGACCCGCCCGTCCCCAACTTCGGCAAGGCGGGACACGGAGTGAAGCTCCAAGTGGGCATGGTGCTCGCAATCGAGCCGATGATAAACCTCGGCACTTGGCAGACGGTGGAAAAGGGTTGGAGTTGTACCACTCTCGACAAAAAGCCGTCGGCGCACTATGAAAACACCGTTGCGCTCACCGAAAACGGAGCGGAGATATTGACTTTGTGAGTGATAGTATGGAACTTGGTCAAATAGTATATTCCAAGGCGGGACGCGACAGCGGAAAATACTTCTGCGTTGTGGAGATACTCGGCGAGGACAGAGTAAAAATCGCCGACGGAAATCTGAGGCGTATAAAAAAGGCAAAAACCAAAAACGTAAAGCATCTGTCGTCCGACGGCGATTTGCTCGCCAAGGTCGCGGATAAGCTCAAAAACGGTCAGCAGGTGTTCGACGCCGAGCTGTTCAGCGCTCTCCGTTTTTATAACGAAAATAAAGAAAAATAAGGAAGGTTCTATGTCAAAGGAAGACGTAATCGAAACCGAAGGCAAAGTGGTTGAGGTTTTGCCAAAAACCCAATTCAGAGTCGTACTCAACAACGGACACGAAATACTCGCCTATCTCGGCGGAAAACTGCGCATCAACAACATTAGAATCCTCGAAGGCGACAAGGTGAAAATCGAAATGTCGCCATACGACTTGACGAAGGGTAGAATTATCTACCGCAACAAGTAAAAATACGGCTTTTGGAGGTTATTATGAAAGTCAGACCCAGTGTTAAACCCATGTGCGACAAGTGCAAGGTCATCAAGAGAAACGGCAGAGTTATGGTTATCTGCTCCAAGTATCCCAATCACAAGCAGCGTCAAGGCTAAGCCTTATCTGCAATGATAAAGGGTTCCCGATATGCTCGCTTTTGCGAGCGAAAGGGGTCCCCGCAAAACGTCCCTGTTTTGTGGGGTAAAAATCGGGGTCCCCGTCAAACCTCCGCGTTTGATGGGGTGAAAATTCGGCAAAAAGCGTAGGGCGGCTGGTCGTTACATTCCAATCTAAGACGACTACCTATGCGTGGCATATATAAAATCATATTTTTACACTAATCGGAGGTAGAAAATGGCAAGAATCGCCGGCGTGGATCTCCCGCGCGACAAAAGAGTCGAATACGGATTGACCTATATTTATGGCATAGGTCTTCCGACTTCTCAAAAAATCCTGAAAACCACCGGCATCAATCCCGACATTAGAGTCAAGGATTTGACGGAGGAACAGGTTAGTCTCATTCGTGACTACATCGAAAAAAATCTGCACGTAGAAGGCGACCTCAAACGCGAGGTCGGTCTCAACATCAAGAGATTGATGGAAATCGGTTGCTATCGCGGCGTCCGCCACAGAAAGGGCTTGCCCGTTCGCGGTCAAAGCACAAAGCAGAACGCCCGTACCAGAAAAGGTCCGAAGCGCACTGTAAGTCGTAAGAAATAAGGAGCAGGATTATGGCTGGAATTGCAAGAAAAGCGATTAAAAAAAGAAAAGATATTAAGCGCGTTGAAAAAGGACAGGTGCATATTCACGCCTCTTTCAACAACACGATTGTCACAATCACCGATATGAACGGCAATGCCGTATCTTGGTCGTCCGCGGGCAAACTCAAACTGCGCGGCAGCCGTAAGTCCACTCCGTTCGCCGCTCAAATGGTCAGCGAGGACGCGGCAAGACTTGCTTACGATCAAGGTATGAGAACCGTCGAAGTCTACGTCAAAGGTCCGGGACAGGGCAGAGAGTCCGCTATCCGCGCGCTTGGCAACGTAGGTTTGGAAGTTACGCTCATTCAAGACGTTTCCCCCATTCCTCACAACGGCTGCCGTCCGCCTAAGGCAAGAAGACTGTAATAGGAGGATAAAATCATATGGCTAAATATACAGGACCCGTTTGCCGTCTTTGCAGACGCGAGGGTTGCAAACTCTATTTGAAAGGCACAAAGTGCAACACAGACAAATGTCCCATCTTGACTAAGTACGCGCCTCCCGGCATTCACGGCAAGGGCAGAAAAAAATCAAGCGGCTATTCCATTCAGCTTCGTGAAAAGCAAAAGACAAAGCGCTACTACGGCGTGACCGAAAAGCAGTTCAGAATGTACTACGACAGAGCTTCCGAGATGCGCGGCGTTACGGGTGAGAATATGCTTATCCTCATCGAAAGACGTCTCGACAACGTAGTATATCGCTTGGGGCTTGGCACTTCGAGAGCTATGGCGCGTCAGATTGTCAACCACGGTCATATCACCGTCAACGGCAAGACCGTAGATATTGCGTCGTACAGCGTCAAGGTCGGCGACGTCATCGCCGTCAAGGAGAACAAGAAAGACAGCGTTATGTGGAACGACGTCAAGGAGACAAAGCATCTCAATATCGTCAAATGGCTGTCGTTCGACAACGCTACGTTGACCGGCTCGGTTGTGGCGCTCCCCGAGAGAGCCGACATCGACCTCGATATTCAAGAACACCTCATCGTCGAGTTGTATTCTAAATAATCTGATTGGAGGATAACGGTTATGATGGAGATTAAAAGTCCAAAAATTTCTTTTGAGGAAAACGAGAGCAAAAACTACGCCAAGTTCGTCGTTGAGCCGCTCGAACGCGGGTTCGGCACGACTATCGGCAACAGTTTGCGCCGTATTCTTCTCTCTGCGCTCCCGGGCGCCGCGGCGGTCGGAATCAAGATTGCGGGGGTTGAACACGAGTTCTCCACCATCAAGGGAGTTAAGGAAGAGGTCACAGAGATAATTCTCAACCTCAAAACAGTCAGATTTAAAGCGGTCAGCAGCCTTGAAAAGGCAGGTAAACAGCATTGCAGTTTGCACGCGAACACCGTAGGCGTAGTTACAGCCGGCGACATCGAGTGCGCGACGGGCATCGAGGTCATGAACCCCGACCAAGTTATCTGCACTCTCGACGACGGCGCGACTATCGACATGGATATTTACGTCAAGTGTGGCAGAGGTTACGTTCCCGCAACTCAAAATAAAGAGGTGCTTGAACCTATCGGCTACATTCCGATTGACTCTATCTACACTCCTGTCGTAAAGGCAAACTACACCGTCGAAAGCACGCGTGTCGAGCAGAGCATCGACTTCGACAAGCTCACGCTCGAAATCACCACCGACGGCACGACTTCCGCAAAGGAAATCGCGTCTCTCGCCGCAAAGATTTTAAACGACCATGTCAAACTCTTTGTGGACCTCGTGGAAAATATGTCCGAAAAGGCGATACTCGTCGAACCGCAAGCCGACAGCAAAGTCAAAGTGCTCGAAATGTCCGTCGAAGATTTGGATTTGTCGGTGCGTTCCTACAACTGCTTGAAGCGCGCAAACATTCATACCGTTGACGATCTTACAAGACGCACGGAAGACGATATGCTCAAAGTGAGAAATCTCGGCAAGAAATCTCTCGAAGAGGTCGTCAAAAAACTTGAAGACCTCGGCTTGGGCTTGAAAATGCAAGAGGATTAGGAGGATATTATGCCAAAAAAATTAGGTAAACGCACTGACCAAAGATTGGCTTTGCTTAAAAATCAAGTTTCTGAGCTTTTGTGGTACGGCGAAATCACTACGACAGTAGACCGCGCAAAGGCAGTCAGAAGCCTCGCTGAAAAGTATATAACAATCGCTATGAGAGCTTATAAAGACGACGTCAAAGTGACAAAGACCGTCACCAATGTCAGTCCCAAGGGCGAAAAAACTCAAACCTCCGTCGAGTTTACAAACGACGGTCCCAAAAAGCTCGCCGCTCGCCGCAGACTTATGGCGGAACTCGTTGACCTCAAAGAGATTAAAGGCGACAAGGAGTCCAAGTCTGCATACAAAGCTCGCATCAAGGACACCAAGCATCCGCTTATCGAAAAGATGTTCAAGGAGTACGCACCCAAGTACGACGCTCGCAAAGAGGAACTCGGACAGGGTGGCGGATACACCAGAATTATCAAGACGGGAGTTCGCCGCGGGGATGCTGCTGCAACCTGCATCTTAAAACTCATCTAAGCGCACTATTTGTGTTGATACTGCTTCAAAGACGCTTTTGCGCACAGTCACGTACGGTTTGTACGTTAGGCTGTTTGCAAAAGCGCTTTTCATCGTCTGAACGCAAATATTGCGCTTAGAATGAGTTTTAAGTTATGCGTTAGGCTGTTTGCAAAACGGTTTTTTCTTGTTTTTCATCTTAATATCGGCGATTAAATTCAATTTGAGTTTTATTATGTTTTGTGTCTGAACGCAAATATTGCGCTTAATATGAGTTTTAAGTTAGTATAGGCGTTTAGATTCAATTTGAGATTTTCAGTTTGAGCGAGAGTGAGAACGACGAACACTCGTTACGAAGTTTAGAACGCGACGCGCAGGGCGCGGAGGAAGGGAGTGCCAAGCAC